>NZ_SDMK01000002.1:900000-1191396 GCF_004123295.1 Silvibacterium dinghuense | reverse complement strand
CAGGGACTGCTTCCTCCGCTTCCGTTAGGTTCTACGTAGCCGAAGTTCGCGGCCCCATCGGTGACTGTGGTGTCTGGTCCGCAGACTTGCATGCGATTCAGGACATTGAAGAACTCCATGCGCAACTCCATGTTGATCTTTGTGCCTGCATAGAATTTCTTAGCCAGAGCAAGATTTTCGTTGGTTGGCGGGTGGAGGAGAGAATCTGGAGTCGCGAAGGGCTAAAGGTACCGCAAAGGCAGAGGTCACGGGGAGGGCTGTCATTCAATGATGGATCGTAGGCTCGTGTGTGCAAATAATGTGTAGAGCTACGACTTCGTGAGCGCACAGATGCATGACGGTAGAACAGTGAGTGTCGTGAAGCTGATTGACGAGCACACATGCGAAGCACTTCTAGCCTGTGTAGAGAGAGGATGGTCGAGTGCGAAGATGATCGCAGCGCCGACCCGATACGATGGTGATGAAAGACTTGCAGGAGTATCTTCGCTCGGAGAGCGAGCCAGGGCTTGGCGCGTACGACTTGTGCACATGATTTGCTAATACAGAGCAAAAGAATATATGTGGAATTCGATTCTCTAGGGCAGAACCTTCACTGAGAGGGCTTTAATACGAAAAGGTAAGCTAGGTTGACAGATATCCAAGCGTAGACAAGCAGTAAAAACATTCTTAGATTTATACGCATTGCCAATAAGTATCAATTTATCGGATAACGCTGATATCTATTGTCGTTTGATTTTCTCGTATTGCGCGGCGATTGACTTGAGGCCTACTTTTGAATATTTTGCGATTTCACGATCAAGGTGGTCATATTGTTTTGCATAGAATGGGCCACAAGCATGCAGGCAAATGGCATCTTTAATAACCCCGCACTTGAGTTTTAATTTATTTTTAAAATTCCAAGTGATAAATCCATCTTCAGGATGCTTCATGCTAAGCGGAAACAGCTTGAATCTCAATCGAATTTTCGCAAAGTCGCGCTGTCGAAAGCATGAACACCATCCGCCTGCTGGGCCGAGCTGCATTGTCTTGCCATTTCGTGTCTCGTCTATATAAAGCTCGGGACCCGGCTTAGCACCGTTTGTGCGCTCATCTTGGACTACGTTCAATGCGAAATACCCATAATCTGGAAATAATTCCATGTATTCGAGAAAAGTTAAGTCGAAGTTTTTCGGGAACTGCAAGATATCATCGTCCACCGTGACGATGATATCTCCCTGGCTCTCCTTAAAGAGTTTCTTATAGGCATTGAGTCCTAGATTTTTTTTAGCATTGAATATCCTAAAACGGTCTTGTCCTTGATAAAGTTCAAGAACCTCGGTAGTTCTATCACTGGAATTGTTGTTCATTACCAAAATTTCGTAACTATGGCTCTTCGAGAGGCTTTCCGTGAGGGCCCGAAGGCAAATTTCAAGAAAAGCATGTCGATTCCAAGTCAAAATTACAAAGCTGAATTTCATGCCTCGAATCTTATCATCTTTGACTAATCTCGCAAGCTTCTTCAATATGCACCTACAGCAATGATCAGCTCAGATCGGGCTGCATCTGGCTGAAGACCTCTATGCTTTCTATTTCGAAGGAATTGTTCCCATACGCCATCATCTAGCACTGAGGCTGAGAGCTTATGGCCTAAAGACTAGGAGAGATTAGATGCGACGACAGAAGCTGAAAAGCGCCGCAAGCAAATCGATGCGAAGACGGCTCTTTCTATATGGATTATTTTGCTTTCTGCCAGTTGCGGTCCCACTATGCCGACGATATAAGATCAGTGGCCGATCAATGTATTCTATCGGGGTCTTGATCCAAGCACAGCGAACTCCTATCCACATATCGTGCAATACGTCATATTGGTGCGGAAAAGGAAGAATTTCGCGACGCAGTTCTGAGTGGAAGGCAAGCGTGCAGCCAACGTAACGGTTTTTCCAAAGGTTGCTCCAGAGTCCCGAACTGAAACCACCCCTGAGAGCGAGGAATGAGGGACCAAGCACCTGATCGTTTTCATCAATCAATGTGGCGTCGTGGGCTACCAGCATGAGTTTCGGATTTTCCAGGAATTTTCTGGTCACAGTTTGCACCTTATCCTGGGCCCACACATCATCTTGATCGGCCAAAATTATAATTGGCCTAGAAGCGAGACGGATGGCCTCTTCAAATGTGCGTACGACGCCTGTATTTTGCTGATGCTGGATAAGATGAATGCGCGCATCACGAAATGCCAGCACTCGCTCACAAGTGGAATCCGTGGACGCATCATCCACTACGATTACTTCATCCGCATCCGAAAGTTGATCCAAAATAGACTTTAACTGGGCTTCAATGAATTTTTCTCCGTTATAACTTGCCATGCATACTGAAACCGCCGGGCGCGAGAATTCTTGTGTATCCTGATTAACGATCTGGAGGGGCATAGAGTTCTGCATTAAATTTCTCCATATCATTTGTCCATTTTGCAATGCGTTGCTTTTTAGGGTGTAATAGTCTGTCCTTTAAGCAATCAAGAAGAAGATTTTGAAGCGAGATATCCACGCCTGCCCGCCGATTGCGCACCCAGCGCACGACTAAGCGCAGATTGTGCACCCATGAAGCAGAAAATCCTCTATACATGTCAATATAGGCTGCTTCCGCGTGCAGAAAATTTTGATAACGCGGATAATTGACCCTGTTCTTCACATCGAGGATGGAAAGCTCATGCTCGATCTGTATCTCACCATCTACGAAGACCCGTTTGTTGATTCTGAAAAATTGCGAATACAGCCATTCATCCAGAGCATCTAGCCAGAACAGATAGCTAAAGCCTCCTAGCTCAATCAGTATGCTTACCCGCAGCATGGCTGCTGAATTATAAGCATGAAGCTCTCTGGGGATAAAGCCTACGAATTTGCTTGGGATAGCAGATGCTCGCAGGAAACCGTGCGTATAAGGAGACAACTGGAGCCCACGATCCGCCAGTTGAGGAACGACAGCAGCCACACTGGTATTGCTGGCGAAGGATTGCGCAGCTTCTGTCATGCGCGAGAGATAATTCTGCGGCAGATGAGAGTCTTGGTCGAGAGTGATGAGCCAATCATAACCTTCGCTCTCAGCAATAGACAGGGCGAAGTTATATGCCCCAGATAATCCGCCATTCTTCGAAGCGGCCTTGTATTGCACATTTCCAGGAAGTTCAGTTGGGGAAATGGCCTGGGGCGTATTGTCAAAAAGAAGTACTTTAAGAAAAAGAGCGTCAGATGAAACTTCCCGCATTGCGGTCAAAAGGGTTTGGAGCGTTACACAGTCTTCAATCGTTTTTTTGTAAAGAACGATAACTGCAAAAATCCGTGCTGGCTTGTCTGGATTGTCGCGATCCTTCATCGCTACTCCCGGCCTTCCGGATTCATCTTTGCATTTATTATTTGAGTAGGGAATGAGTTATCAAAATGACTGATCAACCCATCCGTAAAACCGCGGATGAGAACATGCAAACGAGTCCAATAGTGGTCTCTCTCAAAGATCGTTGCCTTTATTGTTCGCCTAGCAATACGCGTGGTCGCCCAAAGAAAGGCGCCAAGCCAACCAAGCGGGGAATATGTTTTTACCACCCATGTGCTGTTTCGTTCACCGTAATACCGGAAGCAACTCGCCTTTAAGGTGTCTGGGGCTGCCGTAAGCATTAGGAATCTCTTCCTGGCCGGGATCGCTCGTGGAGAATTATGAACGATTACGCTATCAGGGATCAGCAACATTTGGCCGACATGATTAAGCCGGACGCAATATTCAAAGTCATCGCAATGAATATAAAAGTCTGAGCGCGGCAGCCCCTTTAGTTCGATAGCGCGCCTGCTAATCAGTAATCCGACGAAGGAAGAGAACTGAATATCCAGCGATTGCTTGTTTGCGTAGTCCGTTGGTGAGAGCGGCTTTACGAGATCGACAAATGGATTCCAAGTTATGTTTCCCAGGTGATAAATCTGAGGGGCGCCATCGGAGTCGACTTTTAGATTTGCCAACGCACTGATATCCTCTCGCGCAACAAATGGCATCATGCGTTCCAAGGCGTCTAGCTTGGGCTCTGCATCATCATCCATGATCCACAAATAATCGTAGCCATCGCGGACAGCTATCTCCATGCCGCTTCGGAAGCCGCCTGCACCGCCGAGATTTCGAGCTAATGGCACATAGCGGATGCGAGGGTTTTCGAGATACCCAAGCTCCTTAATGTACTGCTTCGTTCCATCCGTGCTTGCGTTGTCAATCACGTAAACCATCTTTGGGAGTCTGGTTTGTGACAGCAGCGCGTTCAGGCAGCTCCCGAGCAGAACCTTGCGGTTATAAGTTACTACGACAGCAGCGATTGTTTTTTCCATGTGCTCTCATTAACGAAATACTTCAACACGAAATGAAACCTTGATTCTATCCTTTAACCCTCGTACTGGTTATCTGGCCGAAAAATGAGTATCTACTTCAAACGCTTCCGTAAAAATGACCATTCGACATGTCGATCGGGCGGTACTCCATTTCCAATTCGCGGATAGAAATTGCCATGATAAAACTCCATGTTTATTTCCGTCACATTCTATCCGGTGGTAGGGGCAGATTTGCGATTCCATGCGGGGTTGCATTTCTGATACCTGAAGTGGCAAGTGCGAGCAGCTTAAAGAGATTTTCGTATGCAAGGAGTGCAGCCGTGGTGAGGATAAAGATGATCGTATTCATGCTGATCAACGTATTTGTGCCAAACCACATCAGAATCGTAAAAAAAATCATGGGGTATACAACGACGCCAATGCCCTTGTTTTGCTTGAAGCGTTTCCACATGTGACCGCTGAACACCCCGCAAAAAAACACTACAGCAGGGGTCCACCAACCGGCATCAATGAAAATGAAGCCAAAACAGCTGGCAAACGTATATTGCGACATCAATCCTGCCCCCAGAACAGCAGTGAAATCACTAAGCCATACATCTAGCTGATCTGGAAGGTTATACATGGCCTGAAAAGGGAACAGGTTATTAATGGTGCGATTCTGAAGAATGCCGTTGAACAAATGATCTCCGTTCCCGGCGTCAAGATAAGGAATTTGATGATGCACGATTGCGGCCATCCGGTTGTAGCCTGAGATGGTATAGCCGAAAAAGTTCCCCAGAAGCTCATCTGAAGAGGTTCCTCTTAACAAAGAGATCATCAAGAAGAGTGCCACCATGGTAGCCAGAGCCTTGGCTACAAGCTTGACTTCGCGAATATCCGTGCGACCTGAACGTATTCCATTCGCAATCCTGATCGTCATAATCCCAAGGATTAACGACATCAAATCATTGCGAGAAAATTTTATGAAAGCAATTGCAAATGAGATGGAGATATATCCTGCCAGGATCCGGCCGATAATTTTCTTATTTCGACCTTTCGGCACGGCCGAATAGGCATTTACTCCCCAGTATAATACTGCGAGCATTGCAGAACCAGCCGCAGCAATACCAGCTGGAAGCGCCACCTCGAACAAGTCTCCCTTGATATTCTCACCGGCCCCAGACAATAGCGCGATAATAATCTGCGGTTGCGCACGGAGTATCAGCAGAACACCTACCAGCCCAAAAGCTAATGTGGCAACTAACGGCGGCAGGATATATGGCACAGGGGGAATATGTGCGGGTATGGGGCTGCGACGCTGAAAGCGAACTTTCTTGTCAGCCAAGCGTACGCCGAGGACAAAGGCTATCGCGCAAGAGGCAAAAAGAAAGAAGCTGGACTGGTCAAGCCAGAGATAATCGGGCTCATCAAGCCCGATGGAGTAAATAGACGGAGGTAGAAGCCATGCACTAAAGAAGATGACGGAGGAAAGCAACGTGGCTCCATAAGGAGAAATCGCCCACTCGAGCAAATTGGTTTTCTCTTTGAAGGCAATGGGAGCGTGCTGTTGCATTTCTGTCATTTACTACTTCACCTTAGTCGGGCCAGAGGCGCTTCATCGTAGGGAGTTTTTCATGAGATTCAAGGCAGCTGCTACAACTTGATCCATATTGTAGTAACGGTATTCTGCGAGCCTTCCTATGAAATGTACATGCTTATCCGCGGCGGCAAGTTGCTTGTACTGCTCATACCGCGCCTGGTTCTCCGGCGTAGGAATTGGATAATATGGATCACCCTGGCTCTGCGGATACTCTCGAACAATCGATGTCCCCGCATGCTTTTGACCTGTCAGATGCTTGAACTCAGTAATTCGTGTGAAGTCGTGATCATTCGGGTAATTGACCGTTCCAACCTGCTGAAAATACTTCGTACCGGGAAGATGCTCGTGCTCAAAACGCAGGGACCTATAGGGCAATAAACCAAAACGGAAATTGTAAAATTCATCGATCTGGCCGCTATAGTAAATCTCCGCTGCCTGCATGCGGCTTGCAACTTGTTGGAAGCTGGTTCCTAGTTCGAGCGTGATGTTGGGGTGGTTGAGCATATTCTGGAACATGCTGGTATACCCCTCGGCAGGCATCTTCTGAAAGGTATCCGTGAAGTATCGGTCGTCGTCATTGGTGCGTACCGGGATGCGACCAGCAACAGTAGCGCTGAGTTGCGAGAGCTCGAGTCCCCATTGCTTGCGCGTATAGTTACGGAAGAAGCGATCACATAGATCGCGCCCTATACTGCTCAAAACTAAGTCTTCGCTATTTTCGATTCGGTCTCGTTTTTCGCGGACGCTTTTCAGGAAAGCAGCAATGCCGGCTTCGTCGAGAGAAAGACCATAAAGCGAGTTGATGGTTGTGCGATTGATCGGCATGGGATAGAGCTTTCCATCCGTGGATGAGAGTACTCGGTGCTCATACGGACGCCAGTCTGTAAAGCGCGAAAGGTACTCGACTATATGCGGTGCATTCGTATGGAAGATATGAGGTCCATATTGATGGACGAGGACTCCTGCGGCATCTTGCTTGTCGAAAGCATTGCCTGCAATATGTTCGCGACGATCAATGACCAGTACGGATTTGCCGGACGAAGCAAGGCGCTCTGCAACGACACAGCCAGCAAATCCCGCTCCCACAACTAATACATCAAGCTTCATCCAGCAAACTCCGAACGAAATAAATGAATATTCTTGCGTTGCAAAAAAAGTACCATTGCCAACGTGACGTAGGCCTCTGTGAGGAGTACCGAAATGCTGGCGCCCCTCGCTCCGAGAAAATGAATCAAGGGGATGCCGAAAGCAAGGTTTACCAGTCCGGAAATGATCAAAATGCGGCTGAATGGGCGATCAAAACCTAAAGGCAGCATAGTTTGTATCCCAAGCACGTTGCTAACGCCGATCAAGAAGGGCAGAAATGCGATCAACCTTATCACTACGATGCTTGCTTCGGCAGTACCCTTTCCGAAGAGCAGGGTTGCAAGTGGCCTTGCAAAGAGCAGCAAGAAGGTAGAGGCCAGGAATGTAAAGCCTGCCACTCCACGCAGGAGCTTTGTCAACATCTCGAGCGCTCGCTCGTGAGACTGCACCAGAAGCGCGTTGACATGCGGGAAAAGCGCCTGCATAGCGGGCGAGATGAGGCCGCTCATGGCGCGCACAATTTTTTCTGCCACACTGAAATATCCCGCCTGAATGTTGCCAGCGATCAGTCCGACCAAGACCAGATTTGTGTTTGTGTAAAGGCTGATGGCGGCCGAAGAAACAAACAGATGCCAGCCATCTCTTAGTGTCGTGCGCAGGGATGATATCGCAGGCAGCACAAATGACCCACCTATTTCGTGCAAAGCGATTACGAAGCCTAGCGCGCCGGCAACTAATACTCCACCGGATTGGAAGATGACTGCCAGTACGCCATCTTGCGGGTGGCGTACCCAGACAAAGAGCGCCAGCGCGGAGAGAATCTTGGCAATTCCTGTACAGGCAGAGATGTATTTCATTTTTTCTATGCCCTGAAAATACCATTGCGGGAACAAGACATTTCCCAGTACTGCCAAATATGCCCACAAAAAGTAAGGATAGTCGTGGTGTAATCGCGGCACCATCAGAATCAACGCGCCCAGGATGAACATTCCTGCGACAAGGAATCCGAACTTTAAAATGTAGACTTGCCAGAACATGTCGCTGATGTCCTGTGAGGAATCTCTGTGCTTTGCGATGTAGCGTGTAGCGGAAAAGTTAAATCCGTAATCGGTGAAGATGACAAAGTACTGCGCAAAGGCCTGACTGAAAGCGACCAGTCCGTACATCTCGACGCCCAGCATGCGGATCAGGTATGGCAAGACGGCCATCGGTATGAAATAGTTCAAACCTTGCAGCATGTAGAGCGAGAAGATGTTTTCAAGCAGGCGCCTGCGGCTCGATGGCCGATTTGTGAGGATGGAACTCATTTATGCATACCAGCTAAGAGGAAGATCTCGATTTCTAACTCAAAAAGTTATTTGCGTTTCGAGAGGCTTAGCGCATTGAACAACAAATCCAGTTGCATCCGTCGCGTGGCATTTGCTGAATGTATAGCTGCCTGCACAAGCGCAAACAGTGAGCTGATGATTGCGCCGGCCAGGAAAGTCAGAACAACGATCATGGAGCGGGATGGTGCAGACTTCTTGTCCGGTGGAACTGCAGAGTCGGCTACTTGAATCAGCGCGCCTTCACGTGCCTCGTCAAGCTTCGCAACTTCAAGCTGTCGGGCAAGTAGTTCGAAGATGGTTTCATAGTATTTGACATCCCGATATTTGCGAATGTATTCCATTCCCGCCTGAGGAACTTTCCCCTGGGGAATGATCAAGCCACCACCTGCATCTGCTTGAGAGCCGCCCAGTTTAGCGAGTTGCTCCTGCAGTGCCTCTAATTCGTTCGTGGCTGTAATCACCGCAGGATTGTTCTCTGTCCCATATGCGCGCAAACCCTGAAGCTGCACTTGTTTAGCTGTGATCTGAGCTCGCAAAGCAGCAGCTGACTCAATCAATGCCTTCGCTTGACTATCAACCTGCAATATGCCGGTAGACTGCTCTGTATTCTTGAGCGCAACCTCCGCATTTGCCAGGTTGTTTTTTGCATCCTCGAACTGCTGCTGGAAAAATTTGCGTCTTTGTGCTGCTTCTGTAATGGCAAGATTGGCTGATAGGTTCCTGAACTCTGCCACATATCCATTTGCGATAGTCGCTGCGATCTTGGGGTCGCGATCGGTCACTGCAATACGTATCAACCCATCCTTCACGCCCAGCGAAATTACGGCATGGCTCTCCAGCACCTTTCGCGCATCGACCTCGTGCTTTACTTTATACCGGGCCATCAATCCGAATTGCTGGATTACCGCATCTTCGACGGTGCGAGTATGCAGTAGGGAAACATACAATTCTCCCGGATTTTTCAGGCTTAGTGAGCCGCCGGCAAGTGAGGCCAGCGAAGAAGCTCCAACCTGGTTGGTCAGAGTCGTTGCCATTGAGGAGTTCTGGCTGGGAGGCAGTAGCAATGTCTCAGCGGTATATTGATTAGGCAGGAGCAAAGCAATTACGGTGCCCACCGAAGCAGCCGCAAAAGCAGTACCCAAGATGAGCCGCTTGCGTCGCGCTATCACTATGAGGACATCGATCAAGGATACATCTCGCTCTTCACGGTATTGGGTGGCCGTCGACAGGATTTGATAATCTTCAGATTGTTTCACGTGGCTGTCTTTAGGCTCCCATTGTCCTGAAATCGGTATCGTGTCCCTACCTTAAATAGCCGTTCACAGCATATCTCATTGCTTAGACGATAAAATGTTGTTTCGTGGTACAGGGTACAGGCGGAATAGGTAAATGCCCAATATGGCTCATTCCTGAGAGCGGAAAGCGCTTATTCTCTTCCTTCGCCTTAAGCCAAATACAGGGTCAACCACAGGTTCAAATTCAGTGTCGGCTCTACTTGTGACTTCCCCGATGTTTTGTGCCAGAGAGATTGCTCATGTAGCGTATCGATTAATGGAGGCTGGAGAAGCGACTACCTCCCCTCGGCTGCCCAGCGGGCATAGCCATGTTCCTAGTGCCGACCGCCTATAGCCCAATGATAATGTGTTGCACGTTTGTGCCAGCGTTCAGCCAACACGCGCAGCTCTTTGGGCAAGTAGTAGAAGATACCCATTTATGAACTCATCGTGTGCCTTGGCGTTGAGGCTCTTGCAGCAACCATTCTCCAACGGAGAGTTGAGTTCGAAATACATTGTTTTCACTCCAGCCTTAGCAAGCCATTTGTGCAGGTCGTGCGTGACGAATTCTGGTCCGCTGCCAAGTGAAGATGTTCCGGCAAGCCTTTCTTACTATCGTTTTGGACAGGGATGCGATTACCTTTAACACTCGACCATCTTCTCTCCACGTGCACTACAAGCGCTTCGCATGTATATCTCCAAGCTCCTCACGGCGCCGGCGGTAATATGTCTGCTCTATGATCGATGACTCCTTGCGCGCCTGTACCCTCGTTTTCCCACTCGCGATCGCTACTTTAATCTGACGCAACAGGTTCTCGACTCGCTCCGCCGTGTGCCGCGCACTGTATTTAGTCTTTATTGCTCAAGCGGATGCGAATTTAGCCAGTCAGATTAGAGGCCTGAAGCTGAAACCGGGCTGCGTGCGGCGAACTTGCAGGGCTGGCTGGTATCGACAGGGAAAGTCTGACCCTCAATCAATCAGTCCATTCGGCTTGGTTAGGAACAGACTCTAAAGACAGATAATACGGTTCAGACTCTGGCGCCATTACCGCAATTGGTCGTTGCTGTGCGAGTCGGTCGCAAAGTGGACCTGCCAAAGATCATGAATACGTATTTACTTCGCAGATGGGAATGCCGAGGGATATGGAGTTTTACTGTGAATGCGAGACGCGACCACTCCTGTGGTCCCTTGAAATCTATGGGGCTGACTTCTATGCCTGCAGGCATTTCGATATCTCGTTGCTAGATATCCTACGGGGTTCAAGGCAGACCATTTAGGAGTGGTTAGGCCATGCGTTCACTGGCTCGTTCACGCTGGATGCATACGGGAATGGGACAGGAGCCTCAAAGCGTCTGATTGGGCTGAGGAATCTGTTTTGAAATCTGTAGAGAAATAGAAATACACTCGGCAGAATGAGTGTGAAGCTGGCAGGCAAGTGGCCACCTTGAACCATCAAGTGCTATTAACGAATTAATGGTCTAAGAACTTTAACCTCTTAAGCTTCTGACCCTATTGCATCTTTATTTGGTTGCGGGGGCAGGATTTGAACCTGCGACCTTTGGGTTATGAGCCCAACGAGCTACCGGACTGCTCCACCCCGCAACTTGATAGTAACAATTGGGGGTACTCTGGTCAAACTGCCTCATCGCAGCTCGCTATGCGTTCTTGCGGAGATTTCAATAAATGATGTTTTCTCCAGTATCGATAGGGGTTTTCGCGAAGAGGGCTTGCTTCTTCGGCTGATGAGCGTTGCACTGGAATGTCCCTCTTTTTCCACACCTGAGGCCTCAAATTGGCGGAACTCTGCTCCAGAATTCCCAGCTGCCATTGCACTGATAAACTGCTAGATGAGCCATGTTTGAGAATCTTTCTGAGAAGCTGCAGCGCGCATTCAAAAACCTGCGCGGCCAGGGCACCATCACCGAAGAAAACATCCAGGAGGCGCTGCGCGAAATTCGCGTCGCCCTGCTCGAAGCCGACGTCAACCTGAACGTCGTCAAGGAACTGATCGAGCACATTCGCGCCAAGGCTGTCGGCCAGGAAGTCATGACCGCGCTTTCACCCACCGAGCAGGTCATCAAGATCGTTCGTGACGAACTGGTCGCTTTGCTCGGCAAGGACACCGCGCGTTTCCAGTTCTCCTCGCGTCCGCCAACGGTCATCCTCATGGCCGGCTTGCAGGGTTCCGGTAAAACGACCACCTCCGGCAAGCTCGCTGCGTGGCTGCAGAAGGGCGGTCATCGCCCCATGCTCGTCTCGGTCGACGTCTATCGTCCGGCCGCGCGTGAGCAGCTCAAGGTGGTTGCGAACTCGATCAAGGCCAAGATCTACGAAGGCGATACCAAGGGCGAAGAGGCTGGCACGCCGCTTGTTGAGCGCCTTGCCAAGGAAGCGCGCCGCGAGGCTGTCATCAGCGGCTGCGACACGCTCATCGTCGATACTGCAGGCCGTCTGCACATCGATACCGATCTGATGGACGAGATGTCGATGCTCAAGTCGCTGCTCGCTCCGCAGGAGATCCTCTTTGTCGCCGACGCCATGACCGGCCAGGACGCAGTGCGTTCGGCCGAAGAGTTCCACAAGCGCCTCGCGCTTACCGGCGTAGTGCTCACCAAGATGGATGGCGATGCGCGCGGTGGTGCTGCGCTTTCTATCCGCCATGTCACCGGACAGCCGGTGAAGTTCATCGGCCTGGGTGAAAAGCCGGATGCTTTCGAGCCCTTCCATCCCGATCGTATCGTGAGCCGCATCCTCGGAATGGGCGACATCATGACGCTCATCGAGAAGGCCGAAGCCACGCTCGATAAGAAGAAGTCCGAAGAGTTCGCGAAGAAGGCGCTGAGCGGCGATGGCTTCTCGCTGGAAGACTTCCGCGACCAGTTGCGGCAGATCCGCAAGCTCGGTTCATTGCAGAGCATCATGAAGATGCTGCCCTCCGTCGGCCCATTCGCCGGCATGCAGCAGATGGCCGATCAGGTCGATGAAAAGCAGTTCACGCGCGTGGAGGCCATTATCAACTCCATGACGCAGCACGAGCGCAACAACCACGAGATCATCTCCGGCAGCCGCCGTAAGCGCATCGCCGCCGGTTCGGGTACTTCCGTACAGGAGGTGAACCAGCTTCTCCGCCAGTATGCGCAGATGCGCAAGATGTTCAAGAACGTGGGCAAGGGCGGCATGCTGCAGCGCCGCGCTATGGGCATGCTCGGTGGCATGCGTGGCGGAATGGGCAGGTAGCCGAAATGCCCCATCTTCAGGACCAGCTCGACGAAATCACTGCCAATACGCGTACTCTTGTGCAGCCGGAGCGGCTGGCCATCGGTGAGCGTGCCGTAGAAGAGCTGTTTGCTACCGGGATCGAGCAGAAGATTCTCGGCGTGGGTGCCAAGATCCCCGAGTTTGCACTGCCTGATGCCAATGGCCGCCGCGTAAATTCCTCGGACCTGCTTGCACTTGGTCCCTTGGTCGTCAACTTCTTTCGTGGACGCTGGTGCCCATACTGTGTCACGGAGCTCGAAGTGTGGCGCGATCTTTATCCCATTGTGCGCGAGCGCGGTGGTTTGCTGGTTGCGATTTCTCCGCAAACGACGCGGCAGAGCGATTTCACGCAGGGTCAGCACAACATTCCTTTCCCGCTCTTGCGGGATGAGGAGTGTCGTGTGGCTGAGCAGTTTGGTATTGCCTATACCGTTCCGGACTTTCAGCGTCAGTATTACCGCAGCGTCCTGGTGAACATCCCCTTCGTGAATGGGGAAGAGAGCTGGCGTCTGCCGCTGCCCGCAACCTATGTTATCGATATGGATGGCACCGTGCTCTATGCCGAAGCGCATGCCGACTATCGCGTGCGGCCTGAGCCCGAAGACGTGCTCGCGCATCTGCCGGTCCGTGCGCACTAGCTAAAGGGTTGGTTCTTATCTCATTTCGCGGAGGCGCGATGAAGAAGCTGCTGTGGCTGGCTGTGCGAGTGCTGGTGGTGGCTTTCATTGGGGCCTACATCGTCGACTTTGCTGTGTTCCATCTTCAGTCCGCACGCGGCCGCGGTTATGATTCTGTCGACGTCAAGCAATTCCTCGCCACGCCCCTCAAGGGCAACAAGGCCGAGTATGACTATATGGGGACGCAGCCAACACAGTGCGCCAGAGCAATCTTTCCGCATGGCGTTACACCATGCTGGTGGCTACGCCGGCATGCCTCGCAGTGGGAGTGATCTCGTTTCCATCTAAGAGAAAAGCCTGCGCGTGAGCGCAGGCTTTTCTGAAGCAGGGAAGAGACGCAGGGGTTACTGCTTCTCTGAGCCGTTCTTCTCCTCGTGATACTCCTGCTCGGTGTTGATCTTCCATAGCGGGTCTTTATCGAAATTCCCTGCGGTGATGTTATCCACGGCAGTCATCGCCGTCAGCATGGAGTGATCCTGGTTGTTGTACTTATGCATGCCGTTGCGGCCTACCAGGAAGAGATTCTCGAATTTCGAAGTGTATTCGATAATCTCTTCGAACCGATCATAGGTTCCGAAGTATGCGGGATAGGTCTTCGGAACACGCACGACATGCGCGTCAAGTACATCCCCAGTCTTCAGGATGCCGATCTTCTCCACTTCGGCGATTGCGAAACGCGCGATCTCATCGTTTTGCATATGCCACATCGGATCGGTGTCGTAGCAGAAATACTCGAGCCCGATCCAGACCTTTGTCGGATCGGCGACCATGTATGGGCTCCAGTTATTGAAGATCTGGAGCCTTCCTACCGTCACATCCGGCTCCTGGATATAGATCCAGGTGTCCTTGAGTGGTGATCCATCCGGCTCAGTGACAGTTAACTTGTTCACCAGCAGGCCCACGGTGATGAAGTCACGATAGATGAGCCCTTCGGCCACTTCTTTCACATTCGCCGGGATCGGCGCGTCCAGGCAGTGAATCAGCTCGCGGATCGGCATGGTCGAGAAGACGAAGTCGGCGCGAATGATCTCGGTCTCACCGCTTTCATAGCGAACCTCGACGGAGGTCACGCGGTTGCCATCGGTGAAGAGCCGCTCGGCGCGAGTGTTCATGCGTACCTCGCCCCCCATGCGGACGACCTCATCCGCGACGTGCTCCCACAACTGGCCAGGTCCAAGCTTGGGATAGAGAAATTTCTCGATCAGCGATGTCTCGGTGTCTTTCTGCGCGATATCGCTCGACTTCTTTTTGCGGCTGAAGGCCTTCTTGAGGAAGTGCATGACAGCCGTGCGAAGCGAGAGTCCCTTGATGCGCTGTGCGCCCCAGGCCGCGCTGATCTGGTCGCATGGCACGCCCCATACCTTCTCGGTGTAGGACTGGAAGAAGGTCTTGTAGAGCTCTTTGCCGAAGCGGTTGATCAGGAAGTCTTCGAGCGTTTTCTCTTCCTTGCGCGGAAATATGCGCGCCAGCAGATAGCTGATACCGATCTTGATGGTGCGCACTGGTCCGAGCCGCGCCAGTGTGCCTGCGCTCAGGGTGATCGGGTAATCGAAGAAGCCGCGGAGGAAATAAATGCGGCTCTTGCGCGGACGCACAAGCATGACCAGCTCTTCGTCCTCGCTGGCTGTGCGGGCATTTACGGTGCTGGTGCGATTCTGGTAGCTGACCGTGTGTGCGCCGTCACCGCTCTCGTCCGAGACGATCGGCATCAGTTCGGTCCACCAGTCCATCACGCGGTCCACCTTCGAGAAGAAGCGGTGTCCGCCAATATCCATGCGGTTGCCCTTGTATTCGATCGTGCAGGAGATGCCGCCGATACGATGGCTGGCCTCAAGCACGATGGGGCGAATGTCGCTGCGGCGAAGGAACTCGAGCGCTGCGGTGAGCCCGGCGGGCCCGGCTCCGATGATGACTGCAGTTCTGCCGGTGCTCATCGGGTGGCACTCGCGGCAGGTTGGACGTGCAGGGAAGCGGCGAGGCAGAGAAAAGACACGCCGCGGGTTTTCTGTTTCCGATACATGTGTAAATCCGTGCTTGCCAAGGTCAACGACAGGCCATCAGCCTGCCGGATCGGCGGTTGCGAAGCAGGGCGTTGGCCCGCTCAGGAGGTGAACGCCGGAGCGCTCTTCGAGTCGTCCTCGGCTTCGGCGGGAAGCATGAGGCCATCGGTAGTCAAAATGTAATTCTGATTTCTCCAGACGATCGTGCTGCCCGCATAGCTCGCGGCCCAGTAGAAAAATCCAAGAAGATCACGCAGAGGGAAGAGGGCGGCTGTCTGGAGCCAGTTCTTTTCCTGGACAACGTTGCGGCTGATCACAGCTGCCAGCAGTGCACGGCTAAGGACACTGAAGCCCAACAGGCCAAATGCGAAATGTGGCAGATGATCGAGGAGTGCAGCGACGAAGCCAAGAATGCCGAACGGCACGCTGAAGGTGAGGCAGGTGCCGAAGTGTCCCTTGGGCCGTGAAAAGCGCGTGGACTTCATCCAGCGGATCTGGTGCTTCTGGGAATCGACGAAATCCTCGTTCAGTACGATGTGATCGATGATGTGCGTGGAGAGCACCACGGTATGACCGTTATTGTGAATCCGGTTGCCCAGCACAAAATCGTCGGCGCAATACGAACCGAGTGAGCCGAAGCCGCCCATCTCCTGAACGCAGCTGCGGCGTGCGGCCATGGTGGGGCCAAGGGTAAACTGCGTGCCTTCCAGCATGTCGGCCACGAGCACTCCGGCCGTCATCTCCACGGACATACCCGCGCCTTCGAGCTTCGACCAGAGTCCATTGCTGCCGACGCCACGATAGAGGCACGTAACGGCGCCGACTTTTGAGTCGGCGAAGGGAGCAGCAACTTCGCGCAGGTAATTCGGAGTCACGCGGACATCGCTGTCGCTGACGATAAAGATGTCATAGGCTGCGGCACGCTCCATCAATTCCAGCGTGCAGACCTTGGCATTGATATGCCACGGTTCGCCGGTGAGCACATATTTCACGGGAATATGCGGATAACGGGCAGCGACGCGGCGTGCGGCTTCAAGTCCGGGATCGGTCGCGACACGGGCGCCGAAGAGAATCTCGTATTTCGGATAATCCTGCCGGAAAAAGCTCTCGAGATGCGCCTCGAGCTGGGGCTCGTCTCCGTGAAGCGGCTTAAAAAGTGAGACCGGCGCAGAGAAGGATGGAGAATCAGCGCGAAGAGCATCGCGACGGCGCCGCACAAAACGTCCGGCGGCGCGAAAAACCAGAATGCTGAACACTGTGGAGCTCAGCAGGCCCAAAAGGCTGAGGCCAAGCAAAAGTTTCATCATGGGGCGGCTAGGATGCCTGGGTTATCTGTAAAGACTACGTGTACCGAGCACCATATTAGACTAGCGCAGCGCTGGGAAAGTTGCGCTAACGATATCGTAATCGCTTCGAAAAACGGGACTTATCGGCGTGCTTTTGGCTTGGGGGTAGCTGGCTTAGGCGAGACGACCACAGGACGGCGCAGCGGCACGATGGCTGAGGCCGCCGGCTGCCCCATCCCCTGCATCCGCGACACCATCTCCGACCGCACGTAGTCCACAAATCCCTGCATCTGCCGGTTCATCTCCTCCATGCGCTCACGCATCTGGAGAATGATGGCAATGCCTGCAATATTCACGCCCAGGTCGCGCGCAAGGTTAAGGATGAACTCGAGGCGCTCCAGGTCCTCATCTGTGTACATGCGTGTATTGCCGTCGCTGCGTGAGGGCTTCAGCAGGCCTTCGCGCTCGTAAAGCCGCAGCGTCTGGGGATGAATGCCATACATCTCGGCGACGGCCGAGATCATATAGGCGCCTTTAGATTTTCGCTTTGTCGGCATGGCAGTTCCTCAGAAAGTAAAGAGCTGGGCCACCGCCGGTTGCGTCCGAATCGATCCGAATCGCACCACGCGGGGGAAGAAGCCAAAAAACTGGCCTCCGGTGATCTTATATGGGACAAACGCCTTGATCACATAGCCCTTGCGGTGCTCGATCTCTACCATGATGGCATCACAATAGCCCTCGCTCGAGGGCTGCGCCATGGTCACATTCGAGGCCAGGGCCGCGCCCGGCAGCTTGCCGCGCTGTGCCCGCTCGGTCAGCTGCTGGCGCAACAGATCGTGCAGCAACGCAGCATCGGCAGGCATCTGATGCTGTGCGATGGGCTCCATGACCGCCTGGCCGTCTTCATTTAATCGGAAGCCGAATGGTCCGAACTCTCCGTACTTGCGCAGCATCCGCTTGCCGTAGGAGACGGAGGCATTCAGAAGTTCATTGGCGTCGTCGCGTACGATCTCATCCTGTGCCGCCATCTCTGTCATTGTCTGCCGCTGTCTCCCTCGGTTGTTGCTGTCTCAGCGTTTGGCTTAGACCTTCGCCCAGATCGCTTCGCGCGGGTCTTCCGGATTCAGTTTGGCCAGCTCGCGCAGGATCTCCTTCGAGCGCTCATCCTGCACCTTGGGGACTGTCACCTCGATGGTGACAATCTGGTTGCCGCGCACGCCGGCGTGTGCGGCCGAGGGAACGCCGCGCTCGGCCATGCGTAATTTCTGGCCGCTCTGCGTGCCCGGGGGGACCTTCAGCAAGGCCCGGCCGTCGATGGTCGGCACCTCGATCTTCGCCCCCAGAGCTGCCTCTGAAACCGTCACCGGTACGGTGACGTGGATATCGTCGCCCTGCCGTGTGAAGACCGGGTTCGTGCCCACGCGAATGTTCAGGTAGAGATCGCCGGGTGCTCCGCCGTTCACACCCGCATTGCCCTTGCCGGCTAGGCGAATGCGTTGGCCGTCGCGGGTTCCCGGCTTGATACGGAACTCGATCGTCTCGGTGCGTGTCACCGTGCCCTGACCGTGGCAGGTATGGCAGGCATTGCGTACCTTGCCCGATCCGCCGCAGCGCGGGCATTGGATATTGAACTTCATCCGACCGCCCATCTGCGTCACCTGGCCGGAGCCATGGCATTCGGGGCAGGTATGTGCGCCGCCGGTTGAAGCCTTGCCTTTACACGTGGGGCAGATCTCCTGCCGCTGTACCTGCAGCTTCGTCGTGCCGCCGCGGATCGCCGTCCAGAAGTCGACCTGCACCTGATACTCCAGGTCAGTGCCGCCCTGCGGACCCTCCTGGGCTCTTCCCCCCTGGCCCTGGTTGAAGATGCCGGAGAAAATATCCTTGAACCCGCCCCAGCTCGAGCCTCCTGGCTGCTGGCCGGCTGCCCCGGCGTGCTGCGCGTTTTCGAAGCCGGAGAAATCGAAGCCTCCGAAGTCGAATGGCACTTCCTGCGCGCCGCCGCGGCCTGGGCCGCCAGGGCCGTAACCGCCGCGTGCCGCAGCCTCGGCCGCAGCCGGGTCGATCTGGTCCGAGTAGAAGCCGAACTGGTCGAAAATCTTGCGCTTCTTCTCGTCGCTCAGGATGTCGTTGGCTTCGGAGATTTCCTTGAACTTCTCCTCGGCCTTTTTGTCGCCCGGGTTCACATCCGGGTGGTATTTGCGCGCAAGCTTGCGAAAGGCCTTGCGGATCTCATCCGCGGTGGCCGCCTTCTTGACGCCAAGAATGGCGTAATAATCCTTGTTTTGAGTCGATGGCATCGTTGGTCAGCTCTTCTCAAACTTTCCGGCAGGCCGGCTTCTCAGGCCTTCTGGCATTCGGGGCACCAGTACACGGTGCGCCCGCCCATCTCCTGCCTTTTGATTGTCGCACCACACACCAGGCACGGCTTATTGTGGCGGCGGTAAACGTAATGCACTTCCTCGTCTGAAACAGTTTCGCTTGGCACAGTGCCTCGTGAGTGCGGACGATCTTTGGGCCGCGTCGTCACGATGCGACGATCTTCCATTGCCGCAGGCATCAGCTTGCAGGCGTCTTTCCATATCGACCGCAGCTCGGCGAGCGAGACTTCCTGCCCTGGCCGCATCGGGCTGATCCGTGCGCGATAGAGCAACTCGGCGCGGAAGATGTTGCCGATACCTGCGAAGATGCGCTGGTCCATCAGCAGTAATCCGATTGCCGTCTTGCGCTTGCGGATGGTTGCAAAGGCCGGCTCCGGATCGGCATCCTCACGCAGGGGATCGGCACCGAGCCTTGCCAGCAGCGCTGCCCACTTCTCGCTGTCGAAGATCGAGCAATCGGTGGCTCCGCGCAGCTCAACCCAGTCCGTCCTGGTCCACATGCGCAACCGCAGCGCGCCCTTTTCCGGAGGCAGCGGCATCTTGCCTTCCCAGAAGTCGCCATACATGCCGAGATGCACATGCACGATCAGGTCTTTTCCGAAGACATAGCCCAAATGTTTACCGTAAGCCTCGACCAACTTCAGGGTGCGCCCGTTGAGCAGGGATGCATCGGGAAATCCACCGTTCGGTGAATCCACGTGCAATCTTTTCCCGGCAAGCGCGGCCGCATGTCGCTCGGCAAAGCGATGAATCTCATTTCCTTCGGGCATCGATCAGTTCCACACCATCCGCGCTTCGATCGGCTCAATACTCCAGAAGAGATCGGGCTCGGCTTTATTCATGGCTGTGCGGAACTGCTCTGCCTCTTCCTTCGTGTCGAACATCACCCGGTTATAAACCTGTCCGGCACGAATCTGCTCGCACTTCCACAATGTGTTGGTTCCGGTCATAGCACTCCTTTGCCGAAATACAGGCTGAAAACGAGAGGGACTGCTCTTCAACAGAGCAGCCCCTCGATGGTTCAAACGCAGCTGCCTGCGTACTTACTTTTTGTCGTCGACGTCCACGTACTCGGCGTCGATTACGCCTTCGTCCTTCTTGGCTTCCTCGGTCGTGCCGGAGGCTGCCGCACCGCCGTCAGCCGGAGCTCCCGGGGTCGCGCCGGCCTTGTACATCGCCTCGGCCAGCTTGTGCGAAGCAGCGGTCAGCTTCTCGCGCTCGGCATTCATTGCCGCCGCATCGGGCTGGCCTTCCAGGGTCTTCTTCGCGTCAGCCAGGGCGGATTCCACCTCGGACTTCTCGCTGCCGGAGACCTTGTCGCCGTTGTCCTTCAGCATCTTCTCGACGTTATAGACCAGGCCGTCGAGCTGGTTGCGGGCCTCGATCTCCTCGCGCTTCGCCTTGTCTTCCGACGAATGCGCTTCGGCTTCCTTGGCCATGCGCTCAACCTCTTCCTTGCTCAGACCCGAGGAGGAAGTGATGGTCACCTTCTGGTCCTTGCCTGTCGCATTGTCCTTGGCCGTCACGTTCAGAATGCCGTTCGCATCGATGTCGAAGGTGACCTCGATCTGCGGCACACCACGCGGAGCCGTCGGAATGCCGCTCAGCTTGAACTTCGCCAGCGTGCGGTTCTGCGCGGCCATCGGGCGCTCGCCCTGCAGGACGTGCACTTCCACTTCCGTCTGACTGTCGGCCGCTGTCGAGAAGGTCTCGGTCTTCTTGGTCGGGATGGTCGTGTTGCGCGGGATCATCGCCGTCGCCACTCCGCCCAGAGTCTCAATCGAGAGCGTCAGCGGGGTCACGTCGAGCAGCAACAGATCCTTGACTTCACCAGCCAGGACGCCGGCCTGCACCGCGGCGCCGATGGCCACGACTTCGTCCGGGTTCACGCCCTTGTGGGGCTCCTTGCCGAAGAGATCCTTCACGATCTGCTGAATGCGCGGCATACGGGTCTGTCCACCGACCAGCACCACTTCGTGGATCTTGCTGGCGTCGACGCCGGCATCGGCCATCGCCTTCTTGCAGGGCTCGATCGAACGCTGCAGGATCGGCTCAACCAGTGCCTCAAGCTTCGCGCGGGTCAGCTTTTTGACCAGGTGCTTCGGGCCGCTCGCATCCGCCGTCACGAACGGTAGGTTGATCTCGGTCTCGAGCGCGGTCGAGAGCTCGATCTTGGCGCGCTCGGCAGCATCCTTCAGGCGCTGCAGAGCCATTTCGTTACCCTTGGCGCCGAGGTCGAGGCCTTCGTCCTTCTTGAATTCATCGATCAGCCAGTCCACGATTGCCTGGTCGATGTTGTCGCCGCCCAGGTGCGTGTCGCCGTTGGTCGACTTCACTTCAATCACGCCTTCGCCCACTTCAAGGATCGACACGTCGAAGGTGCCGCCGCCGAAGTCATACACGGCAATCGTCTCTTCCTTCTTCTTGTCGAGGCCATAGGCCAGCGCGGCGGCCGTCGGCTCGTTGACGATACGCTTCACGTCGAGACCGGCAATGCGACCGGCATCCTTGGTAGCCTGGCGCTGCGCATCGTTAAAGTACGCGGGCACAGTGATGACCGCTTCTGTCACGGTCTGGCCGAGATAGTCCTCAGCGGCCTTCTTCAGCTTCTGCAGGATCATGGCCGAGATCTCGGGCGGGGTATAGTCCTTGCCCTGGGCCTCGACGACGACATGATCGCCCTGCTGCTTGACCTTGTACGGCACCATCTTCATTTCGTCGCTGACTTCGCTGGCGCGGCGGCCCATAAAGCGCTTGACGGAGTAAATGGTGTTCTGCGGGTTGGTGATGGCCTGGCGCTTGGCTACCTGGCCAACCAGGCGCTCGCCGCTCTTGGTGAAAGCCACAATCGAAGGGGTGGTGCGTCCGCCCTCTTCATTGGGGATGACCTTGGGTTCGCCGCCTTCCATCACTGCGACGCACGAGTTCGTTGTTCCTAAATCGATACCGATAATCTTTGCCATATTGGGCTGCTCCTGAACTGTCGACGACTCCCGTCAAGCACTACTGTCGCACTTGAGTGAGTTATTGTCAATCTATCTGATGGTGAATATCGATTCAGGGATGCAAGCAAACGTCCAATCTGTCAAAGAAAGTTTAAGTTGGGGTAGATCAAGGCGTAAGCCCCTGTGCCATTCCTGTTTGGTGCCCATTATCATATTTATTTTCAATGAGATATGCGTAATTCTTGAAGTTCTTTAAGGGCATGCATGCAGGAAAGAGAGGGTGGTGGGTGCCAGAGAGAAGTGCAGACAGCTTTTAGGATGGTCAAGAGTGGTCCTTGGATGTGATTGAACTTATTTATTTTCATGCATTTACATCTATAGAAGTGGGAAGCCGCCGGATCTGGTTCATGTCTGCATCTTCCGGGCCACCTTCTGTATCGAATTGATAGACAGCAAGTTGTAAAGCGACGCCTCGCCCGCCGCGGTGTCATCTTTTCTGCGGCTTCGCCGCTCCCTTTATTTGCAGACAGAAGCAGGAACATGGCAGACGAGAGCAGTCAGCAGGCGCAGAACGCCGGTGTCAATCCCTGGCTTATCGCCATCTCGGTGATGCTGGCCACCTTCATGGAGGTTCTGGATACGGCGATCGCCTCGGTGGCATTGCCGTATATTGCCGGGTCTCTTTCGGCCTCGAACGATGAGGCGACCTGGGTGCTTACCAGCTATCTGGTGGCCAATGCCGTGATTCTGCCGGCAAGTAACTGGTTCTCGCTCAAATTCGGCCGCAAGCGGTTTCTGCTCACCTGCGTCGTCATCTTCACTGTTTCCTCGTTCTTCTGCGGCGCGGCGCCGACGCTCGGGATCATGCTCCTGGCGCGCGTGGTGCAGGGCGCTGGCGGCGGTGCGCTGCAGCCGCTCTCGCAGGCCATCCTGCTCGAGAGCTTCCCGCCCCAGAAGCGCGGCATCGCGATGACCGTCTTCGCCTTTGGCGTGGTCGTGGCTCCAGTCCTCGGGCCGACGCTGGGCGGCTGGCTTACGGACACCTACAGCTGGCGTTACGCCTTTTACATCAACATCCCGGTTGGTGCGCTGGCCCTCTTCATGATCAGCCGCTTCGTGCACGATCCGCCGTACATCAAGAATGCCAAGGCGGGAAAGTTCGACAATCTCGGCTTCGGCCTACTGGCGGTCTGGACCGGCTGCCTGCAGGTGATTCTCGACAAGGGGCAGGAAGACGACTGGTTCGGCGCAGCCTGGATTCGCTGGGCAACATTTTTCCTGGTCACATCTTTTATCTGGTTCGTCTGGCATTCCTGGCGCTCGAAGTCTCCGCTCGTCAATCTGAAGACCCTCAAAAACTGGAACTTCGCCATCGGCTGCCTGCTGATCGCGATGTTCGGGTTGTGCATTTACTCGATGATTACGATCCTGCCGCTCTTCTATCAGGATCTGCTCGGTTATACAGCCTTCACCGCGGGCCTGGTCGTCGGACCGCGCGGCATCGGTTCGATTCTCGGCATGCCGGTGATCGGCTACCTTGGCAGCAAGGTCGACGCCCGCTACCTGCTGACCTTCGGCTTCGTGGTCTTCGGCATCATGTCGCTTTTCTTCGGCAATCTCACGCTGGACATCGGTCCGACGACACTGCTGCTGCCGATCATCGTGACTGGCTTCGCGTTGAGCTTTGTCTTCGTGCCCATCACCACTCAGGCTTACGGCACTCTGCGTAATGAGCAGATTGGAAGCGCCAGCGGTATCTTCAACCTGCTGCGCAACATCGGCGGATCGATTGGAATTTCTGTTGCGCAGACACTGCTGACGCGGCGCACGGACGCGCACCAGAACGAGATCGCAAACTATGTTCCGCGCTCCGGCGTGTGGTTCGAGCAGCAGACGAGCGCGCTCAGAAACTACCTGGGCCACATGACAAACCCTGCAAATACGCAAGGTGTGGCGTATGGCCGGATGTACACCGAACTTGGGCAACAGGCGCAGCTCTGGTCCTTCGTCGATGTCTTCCGCTGGATGTCGCTGCTCTCTTTCGCCTGTGTGGCGATGGTGTGGCTCTTCCGCAAGGTCGTACCGGGCAGGAAGGCTCCTGCCGGTGCGCACTAGAAGCAAGCACCTCTTCCAATACCAAAGCCCGGCCAAGGCCGGGCTTTGGTGCTTTTGCGATCTTCCTTCGCGGGCAGGAACAGGAGGCCGAAATAGCGAGGATGAGCTAGAAGCTGAGAGCTAGCAGCGGCGCAGAACGCCGACCACGCGTCCCTGAATAGCGACCTGCGCGGCGGGAACGTAGATCGGATCCATTTCGCTGTTCGAGGGCTGCAGGCGAATGGTCGAGCCCTCGAGGTAGTAGCGCTTGAGCGTGGACTCCATGCCGCCGACCAGAGCGACGACGATATCGCCTTCATGCGCGGTGTTGCCGCGCTCGACGAAGACATAATCGCCGTCAACAATATGCTCGTCGCGCATCGATTCGCCGCGCACCTGGAGAGCAAAGACCTCTCGGCTGCCGACCACATCGGTGAGCGAGATGGAATCCTGGTTCTCAACGGCTTCAATCGGCAGACCGGCAGCGATGCGGCCGAGCAGGGGAAAGCGCTCGCCGGGTCTCGCCTTGGGGCGCGGAGGAAGCACGTCGATCGAGCGGCTGCGGTTGTGCGCGCGCTGCAGCAATCCCTTGTTCTGGAGATTGGTCACGTGCTTGTGCACTGTGGCCAGCGAGCGCAGCTCAAGACCCTGCGCGATCTCCTCGAACGAAGGCGAATAACCGTTGCGCTGAACAAACGCCGTGATAAAGTCCAGCACCTCTTTTTGTCGACGCGTAACCGCCATGTGCTCATTGTAGCGAATAAAAAGCGAACTGCACGGATTTCTTTTTCTGCATGGCCATTTACACATAACGGTGATCGTTCCTGTGCCGGTGTGACTCCCTTTTCGTCCTGATCTTGTTTTGGTACGCCCCTTCCTGCTTTTCCCATAGCGGAAATACTGCCACAGCCGTCTTTGCTTTTGCCTATTGTTCGCTGCGCCGCTTCGCGGGAAAGTAGCCGTGAGGGAAACAGCGATGCGTCTTCTGGTGGTAGACGGTGACCAGGCACTGGCAGCACTTTTGCAGCGGTCTTTTGCAGGCGAGGGACACTCTGTCGTCGTGGCGTGCGACGGGCAGGAGGCCGTGGATCAGTTTCACACCGTGGCTCCGGACCTGACCATTCTCGATCTGAACCTGCCGCGCCGCGATGGTCTCGAGGTGTTGAAACTGCTGCGTGCTTCAGGTGAGGATGCGCCGGTCCTGGTGCTCTCGGCGCGCTCCGCGCTCGAGGTGCGGGTGCAGGTGCTGGAGCTGGGGGCGGACGATTTTCTCGCCAAGCCTTTCGCCATGTCCGAGCTCCGGGCGCGCTGCCGGGCGGTCGTGCGCCGCCGTGGCGCGGCAGCCATGGTGCTGCGCCAGCGCGGTCTTGAGGTCAACCGGGTAGAGCGCAGCGTGCTTTGTGAAGGCCGTGCGGTCACCCTCACGAACAAGGAATTCGCACTGCTCGAATATCTGCTGCTGAACCGCGGGCAGGCAGTCTCCCGCGCGACCCTGCTGGAGCATGTATGGGAGCTGCGCGCCAGCACCACAAATGTAGTGGATGTCTATGTGAACTACCTCCGCCGCAAGCTGGGCGATACCGGCCAACCGGCGTTGATCGAGACGGTGCGCGGGCAGGGGTACGCCATCGGACTCGCGCAGTAACCAGACTGCAAACAAGCGCTAAAGGAGCGCAGACACTATGCTCGCAACACCCTATTCTTCTTCCCTTGCGCATCCTCCCATGGCTGCAACGGCGCCGCGGCCGCGTACCACGGTACTGGTGAGTTCCGATCTCTCCTTTCGTCAGCGGGTGCGGGAGACGCTGGTGAGCCTGCGCTGGCAGGTGCGCGAAGCGGCCGGCGGGGCAGAGGCGCTGGCGCTGCTCGATGCCGAGCCTGCTGAGACATTGATCGTCGATAGCTGGCTGCCCGATCTCGAGATAACAGAGTTTGTCGCCGACTGCCAACGCCTTTATGGAGAGATGGACCTGGTCTCCCTGGGCGATGCTGAGCTATCCGGACAGACACGCAGCCCGCGCCGCAACGAGGTGCTGCTGGCTGTGCGCCGCGGACAGGACGGCGACGGAGCTGCCTGGAACGCGGCGCCCGTAATCGAAACCGCGCGGCCTGAAGCCGCGGCCCTTCGCTCTGACGCCATGCCGGCGTTGAGAGTAGTGCAGGGCGTGGCGACTCCATTGCCGCAGGCCAGTCTTCGCCTTCCGGAGTTTATCGGTGAGGATGCGGCCATGCTCGAGGTGAGCCGGCGCATCCGCCTCGTAGCTCCGCGCACGACCCCGGTGCTCATCCAGGGGCCGACCGGGACAGGCAAGGAACTGGTGGCGCGCGCACTGCACCGCCTGAGCCCTCGCTCTTCACGGGCCTTCGTGGTGTTGAACTGCGCGGCTATTCCCGAATCGCTGCTCGAGGCCGAACTCTTCGGGCATACGCGCGGCGCCTTCACGGGCGCGGTGCAGGGCCGCACGGGCAGGATCGAGGCTGCGCACGGAGGCACGCTCTTTCTCGATGAGATCGGCGAGATGCCGCTGCCGCTGCAAGCCAAGCTGCTGCGCTTTCTCGAGAGCGGAGAGCTGCAGCGCATTGGCGACAACGAGGCGGTGAAGGTGGATGTGCGGCTGGTCGCGGCCACGCATCGGCCTCTGGCGCGGATGGCGAATGATGGCACCTTCCGCATGGATCTTTATCACCGTCTTTCTGTCTTTTCGATCCGTACGCCGCCCCTGGCTGGACGGGTGCGGGATATCGAAGAGCTCGTTGGACACTTTCTTGCCCGGCTGAGTGAGCGCAGCGCGGCGAAAAGCCTGAGCATGGAAGCCCGAGCGCGGCTCGAGGCGTATCCCTGGCCGGGCAATGTGCGTGAGCTTGAGCACGTGCTCGAGCGAGCCTGGATTCTTGCCGAGGAGCGTCCGGAGATCGGCGTGTCGGAGATCGAGTTTGGCGAAGAAGAGCCGGCATGAGAGTTTTGCAATCCCCGCCGCTTACGGCTGGTGGATGGTTTGCAGGGATGGATACGGGAGGCAATGCCATGTACGTGACAACCCTGTTGAGCGATCAGCTGGAGCGCTATCTCGATCTCACCGGCCTGGAGATGAAGCTGACCGCGCAGAATGCGGCCAATGTGGATACGCCGGGCTATCGCGCGGTGGGCCTGGACTTTGCCGCAGAGATGGAGGCCTCGATGGGCGAGATCACCGAACGGAGGAAGGATGAGGCGGCGGGACGGCCGGTAGGCGCGCGGCGCGCGGCCTCGGTCGAGCGTGTCGACGGACTGCTCGAGCGGCCTGATGGCAACAACGTGTCGATGGATCGCGAGGGACTGAAGATGGCCGAGGATCAACTGCGTTTCCGCATGGGCGTCGCGCTGCTCAAGAACGAGTACTCGACGGTAATGGATGCGATCCACGCCGACAGCAAGTAACCGGTCAGGTCGCGCATGGTGGCAGAGGAAGACAGAGGCAATGGATTTGCAATCGGGGCAACCAGGGCAAGCGGAAAAGGGTGGGGAGCGATGAATCTCTTTGGAGTGATGGATGTCAGCGGCTCGGCACTCTCCGCCGAGCGGCTGCGGGCCGAGGTGGTGGCGGCGAACATGGCCAACGCGGAAACGACGCAGACGCCGCAGGGTGGGCCTTACCGGCGTCAGCATGTGGTCTTCGAGTCCGAGGCGCCGAGTTTCGCGGATGCCTTTGCAGACCAGGGCATTTCCGAAGCGGCTTATACCGGAAACGGTGCGGTGGGGAATGGGTTCTCCGGCGCCGGATTTCCGGGAGACGACGTCTTTGCCGAGGCCGAGGGCAATGTCGGCGGCGTGACCATCGCTGCCGTGGTGCAGGACAAGGCCAATGGATTGCGCCGCTATGACCCGCAGCATCCCGATGCGGACAAGGACGGCTATGTCTCTTATCCGGACATCAATCCGCTGACCGAGATGGTGGACCTGATGAGCGCCAACCGGGCCTACGGGCTCAACAGCTCGGCGGTGCAGGCGACTAAGGCAATGATCGGCTCCTCGCTCGACATTATGAAGGCATAGCGGCGATAGCCGGGCAGGGAAAGAGAGGATGGCGATGGATCTCAACACGATCGGGGCCATGATGGCCGGTGGAGCGGGCTCTGCGATGACAGGTTCTGTTGGGCCGGGCACGGCTGCTTCAGGAGCAGACGGCAGCCAGATGCCCTTCAGCAACCTGCTGCGCTCGGCTCTTGAAAGCGAGCAGCAGCTTGAGAGTGACGCGACAAGCACGGTGCAGGGACTGATGGCCGGTAACGGTGTCGATGTGCATGAGGCGATGATCGCGACCCAGAAGGCCAACCTGGCCTTTGAGATGACTCTTGCGGTGCGGAACAAGGCCGTCGCCGCGTATCAGCAGCTGATGCAGATGCAGTTTTGAGACAGGCTTGCGCCACCTGGTGGGGCGGCCGATAGCGGGGATCAGAGGCAGTGGCAGAGAGAGACGCACAGACGGAGACGCGGGCCGAGATCCGGCCGGAGATGCGCGGCGAGGGCGCGGCCTCGACCGGTGGAGCACGGTCGTTGCGCGAACGGGCGGCACCGGCGGTTGCGCTGGCCTTTGGCCGCTTCCTTGAGGGATGGCAGAGGCTGGAGCGCCGCCAGCGCCAATGGCTGGGGATCGGTGCAGTACTGGCCCTGCTGAGCATCATCGCCGTTGGATGGTATGCAACCCGTACCGATTGGAGGACACTTTATTCCGGACTCGATACCGAGGACGAGCGCGAGATGGCGACGGCGCTCAGCGGAGCGGGCATTCCATACAACGTGACGCCGGATGGTGGAACCCTGCGCGTGCCGGCCGATTCGCTTGACAAGGCGCGGCTGCTGACCGCGGCCAAGGGCGGTCCGCGCAGCGGCCGCATGGGCTTTGATCTCTTCGACAAGCCGAACTGGATCGGTTCGGAGTTCGAGGAGAAGGTGAATTATCAGCGTGCGCTCGAAGGCGAGCTCGAACATACCATCTCCACATTGGCCGATGTCGAAAGCGCGCGGGTGAATCTTGTGCTGCCGCACGATTCGCTCTTCAGCGAGCAGCAGCGGGACGCGAAGGCTTCGGTTGTGCTCAAGCTGCGGCATCGTGACCTTTCGACAGAGAGCGCGGAGGCGATCCGCAATCTGGTAGCAGCCTCGGTCGACGATCTGCACGCGGAGAATGTTGTGCTGGTGGACAGCACGGGCAGGCAGCTTGGCAAGAAGAGTTCGAGCGTGGAGACTGCGGCGCTTGAGCAGAGCATGGCTGACAAGTTGATGGCCACGCTTGAGCCTGTGGCCGGTGTCGGCAACGTGCATGCCTCGGTCGATCTCGATTACGATACCGCCGCCAGCGATGAGGTCGATGAGACCTATGATCCCAACACCGTGGTCACGCTGACCAGTCAGAAATCGGATCGTGAGGCTACTCCCGCGCCAGCCGCCACTGGTGTGCCGGGCACGGCCAGCAATGCTCCGAATACCCAGCCGCCTGTCTATCCAAGTTCGACCTCCAGCCTGGAGTCGGCCAAGCAGGAATCCAACACATATGCCGCATCGAAGCGGGTGAGGCATGTGACGCAGGGGGCGGGGCGGCTGCACCGGGTGAATGCGGCCGTGCTGATCAATTACCAGCAGGTGGGAACGGGCAAGCAGGCGCGTTGGCAGCCGCGGTCGCAGGAAGAGATGACGCGGATGACCGATCTAGTCAAGGCCACAGTTGGTTATGATGCGACACGCGGCGATCTGGTGAGCGTGGAGAGCCTTCCCTTTGACGAGAGCGGTCTGGCCCCGGCGCCGCTTGGGGAGCGGCTGATGCAGACGGCAGGACAGGCGGCGCCGCTCTTCCGCTATGGAGGTCTACTGCTCTGTGCTCTGGTGCTGTTCTGGTTTGTGATCCGTCCGGTGATGCGGCAGGTGCAGGCGATCGCCACACCGCCGGCGCTGCCTGCTCCCGCAGCCAATGTTGCCGCGCTTCCAGCTGCGGCCGAAGCGACGCCGGAGGAGGTGGCTGCCGAGCGTCAGCGGTTGCAGGCCCAGGCAGTCTTTGATTCGGTCAGCGAGCACCTGCGCAGGGAGCCACAACAGAGTACGCGGCTGTTGCAAAGCTGGATCCACACGGATGCATAGCTGGGATGCAGAGCCGCGCGAAGCAGAAAGTCAAGGGAGGAAGGGATGGCGGAGAACGTGGCAACCGCAGCTGAGGCCACCGCGGTGGTCGATACGATCACCCCGGCATTGCGGGCGCAACTGGCGCGTTTGTCCGGGGTGAAGAAGGCTGCGATCCTGGTGATCGCCATGGGCGATGAACTGGGCAAGCTGGTGCTGCAGAATCTGCCCGAAAGCGATGTGCAGCGGCTGACCGAGGAGATTGCGCAGACACGGAATATTCCTCCCGATCTATCGATGGCCGTGGTCGAAGAGTTTCACGAGATGCTGGGCACACAGCATGTCATGATTCACGGCGGATTGGATTTTGCGACCAAGCTGCTGGTCGATACCTTCGGCAAGCAGCGCGCCGAGGATCTGCTGGCATTGGTGAAGCGGGCGCAGGAGCAGAGCCATGGCAACCTCTCCATGCTGCAGAAGGTCGATCCGGTGCAACTGGGCAAGTTTCTCGACGGAGAGCATCCGCAGACGGTGGCCCTGGTGCTTGCCCACCTCGATCCGAAGCGCGCTTCGCTGGTGCTCACCAGCCTGTCAGAGACGAATCGCGTGGCGGCGACCAAGCGCCTGGGAGCGATGCGCCAGTTCTCGCCGGAGATGGCGCAGAAGGTGGCCTTCATCCTTCATAAGCGGCTTGAGACGGTGGGAGACTCCAGCCGCAAGGCCTACTCCGGCTTCAAGGCTGTCGCGGATCTGCTGAACCGGCTCGATGCAGAGCAGGCCAAGAAGATCCTTGAGCAGATCGAGGAAGAAAGCCCGGAGATGGCCATCGAGGTGCGCAATCTGATGTTCACCTTCGATGATCTGGTGACCGTACCCGCGGCCAGCATGCGGGAGATTGTTTCTGCAGTTGACAAGCGGCAGCTGGCGCTCGCGCTGCGCGGTTCGGCGGAGGATCTCAAGGCGCACTTCTTCCGCGCCATGAGCTCGCGCGCCGTCGAGATGATGAAGGACGACATGGAAGTGCTGGGCCCGGTGCGCACCCGTGAGGTCGCGCAAGCGAAGCAGGAGATTCTGAATCTCGCACGTCAACTCGAAGCCGAAGGCAAGGTAATTCTTAAGCTCGAGCAGGGCGATGACCTGATGTAAAGACAATCGGATGGATATGAGTGGACGGATCGATAGCGGGAGGAGTGCGGCATGAGTGAGAGCGCGGCATCGGCGCGGCAGGCGAAGGTAATCCGGTTTGAATATCCGTTGGCCGGCGAAGCGCCCCCGGAGCCGGTGTGGCCCCTGGAGGAAGAGCCGGTCGTGGCTTCCGAAGAGGCGGAGGAACTGCGGAGACGCATGGAGGAGCTGGAAGAGGAGCGTGAGACGCTGGCTCGGCAGCTACGCGAGCGGATCGCGGCGGTGCGCGAAGAGGCCGAGAGCGCGGCCCGCGAAGGCGTCGAGCAGGAGCGCAGGCATGTGCTCGAAGGCATCGCGGCAGCGCTCCAGCATGCTCTGGCGGAGTTCGAGGTTTCTCGCAGCCGCTACTTCGCTTCGATCGAACGCGAGGCAGTGGAACTGGCGCTGGCCATTGCGGCGCGCATCCTGCATCGCGAGACGCAGATGGACCCGCTGCTGCTGCGTGGCGCGGTGCGGGTGGCGCTGGGGCGGCTGGCCGAGGCAACTGAGGTGCAACTGGTGGTTCCAGCTGCGGAAACAGCGCTGTGGGAGGAAACGCTGCGTATGACGACTAATCTTCCCGTGCAGCCGGTTATCAGTGGAGATGAGCATCTGCGCGCGGGAGAGTGCCGCCTGATAGCTGCAATGGGATCGGTGGATCTAAGTGTGGGGGCACAGCTCGGAGAGATTGAACGAGGCTTTTTTGACCTGCTCGAACGACGAGACGCGGGACCGGGCGCGTCACGCAGGACATCCGATGCCGCCATTGCCTGAAGGAGCGATAGGACGAGCCCCGCGACTGCTGGGCAGCTATTTTGCCCGGCTGCGTCATGCTCCGTTGTTGCGCTGGAGCGGACGCATCAGTGATGCATCGGGGCAGACCGTTGAATCGATTGGACCGCCCTGCTCGTTAGGGGAATGCTGTGAGATCGTGGATGCTTCCGGCCACCAGCATCTGGCGGAAGTGATCGGGTTTCGCGGCAATCATGTGCTGAGCATGACCGTAGGTTCTGCCGAGGGTATCCGCTATGCCGACGAGATCAGCGGCCTGGGCACGATTCCTCAAATTGAAGTCGGTGATGGGGTGATCGGCCGTGTTCTTGATGCGCTGGGGACACCGATGGATGACGCGGGATGGGGCATCGGAGAGACGGTGACGCGGCCTCTTGATGGCTTGCTGCCGCGGGCGCTTGACCGGATGCCGATTCGTACGCCGATCGGAACTGGGGTGCGAGCTATCGATGGCTTGCTGGCCGTAGGTCGAGGGCAGAGAGTGGGTATCTTCGGCGGCTCGGGTGTCGGCAAGAGCACGCTGATCGGCATGATGACCCGGAATAGCGATGCCGAGATCATCGTGGTGGGGCTGGTAGGGGAGCGCGGCCGCGAGGTGCGCGAGTTCCTCGAGGAAAGTCTTGGGGAAGAGGGACGGAGACGTGCCGCAGTGGTAGTCTCAACCTCCGATCAGTCGCCGCTTCTGCGCATGCGCGCGGCGCTGGCGGCGACCACGGTGGCCGAGCACTTTGCGAAACAGGGGCGGCACGTGCTGCTGGTGCTGGATTCCTTAACACGTTATGCCATGGCCGCACGCGAAGTGGGGCTGGCGGCTGGTGAGCCTCCGACAGCGAAAGGCTATACGCCGTCTGTCTTTCATCGACTGGCAAGGTTGATCGAGCGCGCAGGACAGTTCGAGCGTGGCAGTATTACCGGCTTTTACACCGTGTTGATGGAGGGCGATGACCAGCAGGACCCATTGGTCGATGCCGTACGCTCGTTGCTCGATGGCCACGTGGTGTTGTCGCGCGGGCTGGCTTCAGAGGGATGGTATCCGCCGATCGAGGTGCTCGATTCCATCAGCCGCCTTATGCCGGCGGTGACTACGCCTGCGCATCGTGAAGCAGCCGCTGCGGTGAGGCGTCTGCTGGCGGTGTATGCGCGCTCTGAGGACCTGATCCGTATCGGCGCATACCGGGCAGGCAGTGATCCTGCCCTTGATGCAGCAGTGCGCAGCCGCGCTCAGATTCGTGCCTACCTGATGCAGGCCTCGGGTGAGCGGGTGAGCCGGGATGAAGCGGTTGCCGCGCTGACGGCGCTCGCGGGCAGGCTCTGAGTGCAGCGTCTGCTTTCGCGCCTGGTGCGAATCCGTCTGCTGCTCGAAGAAACAGCACGGAATGAATTGCGCAACCGGGCAAGCCTCTTGCAGGCTGCAGAACAGGCGTGGGCAGAGGAAAGGGCTGAGCAGCAAAGCCTGGAGCAGCGTGCGCTCGGAGGCCTGCGCGATCCGGAGAGGGAACACCGGGCTGCGGAAGAGGCAGCCACGGCGGAGGCGCGTTTTATCGATCTTCGTGCAGCCGAGGCGGTTGCGGGACGTCTGGTGTTGCTGGAACAAGCTGTGGCACAGGCTGAAGCCGCGATGGAGGCAAGTCGGGAACAATACCTGGCGCGACGCCGGGAGCGCCTGCAGGCCGAAGCGCTGCGTGCCTCAGAGCGGCAGAGAGAAGAGCTGAAGCAGCGGCGCAGAGAGCAGCGAGACCTCGACGATCACTTTGCAATGGCTCACTGGCGCGGAATCGACTCGGGTACATGAGAGTTCTCCAAGAATTCTTGGATGTTTTTCTGCGTGGTTGGTCCATCGTTTGCATGGACAGAGGGAGAAGAAGGTTCCCGGAGGTCTTCCTTGCCGCCAGCTGCTTCATCGATCCGTGCTGTTTCTGCAACTGCAGAGCTCTCCTCGACGAAGATGAGTCCTGCTTCCTCTGAAGCGGGGCTTGCGGGAGAGTTTCAGGCCTTGCTTGAGAAGGCAGCAGCCATGGTCTCCGAAGAGAGCTCCACGGGTTCGGGTAGTGGAAATGATTCGGAAAGTGGAGCGGGTAACACAAAGAGCGAGGTCCGGGCAGGGACAGAATCAGCGGCAGAATCGGGAAAGAGCGGTGCATCGCTTCTGGATGAAACACGTTCCGGTGTTTCTGCTTCGGAGTTGACAACGGGTCTGCTTTCGCAAGGAAGTCTGGGCACCGGTCGCACATCTTCGCTCCCTTCTGCATTCTCTCGCGTCCCATCCTCGACTGGTGCCGTGCCGTTGCCTGGGGATGCAGCGTTGGAGTCTGTCGGAGCAGAGATTTCGCCGGGATCTTCGTTGAAGACTGTCCTCTCTACGGCATCGACCGTGTCCGTTGCGTCTGCGTCTGGTCAGGTGGACAGGTCAGTCGAACCCGCGACGAGTGCCGAAGGTGCGAGCGCCGGAGAGAAGGTTGGAGAAAAGAGCAAGACAGGAAAAGAAACAAGGGGGACGGAGACGCGGAAGCGCGAGACGCCGAATGTCGCGCAGGATGCTGCAAGTGTAACCGGAGGTGCGCTTCCGGGCACGATAGCTGTAGCGAATAGCGCTGCGACCGAGGCCGTTTCATCGGCGCAGGTCTCTCCTCAGCCGACGGGAACTGCCGATTCTTCAGTGGTAGCCGAGGACGCAGGAGTGCGTGCATCGCTTGCATCTGCTGTAGCACCTGGGCTGGCCTCTGCCGGTTCCGGTGCCAGTGTCGCGGCGTCGTCTGCTGCCGGGGTTACGGTCGCTGCAGATACGCGAGAGTCGGGGGGCAGTGCCACGGATACCTCGTCTGCACCGGAAACCCCCTCGCATGATTCTGCTCCATCTCTGACTGCCGCTCATACCGCAATGGATACTTCGGCGCTCCGCGTTGCTTCTGTGACGCATGCCGGTGATCTTGCCGGCGCGGCTGTTTCCAGCAGCGGCATCTCAGACGGCCGTGCCGGCGTAAACATGGGAGAGGCCTATGCCGCGCATACGGCGGCTGGAACCTCCTCGCTTGCCGGCGCGAGCAATCCCTATCAGCGTCTTGATCAGCCAGTCTCCGCGCCGGCCGTGCTGCATGCTTCGCAGAGCCGTGTGTCGATCGGAGTTCAGGATCCCTCGCTGGGCTGGCTTGAGGTCAACACCCGCTCCGGTGTGGAAGGCCAGGTTGCAGCTGCGATTCTGACCAGCTCAAGCCATACGCAGGCCACCATGAGCGCAGAGCTTCCTTCTCTCGCACACTATCTCGCGGAGAATGCGGTGAAGGTGAGTCACCTGGATGTGGCGCAACAGGCCGTTGGAGATGGCTCGTCGCAGGCGGGCGGAGGCGGCAGCCACGCACAAGGGCATGCCGCATGGAGCGGTCAGAGCGTGTCTGCTGTGAGCAGCGGGCAGGCGACAGGCGAATCCGAAGGCGTGGTGGAAACAGCGGCCATCGAAGACAGCGGTAGTGCAACGCTGCGTTACATCAGTGTGCTTGCCTGAACAGACTCGCGCCGCCGCCGGGCGGCAGAGACTGCAGGGTAAAGAGGAGAACTATGGATTTCCATCGGCAGATCGTATCCCCATCGGTGTTTTCGTCGCAGGCGGCCGCAGGAAGCACGGCTCGCGCTCAGGACACTTCCAGCGACAGCAACTCGTCGAGCTCAAGCAGTACAAGCACGGCAACGATCACGGCCAATGACTTTCTGGAGCTGCTGGTGAGCGAGCTCAAGAACCAGGACCCGACCAGTGATACCGATCCCAACGAGTATGTCGATCAGCTGGTCCAGGTCAACAGCCTTGAGCAGCTTATCCAGATCAACCAGAACACGACGCCATCGACCAGTACGACCACCTCATCGAGCGATGCCGTGCCGGTTCACTCCGCCGCAACGGCGGCAACCTCGACGGCGTTGCACGCAAGTGTGCCACAGCCGGGAACGCAGGCTGCGACGATGCAGGCCTCGGCCATCAAGGTAGCGAACTCGATGGAGGCCATGCCGACGCAGAAGACGAGCTCGGCGCAGACGTCCAATCCGAATATCGACCGGGCCAGACTCTTTGCTCTTTCGGGGGCGACGACGCAGCATTAGGCGTCTCCTCTGTCGTTGCAATGCGCATGCAGTTGAATTTCCAGGAGAAAACGCTATGTCCTCGTTCTCGATTCCACTCACCGGCCTCGAAAGCTCCTCCGAGGCTCTCGATACCATCGCCAATAACCTCTCGAACATGAACACCACCGCGTTCAAGAGCCAGGATGTCAGCTTCAGCGATCTCTTCTACCAGCAAATTGGGGACTCGGGCGCGGGTAATCCGCTGCAGGTGGGCGCCGGTGTTCAGGTGGATGCGACGACTACGGACTTTAGCGAAGGCAGCATCGAGTCGACCAGTGAAGATAACAACGTGGCCATCGACGGCAATGGCTTCTTCGTGCTGCAGAATGACGGCGGCTACGAATATACCCGCGACGGCAACTTCACGTTGACCTCGGACGGCTATCTGACCTCTTCGAGCGGTCTGAGTGTCATGGGCTATCCGGCGACCGACGGCACCGTTGATACGAATGCCGCGCTTACTGCCATTCAGATCCCGGTCGGCGCGACCGAGCAGCCGCAGGCTACGTCGAATTTTTCGATTACCGCTAACCTGGATTCCTCTTCGACTACCAGCACCACGCCTTTTTCCTCCGAGATGACGGTCTATGACTCGCTGGGCGAAGCGCACACCATGACCGTGTCCTTCACCAATACGGGAACCAATACCTGGAGCTACAGCATCTCGCTGCCTAGCGGCGACGCAACAGGGGGATCGAATCTGACCGGCACGCTGACCTTTGATTCCGACGGCAATCTGACCTCTCCAACCGCCGATGTCTCAGACATCAGCTTCACTGGCCTCAGTGACGGTGCTTCGGATATGACGCTCGACTGGAATCTCTTCAACTCCAGTGATGCGGCGACGCTGACGCAATACTCTTCTACCTCGGAGGCTTCGGCCACCACGCAGGACGGGTATGCCAGCGGGGAATACAGCGGATATACGGTGGATTCCAGCGGCGTGATCTCGGCAACCTTTAGCAATGGCAAGACGGAGGATGTCGGGCAGCTCGCTCTGGCCAGCGTGGTCAATGAGCAGGGCTTGGACCTGCTCGCGGGCAACAACTACTCGACCACCGATGCTTCGGGGGAAGCGACGATTGGGGTGGCCGGAAGCGCGGGACTGGGTACGCTCGAGGGTGAATCGCTGGAAGAGTCCAATGTGGACATTTCAGCACAGTTCTCGGACATGATCGTGGCACAGCAGGCCTACGAGGCGAGCTCGAAGGCGGTGACAACTTTCGACACGATCTCCCAGGACACGATCAACATGATTCACTGAGCGTGACGATTCTTCGTTGCGTGAGGAGAACCGGACCCGTCGATGGCGGGTCCGATTGCATTTGTGAGGTTGTAATTCCGTGTTTCTCCTGACGGTAAGTGCTTTCTTGGAGCGGGCGCGCTCATTGGGATTGCGAGCACGCTTAGACCTCAGAGGAAATGCTTTCGTCATAAGGTTTTTCCAAGATATCTGACCCATTTTCGGTCACAGAATCGCACTTGCCCGTGCGTATGGAAACCAGTCAATCGTCCACCCTCGCACCTGCAGAGACAGGCGAAGAGACCGTTGAAACAGGGAATCACCTGGTGACGGAAAGAGGGGCTGCAACGGCTGCCGCTCTTGCTGAGTCGGTCGTACCTGCAGCTTTTGGTGTGCTTCCGATGCAGCTTGACGTCGCAGTGCCGATACGGGGTTTCCGGGTGCGGGATCTGTTGCATCTGGAAAAAGGCACAGTGATCGCAAGCGAGTGGCCGCATGATGAGGATCTGCCTATCTGGTGCGGCGGCGCGCAATTAGTGTGGACCGAGTTTGAGGTGGTCGACGATGTGCTGGCCGTGCGGGTGACCCGTGTACTCTGAGCGCTCTCGCCGGGTAAGTGTCCCCACTCCGATTGGCGGCTGGGCCGCGGTGCTGCTCGCAGGTGCGCGTTCGCTGCTGGCTTCCCGATCGAAGACTGTGCGTCCTGCTCTTTCACTCGAGGAGCGTCTGCCGCTGGGCGGAAACCGCGCGGTGATGCTGGTGGCGTGTGACGGACATCGCTACCTGCTGGGCGGCTCGGCCGACTCACTTTTCCTGATCGGGGAGGTCTCGCCGCTGGAGGCACAGAGCGAAGGTGCTGCTTCTTTCCGCGAGACGCTGGCAGCTGCCTCTTCCGCAGTTGAAGCAGCAGGGAATACGGAGGGCGCGCGATGATCCTTGCCGCTGCTGCGTCTTCCGCCTCGCATCTGCTTCCATTATCGCTCCCCGCTACCGATTCGCACTCGGTGCCGTGGACGGTGCTTTTTGTCCTGACCCTGCTGACGCTGCTGCCCGCGATCGTACTCTCGATGACGCCGATGGTACGGCTGCTGGTGGTCTTTCACTTTCTGCGCCAGGCGCTGGGCACGCAGACCGCGCCGTCCAATCAGGTGTTGATGGGCCTCGCCCTGCTGATGAGCTGGTTTCTTATGCAGCCGGTGCTGCACCAGGTAGATCAGCAGGCCGTCGAGCCTTTTCGTCTTGGCCAGATCGATGGATGGGAGGCGATAAAGCGAGGTGTCGAGCCACCGCGCCTCTATATGCTGCGCTATGCCAAGGAGCAGGACCTGGCGATTTTCACCTCGGCTGCCGCGTTGCCCAGGCCGGCACGGCCTGAAGACCTGCCGCTGCGTGTGGTCGCACCGGCCTACATGCTCTCCGAGCTCAAGGCCGGCTTCGAGATCGGTGCCATCCTCTTTTTGCCCTTCCTGCTGATCGACATGATTATCGCCTCGATCACGACCTCGGTCGGCATGTTTCAGCTGCCGCCGGTTGTGATCTCTACCCCGCTCAAGATTCTGCTCTTTGTGATGGCCAACGGCTGGAATCTGCTGGCCGGATCGCTGCTCAAAAGCTTCTGAGACGAGATAAAAACATGACCACAGATCTGGTCGTAAACATCCTCCGCCACATGCTCGAACAGGCCATGCTGATCAGTGCGCCGGTGCTGATCGCTGCCGCGCTGATCAGCTTCCTGCTGAGCCTCGCGCAGACATTGACCTCGCTGCAGGAGCAGACCTTTACGACCGTGCCCCGTCTGCTGCTGGTGGGCACGCTCATTCTTATCGGCCTGCCGTGGTTTGCCCGCCGGATGGTCGAGTACACAGTTCACATGTTCACCGATCTTCACCGGTATCTGGGATAGGGCATGGATGCGCTGCTTGCTGTTCCTCAGTCACTGCCGGGCGGCTGGCCTGCGTATCTCTCCGCCATACTGCTGGTCATGATTCGCATCAGCTGCCTGATGGTTACGGCTCCAATTTTTTCTTCTGAAGTCATTGCGCCGCGGCTGAAGGTGATCTTCGTACTGCTGGTCTCTCTGTTAGTGGCTCCGATTGCTGCAGCCATGCCGCTCCCTTCCGCGGCGCACTCCGTTCCGGTTATAGGGGTGAGCCTCCGTGCTGTTGCCGGGGAGATGGCGGCCGGCTCGCTCTTTGGCCTGGAACTGACACTCTTCGGCGAGATTTTGCTCTTTGCGGGACAGGTGCTTGGCTTCCAGTTCAGCTTCTCGCTGGTAAATCTTCTCGATCCTTATGCTCCCTACCAGACACCGCTGCTTGGCCAGCTCTTCTCTCTCTTTGGCACGCTCATACTCTTTGCCTCAGGGCTATATCGCGAGCTGCTGATGGCGCTGGTGCGCAGCTTTCGCGTCGCGCCTCCGGGCGCGGTATGGGTGAGCGGCGAGAACGGCCTCACGGTGGTGGCACGGCTGGGCGGAGTATTGCTGGCTGCGCTCGAGCTGGCTGCGCCGGTGATCGCGGCAACGCTGCTGGTGGAGGTCGGCATTGCGGTGCTGGGGCGCGTTGCGCCGCAATTGCCGGTGATGATGCTGTCGATTCCGATAAAAACGCTGGTTGGTTATGGAGCCATGCTGGCTGGTCTTGCGCTCTGGCCCCGTTTTCTGGAGTTGCACTTCGAGTCGCTGCTCGATGCCGGTGAGTCTTTGCTGCAACAGATGGCGGTGCCACGATGAGTGGCGAGCGCACAGAAAAAGCTTCGCCGAGGCGACGTCAGAAAGCGACCGAGCGAGGCGACCGTGTCTTCAGCCGTGATCTGGTGGCGGCCTGTGGCATGCTGGCTACACTGCTGGCTCTGGCGCGGATCGCGCCAGGTTGGCCTGGCACATGGATCACGGATCTTGCTCATACGCTTGCGGTGATCGCTTCGTCTGCATCGCCGGTGGGGAACGTGGAGATGGATACCGCTGCCTGGGTTGTACGGCTGCGTGCGCTGATGTTGGCTCCGATGCTGCCTGTGGGCATTCTTCTGCTGACCTCATTCTCGGCGTCGCTTTTTGCCGCTGCGGCGCAGGTCCGCGGCATCTCCTTCAGCGTGACGCCGCTGGGTCCGCACTGGGGCAGGCTCAATCCCGTACAGGGTATGCAGGGGCTGTTCTCCTTGCGTGGCCTGGCGCGGCTGGCGCGATCGCTGTTGCCAGCCGCGGTGCTGGTGTTTTTTGCCATGCGCCGGGTATATGCGCAGGCAGCATTGCCGCTGCTCTCGAGCAGTCAGCTGCTGGAGATGTTTTCCGGCAGTTACAACATTCTGCTCGATACGGCGTGGATTCTCTTTGCCTGGTCGGCGGTCGACTACATCGTCGAGTGGCGCAGCTGGGAGTCGCGCCAGCGCATGACCAAGGAAGAGGTGCGCGAGGAGCATAAGCAGACCGAGGGCAATCCCCAGGTGCGCGGCCGCATCCGGTCGCTGCGCCGGCAGATGCGGCGGCGCATGCTCAAGGCCGATGTACGCCGTGCGACGGTTGTCATCACGAATCCGACGCATTATGCCGTGGCTCTCAGCTTCGACTTCGAAACGATGGAGCCGCCGCGGATGGTGGCGAAAGGGCGGAATCTGATTGCAGCCCAGATCCGTGAAGAGGCGCGCTGGGCGGGAATTCCAATCGTTGAGAATCCGCCGCTTGCCCGCTCTCTCTATCACTCGCTCGAGCCCGGCCAGGGCATTCCCTACAACCTTTACGCAGCGGTCGCGGCGATCCTGGCTTATCTCTATCGGCAGAGGGTGGAAGAGAGGCTGCGGGAGGAGCAGGCCGCGCGGATGCGAGCCGAGGAGCAGCGCGCAGGACAAAGAAATACGCCTCAGCGTCGTGCGGCTTCTCGCAATTCGGAGTCGGCGCGTACCGAGCCTTCCCCGATGCTGCCTGGTCAGGCATCGTCACTTCCGCAGGCCACCGATGGAGAGAGGCAATGAGCCGTACCGTGGTATCTCCCGCAGTCAAGAAGCGTGAAGCCCTGCGCGGCGCGCGCGAACTGGTGTTGCCGTTAAGCGCGATCAGCGTGATCTTCGTGATGCTGATCCCGATTCCGGCGCTGCTGATGGACCTGCTGCTGGCCATGTCCATGGCCGCTTCGGTGCTGGTTTTCCTGGCCGCAGTGCAGGTGCGCAAGGCTGTCGACCTCTCGGTCTTTCCTACGCTGCTGCTGCTGCTGACGCTTTTCCGCCTGTCGCTGAACATTGCCTCGAGCCGCCGTATCCTGCTGCATGGCAGCGAAGGAACGGCCGCTGCTGGCCATGTGATTGAGTCCTTCGGACAGTTCGTTGTCGGCGGTAATTACGTGGTGGGATTCGTGCTCTTCCTGGCCTTGATCGCGATTCAGTTTCTTGTCGTCAGCCATGGCGCGGTGCGTACGGCCGAGGTAACGGCGCGGTTCACCCTCGATGCGCTGCCCGGCAAGCAGATGGCCATCGATGCAGATATGAATGCCGGGCTTATCGACGAGGCCGGAGCGCGGGCAAGGCGACAGGCTGTGGCTCAGGAGGCTGAATTTTACGGCGCAATGGATGGTGCGGCGCGCTTCAATCAGCGCGATGCGCTGGCGACGATTCTGATTACCGCGATCAACATTGTCGCCGGGTTGCTGATCGGCACGCTGCAGCAGGGGGCGCCACTCGACGAGGCCGTGCGCACGTACACCATCCTTACGGTCGGCGATGGCCTGGTCACGATGATCCCCTCGCTGCTGGTCTCCGTGGCCGGTGGTATCGTGCTGACGCGCGCCTCTTCATCCGGCGCGCTTGGTGACGAACTGGGCTCGCAACTCTTCCGCCGCCGTCCGACACTCTACGTAGGCGGAGCGGTCATGGGCGCTCTCTGCCTGGTGCCGGGACTGCCGAAGCTGCCCTTCCTGCTGTTGGCCATGGTGCTGCTCGTGGCAGCGCGGCGACTTCGCGGTGAGGCAAAACAGGAGAGCACAGCAACAGGGCGTGAGCAGGGTGCTGGCGCAAAGTCCGCGACCGACTCGCCGATCGCCTTGCCGCGCAGCGATGAACTCAGTCTTGAGATTGGCTTTCAGCTGATTCCGCTGGTCGATGAAAAGCAGGGCGGCCAGATGTTGTCGCGGGTACGTACGTTGCGGCGCAGTCTTTCGGCGGAGCTAGGCTTCCTGATTCCGCCTGTTCACATTTCGGACAATCTGCGCCTGCGGCCTCGAGAGTACGTCATTTCGTTGCGCGGTCTGGAGATTGGCCGATGGCAGACCGAATCGAATCTGCTGCTCGCGGTGAGTGCGGAGGCCGACCCGCGCCCGGTTCCCGGTAAGGAGACACGCGAACCGGCCTTCGGGGTGGCGGCGCGATGGATTTCGCCCGGACTCGAAAACCAGGCAACAGCCGCAGGCTATGCCGTGGTCGATCTGGTAACCGCCATCACCACACATCTGGGAGAGCTGATTCGCCGCCATGCGCACGAGCTGCTGGGGCGCTCCGAGACCAAGCGGTTGCTCGACTCGCTCAACGAGAGTCATCCGAAGCTGGTCGAGGAACTGGTGCCGAAGGTGCTTACGCTCGGCGAGATACAGCGCGTGCTGCAGCAGCTGCTGCGCGAGCAGGTCTCGATACGGGAGCTGGGAACGATTCTCGAAGCGCTGCTCGAGACCGCTCCTGCCAACAAGTCACTGCCCGCTCTGGTCGAAGCCGCGCGTCGTGCTCTGGGACGGAGAATTCTGCAGCCATGGCTCGATGCCGATGGGACGTTGCGCGTGCTGACACTCGATGCCGCCATCGAAGAAGAGCTTCCTGCATTACTGCAGGGCGAAGGGACGACGACCCGCTTGCTGGGAGAGGGCCGTCCAGCCAACAGTTTACGGCGGCTGGCCGATTCTGTGAAACAGCTCATCGGGCCTCCCACGGCTTCGGCCCCTCCCGTGCTTCTCTGTCCGAGTCCGGCGCGTTTTTACCTGCGGAGGTGGCTTGAGCCGGTGTTGCCGCGCCTGGCAGTCGTCGCTCCGGCCGAGATTCCGCCGGACATTCGGATGCGGCCGGTGGGGCTGGTGCGCTGAGAGATTTCATGGGCCAGGGCAACGGGGAAAGGGAAGTCGGCAGGCATGCAAAGTATGGGCCGTGATGGGGAGCAAGCGGAGGCGGGACGGCAGGGAGGCAGTGGGTGGAAGAAGCTGCCCGTGCAGGCTGCAGGCGCAGCGACGCGCCAGCCCCGGCTGGATGTGGAAGGTGGGAGCCTGAGCGCGGCAGAGTATGGATCTGGAGAAGAGGCGAGCCCAGGGATCTCTCCTGATAGCGGAGCGGCTGCCGGGAAGGAAATCGTCTTTTCGGCCGAGCAGGAGCGGCTGATGCTGGACCACATGCCGACAGTGCGCTTTCTCGCACGGCGTATCCATGAGCGGCTTCCGCAACACGTGGAGATGGAGGATCTGGTGAGCGCAGGAGTGCTGGGGTTGATGGATGCGCTGCAGAAGTTCGATCCCAATAAAAAAGTACAGTTCCGCAGCTATGCGCAGTTCCGCATCCGCGGGGCGATTCTCGACAGCCTGCGCACGCTCGACTGGAGTCCGCGCGATCTGCGCCGCAAAGGGCGTGCCGTTGAAGAGGCGATCCGCGCACTGACCACACGCATGGGGCGCAGCCCGTCGGAGAACGAAGTCGCGGCGGAATTGCAGATGGAGCTGGGCGAGTACCAGCAGTTGCTGGGTGAGTTGAAGGGACTCGAGATTGGCACACTGCATGCTGAGCGTTCGGAGGATTCGGGAGAAGAAGAGCTGGCTTATATTCCGAATCGTCCCGAGGATGATCCGCTCTTCCGGTGTCTGCGCGGCGAGCTCAAGTCGCGGCTGGCCGAGGCTATCGATCAGCTGCCGGAGCGGGAGCGCCTGGTGATGACTCTCTACTACTACGAGGAGATGACCATGAAAGAGATTGGTCTGACTCTGGGCGTGGTGGAATCGCGGGTCTCGCAGATTCACGCTTCGGCCGTGCTGCATCTGCGCAGTCATCTCTCCGCCTTTCGCCGTGGTCCGGTCGCGAGGGGGCGAAGAGGCGGAAAGCAGGAGAGGCAAGAGGTGTGAGGGGCAGGCGCAGCGTTGCAGCGGTATCGCAGGCGCAACTCCATGGCGGTGGCAGGGATGAGAACAGGAAAGGCATAAAAGGGGAAAAGGGGCGGGGATGGGATCGGGAACGGATAAGCCGGGCAAAGACAAAACACTGAAGCAGGATGAAATCGACGCGCTCTTTCAGGCGGCGCAGGGGCAGTCACCACAGGTTTCTGCTGGACAGCCTGCGCCGGCAGCGGATGCTCCGGCTGTACCGAAGCGCCGTGTCCAGCCCTACAGCTTTTCCCGCGCCGGGCAGATCAGCAATGACCAGATGCGGGCCATCAGCCTGTTGAACGATATCTTTGCGCGGAATCTGACCCACTATCTCAGCGTATGGCTTCGCAGTCCCTTTCAGGTCACATTGGTCTCGGCCGAGCAGATTCCGTTCAACGAATTTATTGCCCGCATTCCGGCGCTCTCGTATGTCTGTTCGGTTCGGCTCGAGCCTCTGCGCGCCATCTCCGTTCTGCAGCTGGAGATGGCGCCGGCGCCGACCATCATCGATCTCCTGCTGGGCGGTCAGGGAGCAGCCGGGCAGCTGCGCGAGCTGACCGATATCGAAGAGGCGATCCTGTCCAGCGTGATTGAGATCATCTGCCGTGAGTTGAGCGCGGCGTGGGAGCCGGTGGGGCTGAGCTTTCATTATGAGCAGCGTCAGATGCAGACGCAGATTGCGCATCTCATGCCGGTCTCGGAGAAGACGCTCTGCCTGAACTTCGAGGTCAAGCTTGAGGCAGCGAGCGGTTTGATGAACCTGGCTTTTCCCGCCGTAGTATCGAATACCATCCTGCACCGGATGGTGGGGGACTGGACGCGTCAGCGCAGCCATAATCCGGAGATCCGTGCGCGGCTGCGCCGCAGCCTGGGACAGACGAAGGTTGGCGCAGCGCTGCAGTTGCCGGCGTTTCGCGTGCCGGCGAGGCAGATCGAGGAGATGGCGATGCCATCGCTGCTGCGTTTTCCCATGAGTGCGACCGTGCGGCCGCAGATGCGCATTGCCGGGGTGCCACTGTACGAGGCCATGCCGGTGCGCTACGGCGAGCATCGTGGTGCGCAGCTGGGTGAGCGCAAGGCATAGCCGCCGTCGGCGGAGGCGGAAGCTTCAGGGCTGTTGAGATCGATGTGGAGGCAGGAACGAAGATGGACGCGAAGAAAAGCCTGACCGGGCGATGGACAACAGAGGCTGCCAGCATCCTGGCGCGCGAGGTTTCTGCCGAGATGCGAATCGAGCCGGCCGAGCAGCTGCCGCTGTCTGGAGCATCTCTGTGTTTCGAGATACGCTGCACGGGCTCGGTGGCGGGCTCAATGCTGGTGATGGCGGAGACAGCCGGCCTGCATGCGCTGCTGGTGGCTGCAGGTTTGGCCTCCGAAGCCGCCGCAAGCATTGAAGACTGGGAGATCGAGCTCTGGCAGGGGCTGGTTGCTCAGGCTGCGCAGGCGGCTCTTGCGGGCGAAGCCCATGCGACTGCCGGGGTAGCGGAGAAGAGCACATGGGAACGAGGTATCCCGGCTGTTGCGCTCGAGGTGGTGATCGGTGAGGCAAGGATGCTTGTCGCGGTGGCCGACCGCACGCAGAGTATGCAGCCGGTAATATCGGCGGAACCGACATCGGCTGCTGCTTCGGCCGGCAGCGGCCAGCCAGCCTCGCTGCCGCCTGGTGTGGAGCTGATGGTGGATATCGAGCTCGAGGCCTCGCTGCGTTTTGGCTCGCGGGAGATGTCTCTCAATCAGGTCCTCGACCTTGGCCCCGGCGATGTGATCGAGCTCGATCGCCATATCGCGGAGCCAGTAGATCTGCTCGTAGGCGATCGTATCGTTGCTCGCGGAGAGGTGGTGCTGGTGGATGGGAATTTTGGTCTGAATGTGACCGAGGTCGCTACGGCCGAGAGGCGTCTGGAGAGCATCCGATGCCTCTTCTAGGTGGAACTTGGTGGGGTTTAGGCTCCCGCTCCCAAGGCATGCAGGAGAGCACGGAGCGGGGCGCGCCGCTGTTTCCTGCCTGTGCGCATCCCGGCTGCCGGAGCGGCAGGGTTCACCTCTGGAGAAATCGCGGGGTACCGCAGATAGAGGGGGGATGGACCTGTAGTCCGGGCTGCACGGTGGAGCGGATGCGGATGCTGGTGGCGAGGGAAATGAGCGGATATGGAGAGCCGGTCGCACTCTATCGTCATCGCGTACCGCTGGGGTTGATGATGCTGCAGCGCGGCTGGATCGATCAGTCCTCTCTGCAGCGTGCGCTGGTTGCGCAGCGGGAAGGTGTGGATATGCGCATCGGGGCGTGGCTGACGCGTCACGCCGGGTTGAGCGAGCGGCGGGTAACGGAAACGCTCAGCCTGCAGTGGAACAGTCCCGTCTTCACCGGGGATTTCGATGCGCGTGTGTTGTCGCGGCCTCCATTGCCGCGCATTCTCATCGATGCCTGTGGGGTATTGCCGTTGCGCTGGTCGGCGATGGGCACGTTGCATCTTGCTTTTGAGTCGGGTATCGATCATCGTCTGGTGCTGGCCTTCGAGCGATTGACCGGGGTGCATGCCGAGGTCGGTCTCTTGCCCGATTCCCTCTTTGCGCGCTGCCGGAACCGCTTGCTGGAAGTACCGTTTCCGCGGACGCGCCTGCTGGAGGCGGTGACGCCGGAGGCGCTCGCTGCTGCGCTGGCTCGGCAGGTGGAGCGTGCTCAGCCGGCTGCTGCACGGCTGGTGCGCTATGACCGCTACTTCTGGCTGCGGATGTGGCCAAAGGAAGATGCGGTGGCGGAAGCGCAGCAGGAGAGTGAGGATGTCATCGCCGCCCTCGTGGACTTCTCCGAGCGTTCTTAGAGCTCCCTTATCTCATGACCGGTCTTCCGGTCTATGTTTTGCAACTTTCTTCCGTGAGGGATCGACATGAGCAGTGGATTTTACGCAGCATATTCCGGCCTGCTGGCGCGCACCGAGGCGCTCGATGCGGCGGCCAGCAATCTCTCAAACGCCAGCACCCGCGGCTTCCGCGCCGAACGCGAATTCTTTCGCGGCGCTGTGATGGGACCCGATGCCTTGGGTTCCCAGCTCAACCGGACGGTGAATGATTTCGGCATTCTCGCCGGCAATGTACTCAACCTCAGCCAGGGAGCTCTGGCTCCGACCGGTAATCCCTTCGATCTTGCTCTGCAAGGGCAAGGTTTCTTCGCGGTGCAGACGGAGAACGGCATTCGCTACACGCGCAGCGGACAGTTCCAACGCTCGTCAGCGGGAGTGCTGATGACGGCGGATGGACATCCGGTGCTCAATGTCAAAAATCAGCCGATCACGCTGCCGGTCGGTGAATTTGTCGTCAGCTCTGATGGGGAAGTCTCGGTGGATGGAGCGGTGGTGACGACGCTCGGCCTATGGAACTTTGCGGCGCCCGAAGACCTGAACCCTGAGGGCACCAGCCTCTATGCCCCCGCAGGCAAGGCCAAGCCGGTCGCTGCAAAACCGGAGGTGCGGCAGGGGGCGCTCGAAGGCTCGAACCAGGATGTGATCGAGGGAACATTGCAGCTGATTCTCGTGCAGCGTCAGGCCGAGATGATGCAGAAGGCGTTGACGGTTTTTGACGGCAATCTCGACAAGACTGCGAGCGAAGTGCTGCCGAAGGTTTAAGAGTGAAGCGCTGACGGAATGGAAGACGGGACCGGCAGCAGAAACAAGGGGAAACATGGCCTGTCGCAAACGGCAGGCAGGAGGGCGGGAAGGCAATGATCCGGGCACTGTATACGGCGGCCAGCGGTATGAGCGCGCAGCAGCTGAATCTCGACACGATTGCCAATAACCTGGCGAACTCTTCAACCGTAGGCTTTCGCCAGCGTTCGTTGCAGTTCCAGGACATGATCTATCAGAACCTGATCACACCGGGCGCGGCGCAAAGCCAGCAGACGGTTTCCGCTGGTCTGCAGATTGGTCTTGGTACGAAGTCTGCAGCTACCGAGATCATCATGACGCAGGGTGATCTGAACCAGACGAACAATCCCCTCGATCTCGCTATCCAGGGCAATGGCTTCTTCCAGGTGCAACGTCCGGACGGCACGCTTGCGTATACACGGGCAGGCAATTTCTTTCTGAACAACCAGGGCACGATCGTCGATGCGCAAGGCGATGAGCTGGTGCCGGCTATCACGATTCCGACCACGGCCACTGCGGTAACGATCACCCAGTACGGCGTGGTGAATGCAACCTTGCCGGGGCAGACAAATCCATCGCAGCTTGGCCAGATCCAGCTGGCTACATTTACGAATCAGGGCGGTCTCGAGAGCATCGGTTCGAATCTCTTCACTGCGACGCTCTCTTCCGGCGATGCCGTGCTGGGCAATCCCGGGGGCACCGAAGGCGTGGGAACCCTGCAGCAAGGCTATCTCGAAAATTCGAATGTTGACGTGGTGGGTGCCTTTGTACAGATGGTGCTGGCGCAGCGGGCCTATGAAAGCAACTCGAAGGTGGTCACCGCGGCCGACAACATGTACAGCCAGGTCAACAACATGATCAAGTAAAGGAAGACACCTCCATGAGTGTCCCATGGCTGCTGGCCGCCATGCTTCTTGGCGCGGGAAATAAAAGCTGCACGGGAGAGCGCGTCGAGGCGGTCGTCCACGACGCTACGACACGCCGCGACTGGCTCCGCATGCGCGACTGCGCTCATCCGGAGTGGCCTGCGCATCTTCAACTTGATCCCATCGGTCAGCGTTTGAAAGAGCCTCTCGGCTATGCGGAGGCTAAAGCGTTGCCGGCGCCGATCGTGGTCAAGGCCGGCATGCCGGTGACGGTCTGGCAGGATGGCACGGCGCACATTCGCCTGAGTGGCGTTGCGGCGCAGTCGGCGCCGATCGGGGGAGAGATTGTGGTTCGCCTGGGAAGCGGATGGCTGTTGCGCGGAGTCGTGCGCGGACCCGGTTCCGTAGAGTTGTCTGCGCCTGCAGGCTGGAGCAGGCCATGACTCAGAGACGCGGAAGACGAAGCGATCGCTGCGTAACACTCTGCCTGGTTTGTCTGTTGCTGGTGCCGCTGGCGCTCGGAGACAAGAGCAAGAAGAAGCAGCCACAGGCATCGAAGCAGACACCGCCCGATGCGGCGCTCAATGCGTATATTGCGCGGGTCAGGGCCGAGATTCCTCAGGTCACGCGCACTCCCGGCTCAATCTGGGTGGATAACGGGCGGATGACGCGGCTGAGCAGCGATGTGCGGGCCGCGCACATTCACGATCCGATCGCCATCGTGGTCTCGGAGAGCCTGACTGCGTCGACCGACGGCACAGTGAAGAACTCGCGCGCCACAACGGCAGCCTCGAATGTGACGGAACTGCTGGGCAAGCTGACTGGTGGCAATGCGCTCAACAATCTGTTGAACCAGTCCTCGTCTTCGGGGCTGACGGCGCAGGGCCAGTCGGTGACGGATTCGAGCCTGAGCACAACCATCGGTGGTGAGGTAGTCGACGAGCTGCCCAATGGGATGCTGGTCATTCAGGCGGTGCGCGAGCTCTCCTTCAGCCAGCAGACGCAGACCATCAAGCTGCGCGGGCTGGTGCGACCGGAAGATATCAGCAACTACAACCAGGTGACTTCAACAAGCATTTCTGATCTTGAGCTCGAGGTGGTGGGCAAAGGCATCGTCAACGACTACACCTACCGCCAGAACCCGGTAGTGCGCTTCCTGATGAAGCTGCTGGTGTTCTGAACAAGGCTGACAAGGGTGGCAGAGGAGAAGGCAATGCGGGCTGAGGAAGTGGTCAGACGAAGCAGGGGGATGGCAGGACTGAGCAGAGCTGTGTTTTTCCTGCTGGGAATGCTTGCGTTGGCAGTCTGCGGGCAGCTACTGGCTCAGGTCGCAGGCTCTCCTGGGGCCGCTGGAACGCAGAGAGCTGCGGTCTTGTCTCCATCGCAACCTGCAACACCGGTGCCGACCAAGCGGGCACGTATCAAGGACATTGCCTCGGTGGAAGGCATTCGTGATAACCAGCTCGTGGGCTATGGAATCGTGGTTGGCCTGAAGGGAACCGGTGACAGTACGCAGACCGTCTTTCCCATTCAGACCCTGATCTCGACGCTGCTGCGCATGGGGGTGAATCTACCCAACAACTCCACCACCTCGTCGCTGCGGACTCAAAACATGGCTGCCGTCTTCATTGCTGCGACTCTGCCACCCTTTGCTCAGCCCGGCAACCGTTTGGATGTGACCGTTTCCTCGGCCGGAGATGCACGCTCCATTGAGGGCGGGCTGTTGCTGATGACGCCGCTCTATGGTCCCGATGGGCAGATCTATGCCGAAGCGCAGGGACCGCTGGTGCTGGGCGGTTATACGGTCGCCACCAACGGCAACAGCCGATCTCTGAACCATCCCACCACCGGGCTCATTCCGTCGGGAGGGATTGTCGAGCGTTCGGTGCCGCTTGATTTAAGCAAGATGCGCCATCTGACGCTGCTGTTGAACGATCCGGATTTCCGGACTGCGGAGGAAATGGCCTCATCGATCAACACGCAGCTCAAACGCACCGTGGCGCACGCCGTCGATAGCCGGAGCATTGAGATTGCAGCCCGGGAAGGTGAGGATATCCCGGAGCTGCTGGCGGAGATCGAGGCGGTCGAGGTGAGTGTCTATCCACGTGCCCGCGTGGTTGTGAATGAAAGGACGGGGACGGTGGTGATCGGCGGCGAGGTGCGCCTGCAGCCAGTTTCGATTCTCCACGGTGGCCTCTCGGTGAATGTGGTGAGCGAGTATCAGGTCTCTCAGCCTGGGCCTATGAGCGCGGGCACCACGCAGGTGGTGCAGCAGACCTCGATTCAGGCGCAGGACAAGCCGGCCAGTGGGATTGAACTGAAGGCCGGAGCCTCGGTCGATGACCTGGTGCAGAACCTGCAATCGATCGGGGCAACGGCACGGGACATTATTTCGATTCTGCAGGCGATGAAAGAGGCAGGAGCACTGGAAGCGGAACTGGAGGTCATGTGATCGAGAAGGTGAGTTCTGGAATGGCGGCAAATGGCATGGCTTCGGCCCTGGACCCGGCGAAGCAGGAGAAGCTGCGCTCGGCGGCGCACGAATTTGAGTCGAGCCTGATGCAGGAGTTTCTCAAGCCCTTGCAGAAGGATCCGCTGTTTTCCAATGATGTCGATGGCCAGGATGATGACGAAGAGGAAGGAAGCGAGTCGACACTGATGAGTCTGGGCTCGGAGATCTTTGGAAAAGCGCTCTCCGAGCACGGAGGCTTCGGTATCGCGACGAAGATTCTTTCTCAGCTCGGAGCCTCCGATACGTCGCCTGAAGTCGCTTCGGACAGTGCGAATCTCAAAATGGGAAATATGGGAGGGAAGGCCGCTCCAAATTACTAAAGTGCTTCAAGCTGTTGCCGATAAGGTAAAGCGAGGAGCAAGTTATGAAGATTTCTGGAGATTTCCTGCAGGGCGGTGCGGTTTCCGGCGCAGCGCAGGCAGGTAATACTGCGGACCCGCATTCTGCAATAGCAACTGGCGCAGAGTTCGCATCGGCATCGCAGGCAACCATCGATACGGCCTCGCTGAGTACCGCCGGAACTGCGGCCAGTGCGGCCAGCAGTACGGCGTCCGAGGTGCGCGGCGAAAAGGTCGCCGCAATGCAATCAGCGCTGGCAAGCGGCACCTACAGTGTGCCTTCCAGTGAAGTAGCCGGCAAGGTGATCGAACACATGCTGGGTGGAGCGAACGGATGAGTTTCTGGAATGTGACGGGTGCAGAAACAGCTTCGGGAATGGCGGTTGTGGGTGACGGAATGCGGGTGGAGTCCCTGCTCGAACTCGAAGAGCGCGCGATTCGGGCCCTGACATATGTGGATCGCCCGGTCCTCGAGCAACTCCTCGAAGAGGCTTCTGCGCTGGCCGCGACGGGACAGCGCACTGTCCCGTCCCGCGAGCTCATGCAGGCACACCGAATCTTTGGCGCGCTGCTTGAGAAGACGGCGCGGAATCTGCGGCTGTTGCGCCGGGCACATCATGTCCGCCTGGAGCGCGCATAACTGAAACGCATATAGCTGGAGTGTACATAGCAGGGTGGTACCAGTCTGACAGATTGGCGGGGAAGGATAGACGGCAATGGCGACACTGAATATGGCTTACAGCATTACAAGCGGCGCCCTTGAGGCAGATCAGGCGGCGCTGGCAGTTGTTTCCAACAATGTCTCGAACGCCAATACTACCGGCTACACCCGCGAGGTGGCGACTTTTGAGGAGAACGATCCGATCACGCTCCAGCAGGGGCTGGTCGGCGACGGCACGACGATGACCGGCGGTGTCTCGCAGCGGGACCCCGTGCTCGAGGAGGATCTGCAACAGCAGAACCAGGCCGCCAGCGCGACCGATTCGCGGCTGTCGGCGCTCGATGATGTGCAGGAGATCTTCGATCAGACCACGACTTCGACCTCAGATTCGACCTCGACAAGCAGTAGCACGACCGGCGGAATTGGCGATGATATGACGTCCTTCTTCGACGCGCTCTCGTCGCTCGAGTCAGACCCTTCCAGCACCACGCTGCGACAGAGCGTGCTGTCGAGCGCCGATACCCTGGCCAATGACTTTCAGAACGCAGCGTCGCAGCTGTCGGCGCAGCAGAGCTCGATCGATCAGGAGAGCGTGAGCATTGTCCAGCAGGTGAACTCTCTCACCGGAGCGATTGCCTCGTTGAATCAGCAGATCCAGTCAACAAGCCCGAACAGCGATGCTGGAACACTCGAGGACGAGCGCGAAGAAGATATTCAGCAGCTCTCCTCGCTGATCGGCATTCACCAGGTCACGACCGAGGACAACGGCCTGTCCATTACGACCTCGAGCGGCGCTCTGCTGGTCTCCGAAGGCAGCTCTTATGCGTTGACCACCGGTTCGAGCGATGGCGTGACCCATATTTATGACTCCGAAGGTAATGATCTGACCACCGATCTGGCCTCCGGTGGCGGTCAGCTCGGCGGTCTGCTCGAGGTGCGCGATCAGGATATTCCCGAGATCAGCACCGCGCTCGATACCTTGGCCTACGACTTCGGCACCGAGGTGAACACGGTTAATGAGGCGGGCGACGATGTGAATGGTGATGCAGGCACAGCCATCTTCACGCTGCCTACCAGCTCGACGGGCGCCGCATCCACGATCTCTGTCGCCATGACCGATCCCGACAAGATTGCAGCCGCGGCTACCGGCGAAGGTTCCTCTGACGACACCAATCTGCTGGATATGGTGAACCTGCAAAACCAGACGATCGTCGATGGTTCGACGCCGACAGACTACTATTCGGCGATGATCTCGACGCTTGGCACGATGGTCTCCGATGCGACCGTCAACAATACGGCGCAGCAGGATTCCCTTACACAGTTGCAGACCCAGGTCAGTTCGCTCAGTTCCGTCAACCTGAATGACGAGGCATCCTCGCTCGAGACTTTCGAGCAGTCCTACGAGGCGGCGTCGAAGCTTTTCAGCACGCTCGACTCGGTCATGCTGTCTGCGCTCAATCTGGGTGTGGAAACGGCGTACAGCAGCTAGAGCAGGGCAACGAAAACCATAGACAGGCGCACGCAGTCGGCAGCCTGTGGCGACAAGATCAGCCTTTTGCAAAAGAGGAGAGCAGGCATGCGCGTAGATCCCCACTACATATACAACACCGTGTCGGCGCTCGATACGACAACAGCCAATGAAGAGGCCATCACCAATGAGATCTCAAGCGGTGTGACGGTGAACGAGCCTGGCGATAATCCGACTGCTTTTGCCTTGAATATCACACTGTCCAGCAGTATCAGCACCGATGACACCTTTTCGCAGACGGCATCTTCGTCTGAGGGTATGCTGCAGGTGGCCGACAGCACGCTTGGCAGTGTGGTGTCGCAGTTGAATGAGGCGGTTTCCCTGGCCACGGAAGGCAATGATGGAACGTTGAACAGCAGCAATCTGGAGACAATCGCCACGCAGCTGACGGGAATTCGCGACGAGGTGCTTTCGCTGGCAAATACTAGCTACCAGGGAACGTATCTCTTTTCCGGCAGCCAGGGTACGACGGAACCCTTTACCCTGGATTCGAGCACTTCGCCGGCGACGGTTACCTACAACGGCGATAGTGATGTCAGCTATGTCGAAACGGCGAATGGGCAGAAGATTCAGACGAATGTGCCAGGGAACCAGATCTTCACCGCTTCGGGAGCCGATGTGCTCGGAACCCTGAATTCGCTAATTGCCGATTTTTCTTCGGGTACGGTGTCGTCGACTGCCACCTCCGACCTCTCGGCTCTCACGACCTCGCTCGACTATGTTACGCAGCAGCGGGCAGTGATCGACAACTCCATTGACGCGCTGACAGCGGCGAGCACCGCCAGCGAGGACCAGGAAGTGCAGCTCAAGTCCTCGCAGAACTCGCTGATTGAAACGGATACAGCCACGGCCGCTACCGAGCTGAGCTCGGCCGAGACGCAGCAGTCATCGCTCACGGATCTGATTGCCGCCATCGACGGACAGGGCACGCTCTTCAATAGCATTTGACCGTCTGCTGTGCGCAGGACGGCGCTGGCCGTCTAGGCCTTCGGCCTCCGCTTTCTTTTGTGGCAAGCTGGATTGTTGCGGAGCGGAACAGGACTGCAGCTCCCACTGCCGCGCGAGACAAGACTGTTTCGCGCAGCGGTGGGATGACAACATCTCCATTTTCTATATGGGGATACGACCTAGTGAACAGGGCCGCGCGGGATAGGAACCGGCTGGGTATGCGGCTCAAGCGCAATGGTGCCGAAGGCCTGCTCGTACTGAACGAGATTCTGGCCAAGCAGGTTCCAGAGAGCTTTCGCCTGCTGCGGGCTGAGATAGATGCCCTGGCTGTTTTCAATGTTGACCTGTTCAGGAGAGTCCTGACGGACGATGCCGAAGGCGAGGAAGAAATCCCACACGCTGGCACGGACCTGCACGCTGTTGGCGTAGGTCTCCTGATACTTTTCGCTCTTGGCCAGCTCGATTTTGGGTTGTGGCGGATTGGATTGCATGATGCCTTCAGAGTATCGCAGGCAACCGCCGGAAATCCGGACAAACCCGATCCTGGCAGAGGCTCCATGCCTGTCGAGCCTCAGTTCCAAAATAGTTCTGAGAAAAGCTGGTGCGGGAGAAGGGACTTGAACCCCCACGGATTGCTCCGCTTGGACCTAAACCAAGTGCGTCTGCCAATTTCGCCACTCCCGCATCGGGCAGCGAGGCCAGCCTGTGAAAGGCTGTTGCTCCTCCTTAGCCTAGCTGGTGAGCGTGCGCTTGGCAATCGTTCCCTCCGCTCCGGGCAGGGAGCGAGCAAATCAAACGACAGGCGAATCTCCCGATACCTCTGCTGACTTATGGCTGAATCGTGCTATAAGGGTTCGCTCCCCCAGCACAAAAGTTGCTTCGACGGAAAGAGAAAGAGTGGTCGATGAAGCTTCTGGTCAAATTCAACCTGATTCTGCTCCTGGTTTTTGGAATCGGCGGCGTGTTGATTGCGCACTTTGCTTATTCGTTTTTGATGGGCAATGCGCGTCGGGAAGTGCTCGAGGAAGCGCACCTGATGATGGCCAGTGCAACGGCTGTCCGCGACTATACATCGGCCGATCTCTCTCCTCTCCTGCAGCAGAATCCACGTCACCGGGTGCACTTTTTGGCCGAGACCGTACCGGCCTTCGGAGCGACGACAACCTTCGACAAGCTGCGGCGGCAGTATCCGGATTACACCTACAAGGAAGCCACGCTGAATCCGACGAACCCCGAGGATCGGGCAACGGACTGGGAGGCGGATATCGTGCACACCTTGCGCGATCATCCTGACCAGACGGAGGTGATCGGCGACCGGTTGACGCCGAGTGGAACTTCGCTCTATCTGGCACGGCCTATCCGGGCGGCGCAACCATGCCTGGAATGTCACAGCGTACCATCAGCCGCTCCGCATGCGATGCTGACCGTCTATGGATCGGACAACGGATTCGGCTGGAAGAAGGATGAAATCGTAGCGGCTCAGATTATTTCCGTGCCGCAGTCTGTGCCGATCAGGATTGCGAATGAAGCCTGGCAACGGCTGCTGATCTTTCTGGTGATCACCCTGGTGCTGGCAGTGGTGGCACTGGACGCGGCGGTTTACTGGTTTGTCATCCGTCCGCTGCGTGTGGTCTCGGAGACGGCCGACCGCGTAAGCCGTGGTGAGAAGGATGTGCCGCCTGTACGGATCGTGGGCAATGACGAGATTGCGGTAGTCGCGGCTTCCTTCCAGCGTATGCAGATCAGTCTGGCCAAGGCGCTGCGGATGATCGAAGGCGAATAGACCGTATTCAGCCGCGACAGGCGCGCAAAAAACGCGCCCGGTCAGGTTCGGACTCGATCTCCTGAGCAAGGCGTGTGTAGAGATCTTCCGGGGATGTGCAGGTGCGTGCCGTTTTCCTCGCCAGATGGCTGGCAAGCGGGCCGATGAAGGAAGCAAGCTGGTGGGCGGCGTGATCGACGATTTCGGAGGAGAGTGAAGTCGTGGCTGCAGGATGATCGGGCAGTGTGGCTGCTGCAGTTCCCGGAGCGGGGGATTGTGTCTGAAGAGCCGCCGGTGCTGCTCCGATGGGCGTTTCGACATAAGGACGCAGAGCGTGAACCAGTACCTGTACATCGGATTTCCAGCGTGCATGGGTAAGCTCGACGGCATTCCGGTATGCCAGTTCCCGCAGGTCTGAGGGCAGTTGCTCCGCGCGGGGCATGCGTGCGCCGCGAACCAGTATCGGGACTACAGGAATGTCCCGGCGCAGAGCCGAGGCCAGTTCCAGGCGAACAAAATCATCGGGATCTTCCAGACGCAAATGCCCATCCGCGTCGGCAGAAGAGAGCCATGTCTGGCCGATGATGGCAAGCAGAACCTGGCAGGAGACGATGCTCTGGTCAATGGCCTTGCGGAAATCGCGTCCTGGTTCGATGGCGGCAACATCCATAAAGACTGTGTTTTGCGGAAAGTGCAGGGTGAGCTCATCGAAGAGGCGTCCGGCCTCGCCTTCTGAGTCATTTCTCCGGTAGTTGAGGAAGATAGCGCGCAGGGCCAATCTCCGGCGTACAGAAATGGTGTTTGGAAAAGTAGAGCTATCTTAGCGAAGTGATCGCGAAATCGGCGAGTGCCGTAGAAGAGGAACCGGAGAAGTGACGGGGTGCAGAATAGGGAAGGGCTGGGGAAGGATGCCGCTATGGAGCGGCACGGAGGTGATTCGGAAAACGCGCCTGCGCCGGTATCCGGGGAGCGGGTTAGCCGAGAAGGATGCTCAGGCGGTCGGGATCGAAACCGATCATCACTTCCTCTTCGACGACGATCGTGGGGGTGCTGCGGCTGTTCAGCGCAACCAGCTCCCGCAGTGCTTCAGGATCTGCCTGTACATCCTTGTATTCGAACGGCACTCCGCGGCTCTTGAGAAATTGCTTGGCGGCAAAGCAGGGAGGGCAGCCGGGCTGGCTGTAGAGAACAACGCGTTTCATCCTTCAAGGATATCAATAGCGTGCGCTCGGTGCATGCAGGCTTACTTATGAAGCCTTTATGCCCTATTTAGGGCGTGCTTATGGCTTGCTCCGTAGATTGAGGAAGTGCGCGAATGATTCGCGTGCGCATACGTTCGTGGAGAGTCATGGGCTTCCTAAAGTTTCAACGGTTTTATTCTTCGATGTTTATCCTGTCCGCAGCTTGTTTTTCTGTACAGGCTTCTGCGCAAGCGGTTTCGGTGGTATCCAGTGACGACACGGTAGCGGGTAGCTCCGTGAGTGGAGATGCGAGCAGCGCCACGCCGGACGCTCCTGCGCCGCAGCGCGGATTCCTTACGCGCCTGGGGCACGCGTATCTCGATGACTGGACGTCCAGTTCGAGCACTGCGCCAGCCGCTCCGGCGCCCGAGCGCCGCGGTACGCCCGCACCGCTGAATTCTCCGCCCTTTCCGAGTGCCGACTGGCCAATTGGCGGTACGGTGGTGATCGGCGCACCTGACTACAACACCTATCCGCTGATGACGGCGATCAATGGCGCAAAAAGCCGGATCAAAACCTATGGCTGGTTCGATATTGGCTATAACGCCAGCACTTCGAATCAGGGGAAGTTTGCAAATGCGCCGGCAGCTTACGATGTCATTCCGAATTCGATTCAACTCGATCAGGCGGCGCTGTATTTCGAGCGGCTTCCGGATACGGTACAGAAGGATCACTTCGACTGGGGCTTTCGCCTTACCAGCCTGTATGGTCTCGACTACCGCTATACGACGGCGTATGGCGTCTTCAGCCAGCAGTTGCTCAAGAACAACAACACGTATGGCTATGACCCGGTGATGTACTACCTGGATTTCTATCTGCCGCACATTGGGCAGGGTACGGATATCCGTGTCGGCCGTTATATTTCCCTGCCGGATATCGAGGCGCAGCTGGCTCCGAATAACTACACCTACAGCCACTCGCTGCTCTATACGGTGGACTGCTACACCCAGCACGGTGTGAACGTAACCACCAAGCTGAGCGATCACTGGACAGTGCAAGGGGGTGTCTCAGGTGGTTGCGAAGCCGCGCCCTGGACGAAATATGCGAAGCTTACCGGCAATGCCTGTGCGGGCTATACATGGCATACAGGCGGAGACAATCTCTACTTCTGTGCGAACTCACTGAATTCGGCGAAGTATTCGTACAACAATATCTCCGCGTATTACCTCACCTACTATCACAAGTTCAATGCGACCTGGCACACCGATACGGAGGCCTGGTATCAGTACGAACGTGATGTTCCCAATCTCTGCTATGGGCTTAATCCCTGTATCAGCTACGGTGCGAATGCGAACGTCGGCGCGAATGCGGGTGAAATCACAGGCCCTTCCCTGATCACTGGCGCAAACGGCGCGCAGTGCAATCCTCTGGCAACCCATTGCTATGCTCCGGACTTTGCCGCAGTGAACTACATCGAGCATGAGTGGAACAACCATCACACCTCTCTGACTATTCGCAACGAGTTTGTGAACGATCTGAAGGGGCAACGGACGGGTACTGCGACGCTCTATTCAGAGCACATGGTCGGAATGAATTACTGGATCGGGAGTACGGTGACCTTCCGGCCGGAACTACGGCTTGATCACTCGTACGACAAACCGGCTTTCGATGCTCCAACAAACGGCGCTCCGACAAAAACCACGCAGCTCACCTTTGCAGGCGACCTGATCTGGCACTTTTAACCTGGGTTGCTGTAGGAGGAAGGCGCTGGCCGCAATGGCCGGCGTCTTTTTATCTGGATGCAGGCTGGGTGTTGGCCAACAGTGGAGCGGATAGATCGCCGGGGAAGTGTTCATCCGGTTTATCGGCGATGGCAGCGCGCATGAAGTCCATCCAGATCGGCAGCGCAGCGTGCGCGCCGGTTTCTTTGTCGCCGAGCGACTGGCGGTTGTCATAGCCGACCCAGACACCGCAGGTGACCGAGGGCGAGAAACCCATGAACCATGCATCCGTGTAATCGCTGGTGGTGCCGGTTTTGCCGCCGAGCGGATGGTGAAGCGCCATGGCATCGGCTCCGGTGCCCCCCGGAGCAATGACGGATTTGAGCAGAGTCATCATGGTGCGGGCTGTCTTGACGGAGGTGACTTCCTTCACTTCAGGCGCAGGCTCGGTGAGTGGGATACCGTCGGAGGTCGTGACCTTGCGGATCAGCCGCGGCGCGACACGGATGCCGTCATTCGGAAAGACAGAGTAGGAAGCCACGTGCTCGAGAAGATTGATCTCGACGGAACCAAGAGCCACGGGCAGAAAGGCCGGGATATTGCTGGTAACACCGAACTGGTGAGTGACATCGATAACCTTGTGTATGCCGACCCGCTGCGCGAGCTTGAGTGCGGGGATATTGCGGGAATCGGCAAACGCGCGCTCGAGCGTGATTGCACCGAGGAAATTGCCTTCGTAATTGTGTGGGGTATAGGAGCCGAAGGACGTGGGCGCATCGAGAATCATCTCGCCGGGCGTGGCGCCGTCTTCTACCGCCGCAGTATAGACGTAAGGCTTGAAAGAGGAGCCGGTCTGGCGCTCGGCCTGCGTGGCGCGGTCGAACTGCGACAGGTTGAAGTCACGTCCGCCGACCAGTGCGAGCACATCGCCGGTCGAATTATCCATGGCCAGCAGCGAAGACTGTGCGCCGCTGTCCTGCTCGAGCGTGCCGGAGAGCTCGTTGCCGGACTGCCCGGTGATATGGACATAGACGATGTCGCCAAGGTGCAGAAATTCAGGAGCGGTTTTGAACCTGGTCCATGACCAGCTCTCCGGAGTAAGGACGATGTCGCGATTCCCAAGCTTTACCGTCGCCTGGTAAGGCAGAATGCCGGTGACGAGCCCGTGCATGTACATGTCGGGAGTAGCAGTCTCTACCCAGTCCGGATGCCGGAAGGTATGGATGTCGAGACCGCCTGCGGGGACATTCAGCAGGCGCCCTTTCCAGCCATGGCGGCGTTCATAAGCCGCCAGTCCATCGAGGACAGCGCGGTTGGCCGTTTGCTGCAGATCGAGGTCCAGGGTGGTTTCAACTTTGAGGCCGGCTTCGTGAACGCGATCGGCGCCGAACTGGCGTTCCAATTCGCGGCGTACTTCTTCGACAAACCAGGGAGCGATGGAGTTGGGCGGCGGCTCAAGATGCAGGCCGAGCGGGGCCGTGCGTGCAGCATCGGCTTGCGCTGCCGTGATAGCGCCGTCCTCGAGCATGGCATTGATGACTTGATTGCGGCGGCGGAAAGCGCGATCCGGGTTCGAGATCGGAGAGAACTCGCTCGGCCCCTTTGGCAATCCTGCCAGCAGCGCTGCTTCCGGCAGGGTCAAATCCTTGGCATGCTTCGAGAAGTAGTACCGTGCCCCTGCCTCGAAGCCGAAAGTGCCATGGCCAAGAGCAATCTGGTTGGCATAGAGAGTGAAGATTTGTTCCTTGGTGAAGGCGTGCTCGATCTGAAGGGACAGAAAGATTTCCTGCAGCTTGCGGCTGCCGGTGCGCTCACTGGAAAGAAAGAGGTTGCGCGCCAGCTGCATCGTCAGTGTGGATGCACCCTGTGCGCGGCCCTTGGAAGCGATGTCGTGATAGATAGCACCGAGAACGCGGAAGACATTCACGCCTCCATGACTCTCGAAGTTCTTGTCCTCGATGGAGATGACCGCCTGCCGCAACAGGGGCGAGAAGCTGTTGTAATCGACCACGACACGCCGCTCGAGGGCAAAAGAGCCGAATGGGCGGCCATGCACGTCGTAAAGCTCGGTGATGGTGTCAGGCTGATAGCGTTCGAGATCCTGAATCTGAGGCAGGTTCACCGAGTACACCAGCATCAGGCCGCTGAGAGAGCCGACGGCAATGGCCAGCACGGCCATAAGAGCCAGAGCCACATTACCCGCGATTTTGCGGCGTTTTGCCTGCGGACGGCAGAAGGACGCGGATGTGCCGGCAGTGGTCTTGGAGGTGGTTTGGGCGGTGGTTTTGGGGCTACGGCTGGGAGCCGTCTTCTGCCGGGCTGGAGAGGCGGTGGGAGGGGGTGTCCATGGACCGCGTGATTTCAAAAGCTCTCCCGCAAGCGAATTAGCCGAACCGCAGCGGGTGCCCTGGTCCGGGATACATCAAGAAACGATGACTCAGAAAGTATGGTCCAGTTGCGGAGCCTGATCCAGGTGTGGTGCTGCGGCGGTTGCCGAAGTTCTACCGGCAACCGCAAGAGCCGCCGCGCTTGCGGTTAGGCGGCCTTTTGCTTCAGAACGTCAAGAGCCCGCGTGAGCTGGTCATCGGTGGTTGGCTGCACTCGCTCTGTGGGCTGCTCAGACTCGTCAAGGCTCTCCTCGGCGAGGTACTGATCGATGCTTTCCGTCACGATGATGTTCGGCGTGACCGCGGTGTCCTGAATCGCCTTGCCCGAGGGCGAATCGTATTTGGCTACCGAGAGAATGACAGCCGAACCGTCAGGTATCTCGATGGTCTTCTGGATGGCGCCTTCGCCGAAGCTGCGGTCTCCAACGAGGTCGCCACGCTTGTTATCGAGAATGGCGGCGGCGACGATCTCGGCCGGGCCGGCGGTGCCGTGATTGATGAGGATAACCAGCGGCGCGTCGGTGATGAACTTTTCCGGATCGGCGTTGAAGGTCTGCTTCGAGAACTTCTGGCCAGAGAGGGAGGCGATATTGCCGGACTTCAGGAACGCGTTTGCCAGCCGGATCGCCTGATCGGAATCGCCTTCGACGACATCGCGCAGGTCGAGCAGCACTTTCTTGTTGCCATTCTTCGGCATGGCCTTCAGCTTCGCTTCGATCTCATTGACGCGGTCTTTGCTGAGCGTTCCCGGCTTGAGATAGAGGATCGAGGAGTTCTCGTATTGCTGCTCGGCAAGCGGAGGAGCGGTGATGTTGGTGCGTGTCAACGTGATCTTCTGCGGTTCCGGCTTGCCTGGACGCACGATGGAGAAGGTCACATCGGTTCCCGGCTTGCCTTCGAGGCTGAGGCGGATCATGGCGAGAGACATATCGCTCGTAGACTTGCCGCCGATAGCCTCAAGCAGGTCGCCGTCCATGATGTGCTCTTCCTTATCGGCCGGGCTGCCGGGGATCACGGCAACGACGGTGGCATATCCGTAGCGCTTCGAGACCAGCAGGCCTACCTGTGCCGTTTCTTCGTTGGCATGCGCCTTATAGGCGCTGTATTCGGCGGGGGTCAGATAACTGGAGTCTGCATCGAGCGATTCCAGAAGGCCATGGAGGGCCCCGGTCGTCACGTCATTGATGCTAGGCTCCGTGACGTAGTCGCTCTGGATCTTGTGCAGAACTTCTTCATAGACGCCCATCTGGCGATAAACGCCATCGGCTTGCGAGCCGGCGTTTACGCCTCCTGTAAGAAAACCGCCCAGGAAGACGATGGCGACAAGAGCGACGGAGACGGCGAGGACGGAGCGTTTAAATGCTTTCGACATGGGCTGAATACAGAGGTCCGTTGCATCCGATGATACTCCAACGGAATCAGCCTGTCGCAGAGAGGGTGGTGCAGCAACGGGAAAGAGCGACGGGCTCATACCCGTAGGTCGAACTCAGCAGCACGCCGGACTGCTCCTTGCGGCTGTGCGCCCTTTGTATGCTTCAGTTTTTGGTGAGGAGTCACTGGTGGCGGCGGATGGAATCGAACCATCGACCTACGGGTTATGAGTCCGTCGCTCTAACCATCTGAGCTACGCCGCCAAACTGCTGATGTCGTGTTGACACTTCATTTTACGAAGCATTTGGCAGGTGGGTCAAATGCTTCGCAAGTGCATGGGAATATTGGCCATTCGCCTGTTGACAGAGGACAGTTTTCCACGGATGAATAGTGTCACTCCGGAATTGAAAGTATAACGTGAGGACTGCTTGCGCTTCTTCTTGAAATATCTGGAATTAATTCTCAGTGCGGCCGGAATTGTAGTCATCCTTGCGGTGCCGCTGCTGTTTTTCCACCAGCAGCAGTTACGCTGGGAGGCAGCTGCGATCGCTGCCGCGTGCGTTGGGGTGATTCACGGTGTCATCTTCTTTGTGGTGCGGCATCGGCAGCGGCTGGTTCGGCAGACTACGATCCGCGAGATGCGGTTGGTCGTCGAAGATATCGTGCGTAATCAGATGACCGTGGTGAGCCTGTCCGCCGGCTTAAATGTGGAGCCGTCCTCAGCAACCAGGCAAAGGGAATGGGCGCAGCGTTCGATCGATGCAGCCCAGGAGATTGGCCGGAGATTGAACGATATCGATGCTGAACGGCTCAGCGTGCTGGTGAAACGGCGGCCAGGCGTTGTATAAAGCGCCTTTTCGGGTAGAGGAATGCGGGTATAGGCTTAGGGCGTGATTGCGAATCTGCGCGCGGCCTTCAATGAGAGGTACCAGGCGGAGCACTACAGGCAACTGCTGCGTGCTCTGGACGCGTGTACCCGCACCCATATCGGCTTTCGGGTGGCAGAAACTCCGGTCTTTTTTCCGAAAGACCTGCTCGAAACGATGGCCGGAACAGGTGCCGAGCTGACGCACCGCCTGGTGCGGGATCGTCATTATCTCCAGCGTTCTGCGGCGGCTATTCCCGAGGCTTGGCGGGCTGCGGATGAGACGCCGCATCCTCACTTTATGACGGTAGACTTCGGTCTGGTCCGCGAAGCGGATGGATCGTTTTCTCCCCGGCTGGTGGAGCTGCAGGGGTTTCCATCCGTATATGGCTTCCAGTCCGTCCTGAACGAGATGTATCGCTCGATCTATGCACTCGATGAGCTCGGCAAGCTGGCGTTTTTTCTCGGAGGGCACAGCGAGGCCAGCTTCTGGAAGCTGATGGGGCGCGTCGTGCTGAACGGGCATGATCCGGAGAATGTCGTCTTAGCCGAAATCCAGCCGATGGAACAGAAAACTCTGCCGGATTTTCGTGTGACCGCCGACCGGCTGGGCATTCCCATCGTGGACATTGCCGAAATTGTCCCTCAGGACCGGCCGGGCAAACTGCCGCGCCTGTGCTACCGGGAAGGGAAGCGGCTGGTTCCGATCCATCGCATCTATAACCGCACTATCGTAGATGAGCTGATCCAGAAACAGATCCGGCTGGGCTTCGATTATCGCGAGTCCTTTGATGTAGAGTGGGCCGGACATCCCAATTGGTACTTCCATCTGAGCAAGTTCTCGCTCCCATTTCTGAACCATCCGAATGTGCCTCCCGCAGTTTTTCTCGACGACTGGTTTGCCGGCAGGGGCGCTGACCGGCTCTCTCCGGAGCGGGAACACTGGGTCCTGAAGCCGCTTTTCTCCTTCGCGGGCAAGGGAATCATCTTTGCGCCAACAGAGGAACAGTTGGCAGCGATTCCTGTGGCCGAACGGAAAAACTACCTGCTGCAGGAGCGAGTGAGCTTTGAGCGCGTGGTGGATACTCCCTTTGGCTGGACACAGCCGGAAATCCGCATCCTCTATCTTTGGCCAGACGGAGGGGAGCTGCAGCCAGTGTTTTCCCTGGTTCGCCTGGGCCGTGGGCAGATGATGGGGGTGGATCATAACCGGAATCTGGAATGGGTCGGGGCTTCAGCCGCGTTTTTCCCCGCTTGAATGGGGAACTTCTTGATTGTGATAGAGTTCTGAGTCGTCGCCATGTTGGTACGCAGGTAACCAAAGGGCAACCTTTTTCCTATCTTTTCTTAGGATCAAAGGTGTAAACTTTCGTAATTCCGGACCTTTTGGATTGATTCGCCGCATGTCGGTATGTGTGTACCGGAAATTCGATTTTCAGATTGATGTACTTGCCGGAGTTCCGTGTGGGATTGCAGCATCCGATTGCTGACGTTGCAGGAGCGAATGGTGTGGTTCCAGAGGAGCTCAGGTCCCGCGGAGCGGTTCGCTTTCCGATTTGTCTTCCCATCCATGTCATTGTGGGGGTGGAGTGTTACGAAGGGTATACGAAGGACATTTCGGCGAGCGGGATTCTATTCCAAATAAGTGAATTGTTGTCTCCGGGAGATGCGGTGGAGTTTTTCGTCGAGATCCCGGAGGGCATTATCGGAAATAAGCAATCAGCAGCTGTGCACTGTGCGGGGCGAGTGGTGAGATCGTATCGCGAACAGACCAGCGCATATGCAGCGGCAGTCATTGACCATTACAGCTTTCAGTAATCCGTAATCGGAGGCAGCAGGCAGATCGTTATGGCCGAATTCACTCCTGAACAACAAGAGGCGAAGCAGGGAGAGAGCACCGCGCAGGCGGGCAAGCCGCTCATCCGTATCCTTCTCGCCGACTCTCAGGCGATATACCGCGTTGGCATGCGTAAGGTATTCGCGCTCGAGGATGACATCCGTGTCGTGGGCCAGGTGGAACGCATGGACGATCTTCATGCAGCGCTGACTCGCCATCCATCCGATGTTCTGCTGCTTGAGGGCAACCTGATTGCCGGAACAACCGATGCCATCCCGGAGATCGTTCGCATTGCTCCGGAGATCAAGATCATCGTGCAGACGGTGGGTACTGACGAGGCGCATACGGTTGAGCTCTACCGCCGTGGCGTGCGCGGGATTATTCCTCGTTCGATTGCGCCCGAGCTGCTGGTGAAATGCGTGCGGAAGATCGCCGGCGGCGAAACCTGGATCGACAATCAATCGGTGAACTGGGTCATCGAAGCCTACCGTTCGCAGGCGACAGCCATCACCAATCCGAAGTCGCAGCCCAGGCTTTCTCCCAAGGAGCTTTCGATTATTGCCTGCATCACGCAGGGCAAGCGCAATAAGGAGATCGCCTTCCAGCTGGGAACGACAGAGCAGGTGGTGAAGAACTACCTCCGCAAGATCTACGACAAGCTGGGAGTTTCCGATCGCCTGGAGCTGGCACTCTATTGCTTGCATCATCAAATCCATAAGAAGGCGACGGAGCAGGAAGCCGTGGCCGCCGTGAAGACGGCAAATGGAAGCGGAGCGCACCAGCCCTGAGGTTTGTGGAATAAAACAGTACGGGACCGAGTCTGACTCGGTCCCGTACTGTTTTGAGGGGAATTGTCGCGCGTATATGCGGGACGATGCTCTGGTAGTCTCAACTGGAGCCGTAAGACGGGCTCCGCGAACCCTTATATGGCGAGCCCCTTCCGCAGTCTTGCTTCTCACCAGCGCCATGCTTTTGCTGCCTGTTTCCTCGGCTGGTCGCTGGATGCCTTCGATTTCTTCATACTCGTCTTTTGTGTTTCGGCCATCGCTGGAGATTTCCATGCGACGACATCCGCTGTCACCGAGGCGCTCTTTCTTACGCTGGCCTTCCGCCCCGTAGGAGCATTTCTCTTCGGCTGGCTTGCGGATAAGTATGGCCGGCGCCCTGCATTGATGCTGAACGTGGCCTGCTACTCCGTCTTTGAGCTCGCCTGCGCTTTCACCACCTCGCTGCATGAGCTCTATTGGCTGCGTGCGCTCTTTGGTATTGCCATGGGCGGAGAATGGGGCGTGGGTGCGGCGCTTGCCTTTGAAACGCTGCCAAAGGAAGGGCGCGGCTTCTTCTCCGGGCTTCTGCAGGAAGGATATGCCGTCGGTTATCTTGCCGCAGCGGCTGCGTACGCGCTGCTTTTTCCTCATTTCGTGCATATGAGCTGGCATGGTTACAACTTCGGCTGGCGCGGGATGTTCCTGGTGGGCGCGGCTCCGGCCCTGCTGGTGCTGTATATCGGCCTGAAGGTGGAGGAGTCGCCGGTTTGGCGTGAGAGGCAGGCTGCTGGAGCCGCGCGTGAGAAAGCGCCGAAGCTGTCGTTCGGTGAGTTGGTGCGCTACGCACCGACGTTCCTGTTCCTGGTTCTGCTGATGACCTGCTTCAATGCTTTCTCGCATGGCACGCAGGACCTATATCCGACGTTCTTACAGAAAGATCATCACTTCTCGGCAGCCCTCACTGGTTCCATCGGGATCGTCTACAACATCGGGGCGTTGCTCGGCGGCGTCTTCTTCGGCGGTCTGTCGGAACGCTTTGGGCGCAAGCGGACCATCATTGTGGCTGCATTGCTCTCCCTGCCGATGATCCCGCTCTACGCGCTGTCGCACTCGCTATATACGCTGGCCGCCGGAGCATTTCTGATGCAGTTCATGGTGCAGGGCGCGTGGGGTGTGGTGCCGGCCTATCTCAGCGAGCTTTCCCCCGGTCCGGTGCGTGCGACCTTTCCAGGCCTCGCCTATCAGCTGGGCAACTTGATTACTTCGCGCAACTCTGTTCTACAGGCTCGTGCGGCGGAGCGTTTTGGTGGATATGGAAAGGTGCTGGCGGTCACCGTGCTGCTGGTCGCTGGATTCTTAGCACTGGTGACCGCGTTTGGTCGGGAGTCTCGAGGCGCGGATCTGAACGCCTGAGGGCTATCCCCTGACCGAGGGTTGGATGATCGGCAGGCCGTCGACCGCCGAGCGTAGTTCTGTATTGGTGGTGAGAAGTTCAAGCAGCGCAGAGGTAAGTTCTTCGTCGATCACCGCCGCACGGCGAAGCTGTACAGGGAAACGTGCCCAGAGCTGCACCGCGCCGCCGAGGAACTGAACGCGGGATTCGATCTCCGGCATGGCCGAGGATACCTGCATCCAGCGTTCGAGATCATGGTGATCCTGCTCGATGGCATGGCGGTACTCGTCGTAGACCGTATGCATGACCTTGAGAAGTTGCTCGGAGGCTTTCTTGGTGTCGGCATTTGCGGTGAATTTGACGAGCAACTCATGCCAGGCAAAATCGCTGCCCGGAAGTTGCTTGTAGAGTGGTGTGCCGGCCTGGAAGAGCACCGAGTTTGAAAATACGGCAACCCGGCCGCTGGGCTTGAGCTCGGTGCCGCTGCCGGCAAGCTCCATGACATAAAAGCGGACCAGGCCGACGTCAATGACATCGCCGGTGACGGAGGCGATGGTGATGCGGTCTCCGACCTTAATGCCATATTTGCCGATGATGAAGAAGTAGGCGGCGACAGACAGCAGGATTGTCTGCAGTCCGACTGCGATACCGGCGGTAATGAAACCGGCGAATGTGGCCAGCGAGTTGAACTGCGTAATGAAACCGAACAGCAGGACCAGGGCAGAAAGAAATCCGACCACCACGCGGCGCGTCATCAACAGCTGACGGCGCCGACGCCGATCGCGGACATACTTGTTGGCCGCTCGTGTCCAGAGCTCGCCGGCGAGAAAGATAACAACCAGCGCAATCGCAATCACCAGCAGGCGCAGCAGCAGGGAATGCAGGATGCTCTTGTATTCCCGATCGACCGCAGCCTGCCAGGCCTTGAGATTGGCTTCACTCTGCTCCAGGACGACTACCTCCTGGCTGAGAGGCACACTGGCGGCAGCAACCGACCGGAAACCCGCCGTGACGGCCAATAGCTCTGTGTCCGTTGCCTGTTCGGTGCTTGCACCCGTGTTATTCGGGGCTGTCTGCAGAGTCTGTTGCGATAGCTGCTGTCCGCGCAGCACAAGGTTGTGAGCGATGCTGGAGAGCGGAGCGCGGAAGGCGATGGCCTGTTGCCGCAGGGACTCGTTCTGCTGGATGAGGGTGTCGAGCGAGTGCTCGGTGCTGAGCAACTGGAAGAGCGTGATGGTCTGGCTGCTGACGCCGGCCGAACGTGAAGCGTCGAGGGTTGTAAGCTGCTCGGCAACGGGCTTTGCCTGGCTGGTCAGCTCGGGGACCGATCGCTGCAGGTTGCCGATATCTGTTGTCAGCTGGGAGGCACCCGCCGTGCCCGAGGTGTTAATGATCTTCTTGAGGGCGTCATACATGGCGTCAGACAGGTCGAGAGATTCCTGCTGGCCTTTGCGCTGCGCCTGCAGCGCCGCCATATTCTTTACTCTGCCTGCGGCCATCTGCTTGTCGAGGGCGGCGATGCTTGTTTTCAGCGTGGCCTGCTGGCCTTCTACTTTTGTAAGCGCCTGCTGCAGTCGGTCTGCCTGGGAGTTGCCTGTGGCCGCAGACTGCGCGCCGCCATGTTGCTGTTCATAGCTTGTGAGCAGGCCGGCCTCTGCATTTCCTGACTGAAACGCAAGGTTGGCTGCCTGCATGGAAAGTGCCACCGCCTGATCGCGGTACACGATGTCATTCGGTTCGCCGACTTTCTGGATCGGGGTAGAGGTCGCGCGATAAAACCGAAGGACCGCATTGAGATGGGCAATCACATCCTGACTGCGCGCTTTGACATCGACGGTCACAGGCTGCTGGCCGTTGGCCATGATGCCGGAAATGCCTGAAAAGGTAGCAACAGTCAGCGTGCATGCTGTAGCCAGGACGCGGTGAGGCTTATGCCTTGAGCGTGTTTTTCCGGCGCCCGGGGAGGATGGCTGCAGGTGCAGCGTCCGCTTCCAATGATTCAATCTTTTCTCCTGTGGCGAAAATCCGCCTCAGGAAAATTAGATACGAGATATGGAAAACAGTCGCCTGCGCTGCATGTGAAAGTGAGAAGAATCCTTTCAACCCCTAAGGCCGGGGCCGTGTAAGCAGCAACGCTTCCACAGCGTGAAGATCCTCTTCCGTGTCGACTCCGATGGTGTCGTATGGGGTATAGGACACGTAAATATCGATATCGTTTTCGAGAAAACGCAGTTGTTCCAGTTTTTCTATCGCTTCGAGTCGGCTTGGCGGAAGCGTGGGGAAGCGTTTCAGCGCTTCTTTGCGATAAGCATAGATGCCAAGGTGCTTGCGGTAGGGAACAGAGCCGGCCTGGTCACGATCGTAGGGAATGCCGGCGCGGGAAAAATACAATGCGCGTCCGCTGGCGGAGGTGACGACCTTCACCGCATTGGGATTGGCGATATTCGCCGGGGTGCAGTCTGTGGCCAGCGTTGTGACCTGCACGGCCGGATCGCTCATGGGGGCCAGCAGCGCATCCAGGTGTTCCGGCCGGAGAAGAGGCTCGTCGCCCTGAATATTGACGTAGATATCGGCGGGGATCGATTCACCGACGGCATGCACGCGATCACTGCCGCTGGCGCAGTCCGCCGGCGTAAAGACGGTAGGCAGGCCGTGCTGTTGCGCGTAGCTGAGCACTTCCTCCGAGTCGGTTGCGATCAGAACCTGATCGAGCAGCGTGCAGGCGCGTGCAGCGTGATAGACCCAGGAGAGCATGGGCTGTCCTGCGATTTCGCGCAGCACTTTGCGGGGGAGTCGCGTGGAACCGAGGCGGGCTGGAATGACGCCGAGAACGCGTTGATTCTGATGAGGTATCAAAGCAGGTATGCCCTGAACGGAACGAGATGGAATGGCAACAGACAACAGTGTCAACGCTAGTGTAATCGAGAGCGCGGCGCACCGCCTGAGGGATCAGGAAAAGCACGGGCCTTGCGCGGTCTGCAACCGTGCCATTAGTGTGAACAACAAGCTGCGCATCGGTTGCTGGTTTGTGAACAAACAATGCGCGTCCGCATTTTGGAAAGCAAGGCAGGCCTAAGAGGATATGACGTCGTTGTCCAGTTCCGACACCACTTTGAGTTCTTCGCTGCGTGAGAATCGTGTTTTTCCGCCGCCGGAGGAGTTTGCGGCGAAGGCGCACGTGAAGAACCTTGCCGAATATGAAGCACTGTATGCCAGGTCTGTGTCCGATCCAGATGGCTTCTGGAATGAGGTCGCGCAGGAACTGCACTGGTTCAAGCCGTGGGAGAAGACGCTCGAGTGGGATCTGCCCTGGGCGAAGTGGTTTGTGGGCGGAAAGACAAATCTTTCGTACAACTGCCTCGATCGCCATGTAGAGAACGGCAAAAAGGATAAGGTCGCCATCCTGTGGGAGGGCGAGCCGGGCGAGGTGCGGAAGCTTACCTACGGCGACCTGTTGGCGCAGGTGGAGAAGTTTGCCAATGTGCTGAAGTCGCTGGGCATCCGGAAGGGCGATCGGGTTGCTATCTACATGGGCATGGCTCCCGAGCTGGCTGTCGCTCTGCTGGCTTGTGCGCGCATCGGCGCGGTGCATTCGGTGATCTTTGGCGGCTTTGCAGCAAATGCCATTGTGGATCGTGTGAATGACGCGCAGTGCGTCGCGGTGATCACGCAGGATACGTCATTCCGCCGTGGTTCGCAGGTAAAGCTGAAGGCCACCGTGGACGAAGCCCTGCCACATTGCCCGAGCGTGAAGAATGTAGTGGTCTATCGCCGTTCCGGTGCGGATGTGACGATGCAGGCAGGGCGCGACCACTGGTGGCATGAGCTTGCAGAGAAGGTTGAGGATCGTTGCCCGGCAGAAGAGCTGGACTCCGAAGATCCGCTGTATATCCTCTACACCTCCGGCACGACAGGAAAACCCAAGGGGCTGGTGCATACGACAGGCGGATACGCCGTAGGCACCTATCTCACCAGCAAGCTGGTCTTCGATCTGCGCGATGACGATGTGTACTGGTGCTCGGCCGATATCGGTTGGGTGACGGGCCACTCCTACGTCGTATACGGCCCGCTGCAGAATGGCGTGACGGTGCTCATGTACGAAGGCGCACCCAACTGCCCGGACTACGATCGCTTCTGGAAGATCATCGATCAACACAAGGTGACGGTTTTTTACACCGCTCCAACTGCGATCCGTGCCTTCATCAAGTGGGGCGACCAGTATCCGCTGCGGTACGATCTGAGTTCGCTGCGCCTGCTGGGAACGGTAGGAGAGCCGATCAACCCCGAAGCCTGGATGTGGTACCGCGATGTGATCGGCAAGGGGCGCTGCCCGATTGTGGATACGTGGTGGCAGACGGAGACCGGAGCCATCATGATCAGTCCGCTGCCCGGCGCGGTTGCGGCCAAGCCTGGATCGGCGACGCGGCCTTTTCCGGGCATTGTGCCTGAGATTGTGACAAAAGAAGGCGAGCCGGTTCCGGCCGGCCACGGCGGATTGCTGGTAATCCGCCGGCCCTGGCCCTCGATGGCGCGAACCATCTACAACGATCCGGAGCGCTACAAGCAGGCCTATTGGACGGAAGTTCCTGGCTCATACTTCACCGGCGATGGCGCGCGGAAGGATGAAGACGGCTACTTCTGGCTGATGGGCCGCGTGGACGATGTGATCAACGTGAGCGGCCACCGGCTGGGCACGATGGAAATTGAGTCGGCTCTCGTGGCACATCCCAAGGTGGCTGAGGCCGCGGTCGTGGGTCGTCCGGACGAGCTGAAAGGGCAGGGAATCGCAGCCTTCGTAACGCTCGAGAGTGGCAATGAGCCGACAGCAGAGCTGCGCGAGGAGCTGCGCAAGTGGGTGGCGAAGGAGATCGGCGCGCTGGCGCGTCCTGACGACCTGCGCTTCACCGAACAGCTGCCAAAAACGCGCTCAGGCAAAATCATGCGGCGGCTGCTGCGTGAACTGGCAACACACGGAGAGATCAAGGGCGATACGACAACGCTCGAAGATTTCAGCGTGCTGGCCAAGCTCCGCGAGCAGGACGAGTAGCGAATGCAAGCAGGAGCACTATGCAGGGCCGGGGATAGCTATCCCCGGCCCTTGCTCTTATCCGAGCATTCAGGAAGAAAAAGCGCATCGAGGCGGGATGGGCGGTGTCTATGCCGTGGGCTGCATTGTTTCCGGTGGCGTTTGAGCCTTCCCTTGATATGCTCAACGCAAATGAAACGACCGCTTGCCCTGCTTGCCGCCGCGCTGTTTCCTCATTTGGTTGTCGCCCAGACAACCGCGCCCAATAGCCCGCCGCTGACTGAGCCGGAGCGTGCGATGGTTGCCTATATCGATGCGAACGAGCAGGCTGCGAATGATCTGCTTGCAAAGCTGGTCTCGATCAATAGCGGCACGCATAACCTCGAGGGTGTGCGCGAGGTCGGCAGGATTCTCAGCGCACAACTTACGGATCTTGGTTTTCAGGTGCGATGGGTCGATATGAGCCAGGTGGGCCGCGCTGGTGTGCTTGTTGCTGAGCATCCCTGCCCGCAGCCTGGACATTGTGGCAAGCGCATGCTGCTGATCGGCCACATGGATACCGTCTTCGAGAAGAACAGCCCTTTTCAGGCTTATACCCCGCCGGCTGCCGGAAGTACCATTGCAACCGGTCCCGGCACAAATGATATGAAGGGTGGTCTCGTGGACATGGTTTACGCGCTCAAGGCCATGCAGACCGCTGATGTGTTGAAGCAGGCCGAAATCACGGTGGTGCTGAGTGGCGACGAAGAGGCGCACGGTGAACCGGTCAGCATTTCCCGGCGCGACATGGTGGAGGCCGCACGCCACAGTGATGTTGCTCTGGAATTTGAGGGAACGCCCAGGCTTCACGGTATTTATTACGGGTCCGTAAGCCGCCGCAGTTCGATCTCCTGGACAATCAAGGCAAGCGGTGAAACAGGCCACTCTTCAGCTATCTTCTCCGAAGAAAAAGGCTATGGCGCCATCTATGAAGTGGCTCGTATCCTGGACGCCTTCCGTACGCAGTTACCCGAAGCCGGGCTTACATACAACGTTGGCATGATCCTGGGTGGCGCGACTGTCACCGTGGATAAGGCAGGGGATAACGCAACCGTAGCGGCAAAAGGCAATATCATTCCGCCGACGGCCTACGCCAGTGGCGATATCCGGACGCTTTCGAATGAGCAGACTGAGCGTGTAGAGCAGAAGATGCAGGCCATCGTTGCTCAGCATCTGCCAAAGACAGGAGCAACGATCAGTTTTGGAGAAGGTTATCCGGCGATGGCTGCAACCTCGGAGAGTCGCGCGGTGCTCGCCATCCTGAATCAGGCTAATGCCAGCCTCGGATTCACAGCGATGCCGGAACTCGATCCGATGAAGCGTGGTGCGGGTGACATTGCTTTTGTCGCGGACATGGTGCCTGGACTTGCAGGCGTAGGGGCTACAGGGGACGGTGCACATGCGCCAGGGGAGACCATTGATCTTGCCGCGCAACCGATCAACACCAAGCGCGATGCGATTCTGATGTACCGTCTGAGCCGTATCGCTCAGAACGCGGATCTCGTCGAGGCGGCAAAGTCTGCACACGGACACTGATGATAGGAAAGAACAGAGGGGCATGCGTGCACATGTCCCTCTGCCTGATCATGAATCGATGAACGCTGCACTATGCCGACTGCAGGAAAGCGACGGACTGTATGCCGGCGACCTCGAACCGCTTGCGGCAGCGGATGTTTTTGCAGGCGACCATGTCGTCTTTGCGCACCATGTACGACTGTGCCTTGGCAAAACGGGCGCGGTCGCGCTCATCGGCGTGACGTGGCAAACCGTTCTTCTTGCGCCGCACCAGCCAGCCCAGTTGGTATTCATCCGCTTTGCCGCAGTGCGGACACGTCAGCTGATGATTGCGCTGCTCAGCCTTCTCGTCAAAGAAATCCCGTTCTTCCATCGCATCCCCTATGTGAGAGCAGGGCCGTGACCGCGCTCTTTCTCTCTCAACATTGTAGAGAGCATGTGGAGTCGCGGAAAGTGCCTCGCAAAGTTCAGATTCCGGATATGCTGAAACAAGAGGATGAAACCATGGCCGCAAAGAAGGCAAAGAAGAAGACGTTCTCTGCGGTGAAAGCGGTGAAGGCAAATGCTCGCGAACGCGTAGGCCAGCCGAAGGCCGAGCGGGTTATCGTTGATACGCCGCGCGCGGAACGCCGCAAGGCAAAGCATAAGCCTACGCTTGCCGAGATCCTCGTTCGCGAAGATTGAGCCTTTATTTGTTGCTATGCCGGGAAAGTGTGCCGCGTCTGCATGAGATGCGCATGTTAATGTGCTGAGAGTGAGTGTTCGTCATCGCATTGCCTCATTTGCCATCCTTGTCGCACAGAGCGGATTCGCCTTTTCGCAGCAAAACCAATCTTCTTCCACCGCTTCCGCCTCACCCACACTACCTGCACAGCAGCAGACCGTAGTGGTGGTGGGCTCTCCTGAGGCCATCACGCTGGGAGAATCGCCACGCTCGGTGATGGCTGTCGAAGTGGGACAGCAACCTTTCAGCTTCGAGACTGCGGAAGACGCTTTGCGGACCGATCCCTCGACCTTCATCGAACAGCGCGGCGCAGGTGGAGCGCAGTCGGATATCACCATTCGCGGCGCTTCCTTCGAGCAGACGCTGGTGCTTCTGAATGGTCTGCGCATCGACGATGCGCAGAGTTCGCATCACAATCTCGATCTTCCTGTGCCACTCGAAGCGATGCGCTCGGTGGAAGTGCTGCACGGCGCAGGCTCGACGCTCTATGGCTCCGATGCGCTGGGCGGTGTGGTGAATTTCATCACCGCTACTCCTACTGAAGACAGCCTGACGCTGCGAGCAGGTGCGGGCAGTTTTGGCGGCAACGAAGAGTCGGCCATTGCCACTGCGGCCGGTCATCGCTGGAGTGAGATCGCTACCGGTGCGCGTAACTTCTCGACCGGCTTCATGCCGGACCGGGATTATCGCAACGAGAACGCCAGCAATGAGTCCAGGTGGAGCTCTGCGCTCGGAACCACGGATATTCTGCTTGCCGGAAGTGATCGCGCCTTTGGCGCCGACAATTTCTACGGGCTTTATAACTCGTGGGAACGGACCAAGGGGTGGTTCGCCTCCGCGCAGCAGCAGCTGGGAGAAAACACCAGCGCCGCATTCGGCTATCGGCGGCATACAGATAATTTCATCCTGCTGCGCAACGATCCCGCCTATTATGCCAACAATCACATCGATACCAGCTGGCAGGCGGTGGTGAGGCGCCAGCAGCCGCTTGGCCACGAAGGCGGTCTCTTTTACGGTCTCGACGCCGAAGGGGATAGCATCGACAGCAATAACCTGGGTCACCATGCGCGCAACCAGGGCGCGGGATACGCCGATCTCGATCTGCATTCGACGCGCCGCTGGAGTCTCTCCGCCGGCCTGCGGGAAGAGGTATTGAGCGGCGGTGCGCGTTCTGTGACCAGTCCCGACCTGGCGGGCAGCTTCTGGGTCGCGCCGAAGGTGAAAATACGTGCCTCCGGCGGTTACGGATTCCGTCTGCCCACCTATACCGACCTTTACTACAGCGATCCCACGACGAATGGCGATCCGAATCTCAAACCTGAATCCGCATGGTCCGGCGATACCGGTGTCGACTGGTTTCCGAATACCCGCACCACGGCTTCGATGACGCTTTTCTATTCGCGCCAGCACGACGCCATCGACTACGTGCGTGCGAACGATACGGAGAAGTGGCAGGCAACAAACCTCAACGGGCTTCGATATGCAGGCGTGGAGAGCTCGCTCGGCTGGCGTCCCACTGCAACACAGTCGATTCAGCTCGGTTGGACGATCCTTGCCGGAGCGCAGTCCGCGCTGCATGGACTGCAGTCGCAGTATGTTTTTAATTATCCGGTGAACAATGCGAGTTTTGAGTGGTCCGACACTTTCGCTCATGCGTACTTCGTACGCACTATCGTGCGCGTTGCCCAGCGGTATCAGCAGGAAGCCTATCCGGTCTGGGATCTGGAAATGGCGCGCAGCAAGGGATGGATTCATCCTTATTTTCGCGCGGTGAACCTCAGCAATACCGGCTATCAGGAGATCGTCGATGTTCCCATGCCGGGCCGTAGCTTTGCAGGCGGTGTCGAGATCTCTCTGCGCCGCAAGCCTTGACTCATGCACCGATCCAGCGAAGGATCAAGCCCGCGATCACACCGCCAATTGCAGGCCCTACGATCGGGATGCCTGCATAACCCCAGTCTGAGCGGCCTTTGCCGGCAATCGGCAGAACCGCGTGTGCCAGTCGTGGACCGAAATCACGCGCAGGATTGATGGCATAACCGGTGGTGCCTCCGAGCGAAAGGCCTAGGCCCCAGACAAGGCAGCCAACAAGGTAAGGCGTGAGCCCGGCAGCCGCGCCGGTGGAGAGGACGAGCTTCGAGCTCATGGCCCCTACGATGAGGATCAAAGTCGCAGTGGTGATGATCTCGCTGAGCAGGTTCGCAGGCAGGCTGCGCACGGCAGGCGCGGTGCAGAAGACGCCGAGCTTGAGCGCTGGATCTTCGGTGATCTTCCAGTGCGGAAGGTAGTGCAGCCACACCAGCAGCGCTCCGCAGAAGGCTCCGGCAATCTGCGCAATGGCATATGGCACGAGCTTGGCGAAATCCCCGGTCTTGCATGCGAAGGCAAGCGTAATCGCCGGGTTGAGATGGGCATCGGTGCTGCCGAAGAGGTTGGCGGCGAAGATGCCGCACAGCACCGCGAAGGCCCAGCCTGCGGTGATGACGATCCATCCGGAGTTTTCGGCTTTGGAGCGTTTGAGCAGGACGCCGGCTACCACGCCGTCTCCCAGCAGGATCATGACCAGCGTTCCTACAAACTCACCCACAAATGGAGATCGCATCACCAGGGCTCGCTTTCATACTCTTTCATCAGGATTTCGGAAAAATAGATGTGAAACAGTTACAAATGCATATTGTCAGTCAGCAACTGCAGAGGAGGGCAGATAGGCCTGTGCAATTTTCTCGAATTCTGTTATCTGTTTTTGCTCCCAGGCCACATCGCGTCCTAGCTCCTGCGCCATAAGCCTGGCTGCCGTCGGAGCCATGTTCAGCGTGGCCTTTGTGTTGAGGAATAATCCACGCAGGCGTCGCGCCAGTACATCGTCGAGAGTGCGTGCCATCTCTTCGCGCGCTGCCCATATTACTTCGGCGCCGATATAAGGCAGGTCCGGGTGCAGGGGCTCGGCCAGAGCCGCATCGCTCTTCGCCAGGGCCTCAACCTTGGCTGCATCCGCGCCGTACACGCCAAGGCTGCTCAGTTCATCAACGCCTTCGAGATAGCCATGGATGTGAAGGCTCTGCGTCTGGCAGGGAGTATCCGTAAGGTCGCCCAGTGTGATGGCATGATCGACAGCGTCTTCTGCCATCTTGCGATAGGTCGTCCACTTGCCGCCGACGATGGTGAGCAGTCCCGAGCTGTCCACATGAATCGTATGGTCGCGTGAAAGCGCCGATGTCTTGCCCGCCGCCGAGCCTGCCTTCACCAGCGGACGGATGCCGGTGTAGACGCTGAGAATGTCTTCGCGGTCTGGCGGATGGCTAAGGTAGAGCGATGCGGTCTCGAGAATAAACTCGATCTCCTGCTCGAAGGGAAGGGGATCGTAGGACGGAGATTCGATCGGCGTATCCGTGGTGCCGACCAGGGTGTGCTCATGCCATGGAATTGCGAACATGACGCGGCCATCAGAGGTATGCGGCACCATGATCGCCGAATCGCCGCGCAAAAAGGAGCGGTCGAAGACCAGGTGAATCCCCTGGCTTGGCGCAACCATGGTCTCGGCGGTGGTATCGGCGAGGCGACGCGTCTGGTCGGTAAAGATGCCGGTGGCATTGATGACGACCTTTGCCGCAGCATGAAACTCGTGGCCGCTCTCATGATCGCGTACGGTGACACCATTCAGAAATCCATCGGAGCCCCGGCTGAGCGAGATGGCTTCGGCGTAGTTCAGCAACGTCGCGCCATGCTCGGCTGCTGTCATCATCAGGTGAATGAGAAGCCGGGAGTCGTCAAACTGGCCGTCGTAGTACATCACGCCGCCGCGCAGGCCTTCCGTCTGGATATTGGGCAGCCTTTCCAGCGTGTCTTCGCGAGAGAGAATCTTTGAGCGGCCGAAACCATACTTTCCAGCCAGCATGTCATACACCTTCATGCCGATGCCGTAAAAGGGTGCTTCCCACCAGGAGTAGTTGGGCACGACAAAGGCCAGATCGTGGACCAGATGTGGTGCATTCAAGCGCAGGATGCCGCGTTCCTTAAGCGCCTCCATAACCAGCGAAATATTGCCCTGCTCGAGGTAACGCACGCCGCCGTGCACCAGCTTGGTGCTGCGGCTTGAGGTAGCTTTGCCGAAGTCTTCGCGCTCGAGCAGCAGCACGGAGAAGCCGCGGGTCGCGGCATCGACTGCGATACCTGCGCCCGTGGCTCCGCCGCCGATCACGACAATATCCCACGGCGAAGTGCGATTCGCCGCCTCTTGCATCATCTTTGTGCGATCCATAAGTCTCCTGGCATGGTGGTCGGGCGTGTGCCCGCTCTACAGGTTGGATTCCGGAATCTCTCAGCAAGGTTCGCAATGAGCCGGCTATGCTCCGTCCCATCGCTTGGAGCGTTCTACCGCATTTTGCCAGCGTTCTCGGCGAGCCCTGGCATCCTGAGTGCCCAGCTGGGGTTCGAAGCGATGGCCGGCATCGCGCAGCTTCCATATCTCTTCGGGACTGGACCAGAAACCGCTGGCCAGTCCGGCCAGGTAGGCGGCGCCGAGCGCCGTGGTCTCAACTACCTCGGGCCGGACCACCGGAATGCCGAGCAGGTCTGCCTGGAACTGCATCAGCAGGTTGTTGGCCGAGGCTCCTCCATCGACGCGCAGCTCTTTGCAGGCCGTGGAGGTGTCCTGGTTCATGGCTTCGAGGACGTCGGCCACTTGGAAAGCAATGCTCTCCAGAGCCGCGCGGGCAATGTGCCCCGGTTGGGTGTTGCGGCGCAGGCCGATCAGCAGCCCCGCCGCATGCGGATCCCAGTGTGGAGCGCCGAGTCCGACGAACGCCGGCACCAGCACCAGGTCTTCGCTGCTCTCGACGGTCTGCGCCAGCGCCTCTATATCGGATGAGTGGCGGATCAGGCCGAGGTTATCCCGCAGCCACTGCACCACCGCTCCGCCGATGAAGATACTGCCCTCGTAGGCATAGGTCAGCTTGCGCTCGAGCGAGCAGGTCAGCGTGGTGACCAGCTGCTTCTGGGAAAGCGCGAAGTCTGTCCCGATGTTTTCAAGCAGAAAGCAGCCCGTCCCATAGGTGTTTTTGGCATCACCGGGGTTGAGGCAGAGCTGGCCGAAGAGGGCTGACTGCTGGTCTCCGGCGATACCGGCAATCTCGATTTCTCCCAGCCCCAGGGTGGTGCTCACCGCGCCGACCTGCTCGCTCGACCATATAACCCGCGGCATCATGCTCTCGGGGATATCGAGCAGGCGCAGCAATTCCGCGTCCCAGCGGTCCTCGACAATGTTGTAGAGCAGCGTGCGCGAGGCATTGGTCCGGTCAGTGACATGCTGTTTGCCGCTGGTGAGATTCCAGATCAGCCAGCTGTCCACTGTGCCAAAGGCCAGTTCGCCGCGCTCAGCCTGCTCACGCGCGCCTTCGACATGGTCGAGGATCCAGCGGATCTTGGTCCCGGAAAAGTAGGAGTCGATCAGCAGGCCGGTGCGCTGCCGGACCATCTCGGAGGCCCCTTGGGCCGCGAGCTGGGAGCAGAATTCCGCCGTTCTGCGGTCCTGCCAGACAATCGCGTTATAAACAGGCTTGCCCGTGTGGCGGTTCCACACAATGGTCGTTTCGCGCTGGTTGGTGATGCCCATCGCCGCAACATCCCGCGGACGGATCCGGGATTTTCCCAGGACTTCGACGGCCGCCGTAAGCTGCGAGGTCAGAATCGCGTATGGGTCATGCTCTACCCATCCGCTTTTGGGATAAATCTGTTCGAATTCGTGTTGCGCCTGGGCATGGACACGGCCATCCCGGGTAAAGAGGATGGCGCGTGAGCTGGTCGTTCCCTGATCGAGAGCAAGTATGTAGTTCATACAGTTAAGGATTGGACGGTAGAATCGTTGCTGCAGAGGCCCGTTTTTCCGCGTACCTGTGTTTCATATCTGCTGTAGTTGTGGCAAGTCCGGGACGTGCTCTCTGTGTCGTCTGAAACGGCGGTTGCGAACAATACCTGGAATGAGGCAGTCGATCAGGGAGAGAATGGGCCTGATGTGGAAGCGTAACCGTTCTTCTGCCCGCAATGCGTGGCAGGCAGAGTGGGTTTCATGGTAGAACCGCAAGGGATGCAACAATTTTGCCCCCTGGTTCGTCATAAAAATCACGCGATAGTTCGGCAGTAGAGCACTAAGGACGTTAATTGTTCGGTAGCAGTCGAGCCGATGCTGGGCCTCTGCCGTTTTCATCCTTAATTTACAAACCTAAACCGGACGAATCGGGCGGACGATGCCTCGGCCGTCTGCGCCACCAACAGCAAGATTGAATTCCACCCGCATAGCCTGACGAAGGGTGCACGAAATTACGATGGAACAGAGACCGCCTGAGCCGCCGATTCCTCCTGATCACCAGCTGCCGAAAACCACGAATTCCCACCCAGCGCCGTCTGCGCCCAAGAAGAGCCGGCAGTGGTTATGGGTCATTCTTCTGCTGGTTTTTGCCGGTATTCTTTTTCTCGTCCTGCGTCACAAGGACGACACCAAGAAGCAGGCCTCCGGTGGAGGCCGCCATGGCTTCAGCGGTCCGGTAACGGCGACAGGCGCTCCTGCGAAGCAGGGGGATATCGGGGTTTACCTTGATGCCATCGGCACGGTTACGCCGGTCTACACCGCGACCATCTATAACCAGGTAGCCGGGGTGATCACCGCGGTCCACTACCGCGAAGGCCAGATGGTGCATAAGGGCGATCCCCTCGTCGATATCGATGACCGCCAGTACCGGGCCAATGTCGAGACCGCCGAGGGTACCCTGGCCAAGGATCAGGGTGTGCTTGCACAGGCGCAGATGGACCTGGAGCGTTACCAGAAAGCCTGGGCCGCCAACGCCATTGCCAAGCAGACCCTCGACGACCAGGAAAAGCTTGTCCTCCAGGATCAAGGCACGGTCAAAGCCGATCAGGGGACTCTGGATTACGACAAGGTTCAGGTCGCCTATTGTCATATCGTGGCGCCCTTCACCGGACGCGTTGGCCTCCGCCTGGTCGACCCCGGGAATCTGGTACAGGCCAGCAGCAGCACGGAGCTGGCGGTTGTCACCCAGCTTCAGCCCATCACTGTAGTTTTCACTGTCGCCCAGGACAGCCTTCCCGAAATCCTCACTCACACCGGCAACAAGGCCGGAAGCGCCGGCGGCAAGCTCACCGTCGATGCCTACAATCGTGATTCCAGCCAGAAGCTGGCTACCGGCACGCTGATGGCGATCGATAACCAGATCGACACTACCACCGGCACGGTGAAACTCCGCGCGCAGTTCGACAACCGCGACAATGAGCTGTTCCCGAACCTCTTTGTGAATACGCGGCTACTGGTGACGACGCAGCATGACCAGACGCTGATCCCGGACGCGGCAATCCAGCACAACGGTGACGAAGCCTTTGTTTACGTGCTCGCGCCGATCACGGCTTCGGACAAGGATACCGCGGGGAACAATGAGCAGCAGGCTCCGGCAGCCTCAACCGAGAGCGCCTCGTCCCAGGGCGGCAGCGCCGGTGGAAAGACCGGTAGCCAGAAGCCCGGCTTTACCGCACGCAAGCAGGACGTCAAGGTTGGTATCTCGGACAATGGCGTGACCGCTGTCCAGGGCATTAACCCGGGAGACATGGTAGCCACCAGCAGCTTTGAAAAGCTGCAGCCGGGCTCCAAGGTCATCCTTAGCAAGAAGGCTATTCCCCAGGACACCACCGAGAGCATAACCCCGTGAGTCCTTCCCGCCCATTCATCCTGCGGCCGGTGGCAACGTCCTTGCTGATGGCCGCAATCCTGCTGGCTGGTCTGGTTGCCTTTACGCAGTTGCCGATGTCGGCGCTGCCGGAGGTCGACTATCCGACCATCCAGGTGCTGACCTTTTATCCTGGTGCGAGCCCGGATGTGATGGCTACGACCGTCACCGCTCCGCTCGAGCGCCAGTTCGGTGAAATGCAGGGCCTTAGCCAGATGACCTCGACCAGTTCGGGGGGCGTCTCGGTGGTGGTGCTGCAGTTCAGCCTGTCGTTGAATATCGACGTCGCAGAAGAAGAAGTGCAGGCCGCGATCAATGCCGCGCAGAGCCTTCTGCCCTCACTGCTGCCCGCGCCGCCGGTCTATAGCAAGACCAACCCTGCCGATGCGCCGGTGCTGACCATGGCCATCACCTCGGATTCCATGCCGCTTTCGCAGGTAGAGGATCTGGTGGATACGCGCATGGCGCCCAAGCTCTCGCAGCTCAGTGGTGTCGGCCTGGTTTCGATCAGCGGCGGACAGAAGCCCGCAGTGCGTATTCAGGTCAATCCGACGCAGCTCAACTCGTATGGCCTGAATATGGAGGACGTGCGCACGGCGCTGTCTGAGGCCAGCGTTAACGCGGCCAAGGGCAACTTCGACGGCCCGAATAAAGACTACGAAATTGATTCGAACGACCAGCTGGAGACAGCGGATGACTACAAGGGGGTAGTCATCGCCTACCGTAACGGCGGCCCGATTTTCCTCAAGAATGTCGCGAACGTCGTGAACGGGGTAGAGAACAGCAAGCAGGCTGCCTGGATGAACCAGACTCCGGCTGTTGTGCTCAATATCCAGCGTCAGCCGGGCGCAAACACCATCAATGTCGTAAAGAGCATCAAGAAGCTGATGCCGCAGCTGCAGGCGAATCTGCCCGCGGGCATTCAGGTCACGACGCTCACCGACCTTACGACCGCCATCCAGGCATCGGTCGATGACGTCGAGTTCGAGATGATGCTGACCATCGGGCTGGTGGTGATGGTCATCTTCCTCTTCCTGCGGAATCTGTACGCCACCATCATTCCGTCTGTTGCCGTGCCGCTCTCGCTCGTCGGCACCTTCGCGGTGATGTACATGCTCGGCTACTCGCTCGACAACCTCTCGCTGATGGCGCTCACCATCTCGACGGGCTTCGTCGTCGACGACGCGATCGTGATGATCGAGAACATCTCCCGCTATCTCGAAGAGGGAGACTCTCCGATGCAGGCCGCGCTCAAGGGCGCCGGACAGATCGGCTTTACCATCCTCTCGCTGACGGTCTCGCTGATTGCCGTGCTGATCCCGCTGCTCTTCATGGGCGATGTCGTAGGCCGGCTCTTCCGCGAATTTGCGGTCACGCTGGCGGTCACCATCGTGATCTCGGCGGTAGTCTCGCTGACGCTCACGCCGATGATGTGCTCGCGTATCCTGCGCCATGATCCCAAGGCGCAGGAGGGCCGTTTCTATCAGGCTTCAGAGCGTGTCTTCGAGAACATGATCGCCTTCTATGGACGCACGCTGAAGGTGGTGCTCCGCTACCAGACGCTCACGCTGCTGGTGGCCGTCTGTACGCTCGTTCTCACCGTCGTCCTCTACATCTACATCCCCAAGGGCTTCTTCCCGGTGCAGGATACCGGCGTGATTCAGGGCATCTCGCAGGCGCCGCAGTCCATCTCCTTTGACGCGATGGCCAAGGCGCAGAAGGAACTGGGCCGGATCATCCTCGAAGATCCCGCAGTGGAGAGCCTGTCCTCTTTCATCGGTGCGGATGGAACCAACACCACGCTCAACAGTGGCCGTTTCTCCATCAACCTCAAGCCACTCGATCAGCGCGACCTGAGCGCCTCCGATGTGATTCGCCGTCTGCAGAAGCGGCTGGCGGATGTGCACAATATCAAGCTGTACATGCAGCCGGTACAGAACATCACGGTCGATGACCGTGTCACGCGTACCCAGTACCAGTACACGCTCGAAGACCCAAACAGTACCGAGCTGAACACCTGGACCAATCGCTTTGTCGATAAGCTCAAGCAATTGCCGGATCTCGAAGATGTGGCGACCGATCAGCAGACCGGTGCCAGCGCCGTTTCTCTGATGATCGATCGTGTCACCGCATCGCGCCTCGGCATCGCGCCCAGCACCATCGACAACACGTTGTACGACGCCTATGGTCAGCGACAGATCAGCACGATGTACACGCAGCTGAACCAGTACCATGTCATTCTCGAGGCGATGCCGCAGTTTCAGCAGGATCCGTCGCAGCTGAACAAGCTCTACATTCAGTCCGACGCCTCTTCCGGTACCTCCGGTGCGGGTGCTTCCACCTCGTATTCCTCGTCCGCGTCTTCGTCGGCAGGATCGAACTCTACTACCACGTCGATCGCTTATACGCCGTCGAGCAACGTGCTTACGCCTCCGACCAGCATCATGACGCCTACGACGACGACCAACACATCGACATCGTCCACGGCTCCGAATGCCGTGCCGTTAAGTGTTTTCACGCATGTTTCGCAGGCTACGGAAGCGCTCTCGATCAATCACCAGGGGCAGTTCCCGGCGGTGACAGTTTCTTTCAACCTCGCGCCGGGCGCCTCTCTTGGCACGGCGATCACGGAGATCGACAAGGTCGCTGCCGACATGCATTTCCCGGCGAGCCTGCAGGCTGACTTCCAGGGCACTGCGGCATCGTTCCGCAACTCGCTCTCGAATGAGGCGCTGTTGATCATTGCTGCCCTGGTCGTGGTGTACATCGTGCTCGGAGTGCTCTATGAGAGCTTCATCCATCCGGTCACGATTCTCTCCACCCTGCCCTCGGCTGGTGTCGGAGCTCTTCTCTCGCTCATGCTCTTCCACCAGGACCTGAGCGTCGTTGCTATCATCGGCATCATCCTGCTCATCGGCATTGTGAAGAAGAACGGCATCATGATCGTCGATTTCGCGCTTGAGGCTGAGCGTGAACACGGGCTCGATTCGACCGAGGCGATTTATCAGGCCAGCCTGCTGCGCTTCCGTCCGATCATGATGACCACCATGGCGGCATTGCTCGGCGGCATCCCGCTGGCTTTCGGTACCGGTATCGGTTCCGAGCTGCGCCGTCCGCTCGGCATTTCGATGGTGGGCGGCCTGCTGCTCAGCCAGGTTCTCACGCTTTACACCACGCCGGTCATCTATATCTTCTTCGATCGCCTCGCGCAGAAGCTGAGCGGCAAGCGGGCGAAGAAGAGCGAGCACGCCGGCGCCATGCAGCCGCCGGCCGCGGGTGAGGCGCAGGCCTAGCCATGAATATCTCTGCGCCATTTATCCGGCGCCCCGTGGCCACCACGCTGCTGACCATTGCGGTGGCCATCGCTGGAATCATCGGCTTCACGGTTCTACCGGTTTCGCCGCTGCCGCAGGTGGATTTCCCCACAATCCAGGTGCAGGCCTCGCTTTCCGGAGGCAGTGCCGCGATCATGGCGTCTTCCGTGGCCACGCCGCTAGAGCGTCAGTTCGGGCATATCGCCGGCATTACCGAGATGACGTCGTCCAGCTCTCTGGGCTCGACGAGTCTGGTTCTCCAGTTTGACCTTACGCGCGATATTGATGGCGCCGCACGCGATGTGCAGGCGGCGATCAACGCCGCGCGCACCTATTTGCCCGCTAATCTGCCCGGCAATCCGACTTATCGCAAGGTCAACCCCGCCGATGCTCCGATCATGATCATCGGTCTTACCTCTGATGTGTATGACCGCTCGAAGCTCTACGACGAAGCTTCGACAGTCATGATGCAGAAGCTCTCGCAGATTCAGGGCGTGGGGCAGGTAGTGGTAGGTGGCGGCGCGCTGCCCTCGGTGCGTGTCGAGGCCAATCCCACCCTGCTCAACAGCTATGGCATCACGCTGACGCAGATACAGAGCACCCTGAGCACGGAAAACTCACAGCTGGCACGCGGGCAGATCATCAACGCCGCGAACACGGCCGATATCACCGTCAATGGCCAGATCGGCCATGCCTCGGACTACAAGCCGCTGATTGTCGGCTATAAGAATGGCGCTGCCGTTCATCTGTCAGATGTCGCCGAGGTTGTCGACTCGACCGAGAATATCCGCAATGCCGGCTACCTCAACGGCAAGCTGGCCATCCCGCTCATCATCTTCCGCCAGCCGGGCGCAAACATCATCCAGACAGTCGACCGCATTCGCACGCAGCTGCCGTTTCTGAAGGCGACTATTCCGGCTGGCGTCGACATGACGGTGGTGATGGACCGCACGACGACCATCCGCGCTTCAGTGAATGATGTTGAGCGCAGCCTGATCCTTTCGATCATCCTGGTTGTCGTGGTGGTCTTTGTCTTCCTGCGCAGCCCCCGCGCCACGCTGATTCCCTCGGTGGCTGTGCCGGTTTCGCTCATCGGAACCTTCGCGGTGATGTACCTCTTCGGCTACTCACTCGACAATCTCTCGCTGATGGCCCTCACCATCTCGACCGGCTTCGTCGTCGATGACGCCATTGTGGTGATGGAGAACATCACCCGCCATCTCGAAGATGGCATGGAGCCATTTGAGGCGGCACTCAAAGGTGCAAAGGAGATCAGCTTCACGGTCTTCTCCATCAGCATGTCGCTGGTCGCGGTCTTTATCCCCATTTTGTTGATGGGGGGCATCGTCGGCCGGCTCTTCCGCGAATTTGCAGTTACGCTCTCGACGGCCATCCTGGTGTCGATGATCATTTCGATCACCACCACACCGGCCATGTGCGCGCATCTACTCAGGGCGCATGGAGAGAAGGAACACGGCCGCCTCTATCGCTTCAGCGAAAGCGTCTTTGATGGCATTCTGCACGGCTACCGTGGCAGCCTGCGCTGGGTGCTTCGGAATCCCGGCCTGGTGCTGGTTATCCTCATCATGGTCGTGGGCCTGAATGTCGTCACCCTGATCAAGGTGCCCAAGGGCTTCTTCCCGCAGCAGGATACCGGCGCGCTCGTCGGTGGCGTCCAGGGACCGCAGGATGCTTCGTTCCCGGTGATGGACAACTCCGTGAAAGCGCTGGTGAAGACCATCAAGGCCGATCCTGCCGTGAACAATGTCATCGGCTATGTTGGCAGCGGCAACGGAGGCTTCATCTACGTTGCTCTCAAGCCGCTCGACGAGCGTAAGGTCAGCGCTGAGCAGGTGATCGATCGTCTGCGCCCCAAGTTGAATCGTCTGCCCGTCGCATCGATGTTTCTGCAGGCTGCGCAGGATTTGCGCATCGGCGGACGCAGCTCGAATGCGCTCTACCAGTACACGCTGCAGGCGGACAGTCTCGACGATCTTAAGAAGTGGGCGCCGAAGCTCAAGGAAGAGATCGCCAAGCTGCCGGGCTTGCAGGATGTAAATACGGACTATCAGAATGCAGGCCTGTCCGAGTATCTGACCTATGACCGCGCGACTGCTGCCCGCCTTGGCGCCAGCGCTTCATCGCTCGATAACGATCTGTATGCGGCTTACGGTCAGCAGCTGGTCTCGCTCATCTACACGCAGCTGAACCAGTACTACGTCGTCCTCGAAGTTGCTCCGCAATACTGGCAGTCGCCTGCGGCTCTCAACAAGACGTATATTTACACCGGCGAAGGCATGACGCCCATCTCTGCGATGGTGCATGCGAATACGCAAACGACGCCGATATCCGTGGCACATACAGGCGTGTTTCCGTCGGCCACGATCTCCTTCAATCTTGCTCCCGGTATCTCGATGGGGCAGGCAACGGAGGAGGTGACCGCACTGCAGGACAGGCTGGGTATGCCGGCGACGATTCGCGGTTTCTTCTCCGGATCGCTGCAGGCATTTCAGGCGTCCCTGTCGAGTGAGCCGATGCTCATCATCACCGCGATCCTGGCCGTCTACATCGTCCTTGGCATCCTCTATGAGAGCCTCATCCATCCGTTGACGATTCTCTCCACGCTGCCCTCGGCCAGTATCGGCGCGGTGCTCGCGCTGATGCTCTTCGGCTCCGAACTGGATGTGATTTCGATTATCGGTATCATCCTGCTGATCGGTATCGTGAAGAAGAATGCCATCATGATGATCGACTTTGCGTTGCAGGCCGAGCGGGAGCAGGGCATGAAGACCGAAGATGCGATCTTCGAGGCCTGCATGCTGCGCTTCCGGCCGATTCTGATGACCACGATGGCCGCGCTCTTCGGCGCGCTTCCGCTGGCATTTGGAACCGGTACTGGTTCGGAGCTGCGCCGTCCTCTTGGCATTACGATTGTCGGCGGTCTGATCATGAGCCAGCTGCTGACGCTCTACACCACTCCGGTGGTCTACCTGTTCCTCGACCGTGCCCGGCTTCGCGTGCTCGGAAAGAGCCATGACACCTTCAATCCCGAGGGAGAAGTCGCCTTATGACATCGCCCCGCAAAATGAGACCCAGCATGAATCGCAATGATGCCGCCGGCTCCCTGTTGGCGGGCCTAGCCCGGGTTTGTCGCCCGGCTGCCCGAACGACAGCGGCTGTTGCCGCCACACTTTCGCTCCTGCTCTCCGGTTGTATGCCCGGTCCGAAGTACCAGCGTCCCACCGCGCCTGCCGCTACCGCGCCGGCCTACAAGGAGTCGTCGGCAAACTTCCAGGATGCGGACGGCTGGAAGGTGGCTCGCCCGGAAGACGCCATGCTGAAGGGCAAATGGTGGGAGATCTATCAGCAGCCCGAGTTAAATGCGCTCGAAGAGCAGCTGAATATCAATAATCAGACGATCAAAGAGTATTTTGAGAACCTGATGGCAGCGCGGGCGCTGATCCGCGAGACCAAGGCTCAATACTGGCCGACTGTCACTGTTGGCCCTTCGTGGAGCCGTGCCAAGAGCTCAGGAAACCTCGGCAAGTCGTCCACTGCGAATGCGGGCAGCACCTCTTCTACCTGGGCCATGCCGCTCGATGTCTCCTGGACCCCCGACTTCTTTGGCAAGATTCGCAGCCAGGTACGCGAGGAGCAATATGCCGCGCAGGTTTCGGCGGCCGATCTCGAAAATGAAAAGCTCGTCGAAGAGGCCAGCCTCGCTGAGTACTACTTCGAGCTGCGCGGACAGGATGCGCTGCAGAAGGTGCTGGATGATACCGTCGTCGCGGATCAGAAGGCGCTCGATCTGACCCGCCATCTCTACGAGACTGGGATCGACGATTATTCGACTGTGGTCACCGCCGAGGCTACGCTCAAGGCAGCGCAGTCTTCCCAGTTGAACCTCGGTGTGGCGCGCGCGCAGTACGAGCACGCGATCGCGATGCTCATCGGCAAACCGGCTACGGACTTTGCCATGCCGGTAAAGGGGCTGCTGGCTGCGCCTCCGCCGATTCCGATCGGTCTGCCCTCGCAGCTCCTTCAGCGGCGTCCTGACATCGCTGCTGCGGAGCGCACGCTGGCCGAAGCGAATGCCACAATCGGCATTGGCTACGGGGCATTTTTCCCGGATGTGACACTCTCGGCGGAAGGCGGTTTCGAAGCCTCGCAGTTCCAGCACTGGTTCGATTGGCCGAGCCGCTTCTGGTCGATTGGGCCGTCGCTCTCCGAGACTCTGTTCAACGGCGGAGAGTATCGCGCCGCGCTCCAGCAATATACCGCGATCTATAACGGTGACGTCGCCACCTATCGGCAGACGGTGCTTACCGCCTTCCAGCAGGTGGAGGATTATCTCGCCGCGACCCGTATTCTGTCGCAGCAGGTTATTCGTCAGCAAGAAGCCGTCGATGCCGAGCAGAAGTATCTCGATCTCGAACTGAGCCGTTACCAGAACGGCCTTGATCCCTATATCGACGTGACCACAGCCCAGACCACGCTGCTCTCCGATCAGCAGACACTGGCAACGCTCCAGGTCGATGAATCGGTCGCTTCGATCGAGCTGATTCAGGCTCTCGGCGGTGGTTGGGATGTATCGCAGCTTCCCACGCCGAACCAGCTCAGTGCGAAGCCTGCCAAGACCGATTACGTACGCGAAAAGTAGCCGCAGCAGCAATAAAAGCACGAAGGGCGCCGCAAATCTGCGGCGCCCTTCGTGCTTTTATGAAAATAAGAAATCGTGGCGGTTACGAAATCAGCGTCTTGAGTGTCGCTACTACATCGGCGACAGCCACTTCCTCGCTGGTAGCCTTTGCGCGCGTCACCAGTTCCACCGTGCCCTCGGCAATCTTCTTGCCAACAGTCACGCGATAGGGGATACCGACCAGGTCAGCGTCCTTGAATTTCACGCCAGCGCGTTCATCGCGATCGTCGAGCAGCACGTCGAAGCCCGCGGCCTCAAGCTCCGCAGCGATCTTGGTGCCGGCATCCATCACCGCTTCGTCCTTGATGTTGGTCACCGTCACCACCACCTCGAACGGGGCGATGGACGGCGGCAGCCAGAAGCCGTTCTCATCGTTGTTCTGTTCAATCGACGAGGTGAGGATGCGCTCGATGCCGATGCCGTAGCTGCCCATGATCGGCGTGACTTCCTTGCCGTTCGGGTCGAGCACGCGCGCGCCCATGCTCTCGGAGTACTTGTAGCCGAGCTTGAAGATGTGTCCGATCTCGACCGCCTTCGCGACCTTGAGCGGCGTGCCGCATTGCGGGCAGCCTTCGCCCTCGGCCACGTTGCGAATGTCGGCAAGCACGGTCCATGTGAAGTCGCGCCCCGGCGTGATATTGCGGAAGTGATAGTCGAGCTTGTTCGCGCCACCGACCAGGTTCTTGCGGTTCTCGAGGCCGAGATCGACGATCACGTTCACGCCGCCATCATGCAGGGTCTTCGCGACCTTCAGCCCAATCGGTCCAAGATAACCCGCGGGCCCGGAGAAGTATGTCTCCAGTTCCTCGGCGTTCATGGTACGCAGCTCGCTGGCCCCGGCGACGCCGGTTAGCTTGGTTTCGTTGACGAAGTGATCGCCGCGCAGGAAGGCCACGAGCGGTACCCACTTTGTCTCCTTGCCCTCGCGAATCTCGGCCATGTAGGCGACTGTCTTGATGTCCGAGGCTGGATCGATCTGGAAGAACTCGGCAACGTCAGCAATAGCAGCCTTGCCCGGCGTGTGCACCAGCTCAGGCGTGCCGTCCCCGGTCGGCTCCATCTCGGTCACAGCGCCCAGTTTCGAGGTTGCCTTCTCCATGTTGGCCGCGTAGTGGCAGTTCGGGCAGCTGGCGATCAGGTCCTCACCGGCATCGGTGTAGACCATGAACTCCTGCGACTGCGAGCCGCCCATTGCGCCCGAGTCCGCCTCGACCGCGACGAAAGACAGTCCACAGCGCGAGAAGATCTTGCGATACACCGCATCATGCAAATCGAAGCTCTTGTCGAGCCCGGCTGCGTCGATGTCGAAGGAGTAGCTGTCCTTCATAATGAACTGGCGCACGCGCAAAAGGCCTGACTTTGGCCTGGGCTCGTCACGGAACTTGGTCTGAATCTGGTACCAGATCTGGGGCAGCTGCTTGTAGCTGCGCAGCTCTTTGCGGGCGATGTCCGTCATCACCTCTTCATGCGTCATGCCCAGGCAGAGCCATGCACCCTTGCGGTCCTGCAGGCGAAACATATTCTGCCCCATCGTTGTCCAGCGCCCGCTCTGCTCCCACACGTCCGAGGGCATGATGCCGGGGAGCAGGAACTCCTGCCCGATGGCGTTCATCTCCTCCCGCACGATCCCGATGATCTTCTGGATCGACCGGTTCCCGAAGAACAGGTAGGAGTAGATGCCCGCGCCCAGCTGCCGCACATAGCCGGCACGCAGCAGAAACTTATGGCTGGCGACTTCGGCGTCCGCCGGAGCCTCACGAAGAGTCGGTACAAAAAGCTTGGACCAGCGATGCATGAACGAACAGCTATCTTTCCCGCCGCTGCGAGGAAAATCCTCTCGCAGCAAAACGAATCGTAGAGTCTGGTTGGAGCCTTTATTGTAGCTGCCCGGCTGGATCGCGGGCAGTGCGGAGCCCTTACGAAGCTCTGACCGCCTCGGCAATCATGGGCTCAGGCTTGGCGAGCGTCTCCCGCTCGACCGGGGAGAAGGGAATCCAGATATTGAAGACTGTTCCATGCAGGTGAGACTCTCCCGCGGTGCGCGAGCGGACCAGGATGCATCCCCCATGCCGCTCGACCATCGAGCGAACCAGCCATAATCCCACTCCCGTACCTTCCGGGCCCTTTGTTGTGAAAAACAGCGTGAAGAGCCGTGAACGGTGAGACGGAGCAATGCCGGGACCGGTGTCGGCGATGGTAATCGAATATCCAGCCATACTGCGGCTGCTTCCGGTGCGTGTGCTCCTGGACGTATCTCCCGACATATGAAGATGGCGTGGCTGCGTCCGCACGTATACGGTCCCACCATGACCGAGAGCTGCGGCTGCATTTTGCACCAGATTGATCAGGATTTGGCGTATATCGGCTGCATAGCCTTGGATCGGCATGCCGCGGCGTAGCCGCGTATGCAACTGAATCCCTCGCATCGCCAGATCGGTTCGCTGTAGCTCCAATACGGTGCTGGCCAGTTCTTCGAGGTAAACATCGCTGGGGTTGGGAGAGGGGTCGGGACGAAAGAGCGACAGCATGTTTCCGGCAATGCCATTTGCCCGTTCCAGTTCTGCGCGCGCTGTCTGCAATATCGCCGCCAAATCGGCCGGCAAACGCGGGTCGGTTGCCGCCAGGTAGTTGAGGTTGGCCGCTGTCTCTAGCGGGTTACGGATCTCATGGCTGATTGCGGCGGTCAGGCGTCCGGCCACGGCAAGTTTTTCTGAAGCCACCAGGGTGGTCAGAGCCTGTTCCCGCTCTCGTTGTGTCGTCAGGAGTACTTTCAGGAATTGGCGAATACTCTCTGCGAGCCGTGGAGCCGTGATCGTAAAGAGAATCGCTGTGGGCACCGAAGCCACCGCACAGATGACTTTTACCGTGGCGGAGAGCGGATATACCGGCACCCAGACGGTCACGATCTCCATGATGTGGGTCGCTCCGCAGGCGACGATGAAAGTGCCGAAGGAGAAGAAGATCCAGAGGTAGCTACGGATGGCCGTAACCTGCCTGAGCCGAAAGGCGACCCAGAACAGTCCAGCAAAAATAATGGCGTATGAGGCGCCGATAAGGCCGTCGCTTATCGTATTGGTCCATACCAGGCCGGGGCTGGCCAGGTAGCAGAACCGGTGTGGAACATAGCGTGCAGAAAAGAGCGCGGGAACCGCTCCGGAGCGGATGACGATCGCGGCTGCACAAAGACCGGCCAAGACAGCGGCAAGAAATTTCTTCAATATGTTCACCAGGCCCGGGGCTATCTCTGATAAGGACGTGGGATCGAAGCTTCCGAGCGCTGCCTGCGAGAACAGAGTACACCAGAGTGCCCGATCTTTTATCCGCCCTTCTATCCTCAGATACATTCCGCAGATATATCCCATAATGGGATGAACTTACAGGCAGATGTAACATCCCCGGAGTACTTCGAGAGGAGCAGAGATTTTCGCTAGTGAGCGCTTGCTTTAGCGCTCCACGGGCGAGTTTTCTCGTGCGCATCGTTGCCTGCATGGCTGCTGGAGTCTTCGTAATCTTTCACGGTGCCCGAAGGGTAAAACCCAACCGCTGCCGTTGCAGAAGTGAGCACACCCTTGCGCGAACCTTTTGCTGAGCGCGCACGTATCCTCTCTTTTTTGCATCCGAACCGTCAGAGATTCCAGGTGCAGGCATGGAAATCTCGGCCCAAAGCGGTCCGAATCCGGGTACATTTCCCCTTCTGTCCACGAAGCCGGTGGGAATCGATAGAATGCAGAGAGAGAACATCGCTTGGCAGTAAAAATCAAATTCGCTGCGCCTGGGGCGCAATCCGGAATAGGGAAGTCCTGGTTGACGCGCAGAATTCTTCTTGTTGTGGGAGCAGTCGCCGCCATTTGTATCGTCTTCTTCGGCGTCGTCTTTGCTTTTTACTACCATAAATATCAGCACATTGTGGATGACCGGCTGGCTAAGCCGCTCTTTGCCAACACGGCGAAGATCTATGCTGCGCCCACCGAACTGCGTCCGGGCCAGAAGTACACCGTGCAGTACATCGAGCAGCAGCTGCGCAGCGCCGGCTATTCGATAGACGGCGAAGGCTCGGCCTCGCCGATGGGCACCTTCACCGCCGGTGCGGAAAGCATCACCATCCACCCGGGTCCGCAGTCGTTTCATGCGCCGGACTCGGCCACGGTCACCTTTGACAGCGGAGCGATCAGCCAGATCACCGGCAGCAACGGCCAGCAGCTCGCCGCCTATGAGCTCGAGCCGCTGCTCGTAACAGATCTTTCTGACCAGAATCGCGCCAAGCGGCGCCTGGTGACCTACGACGAGCTTCCCCAGACACTGGTGCATGCGGTCACCTCAATCGAGGACCGCCGCTTCTTCGAGCATGGCGGCGTCGATTACTACAGCATCCTCGGATGGACCTGGCACGATCTTCGCGGCGACCGGCGCTATGCCGGCGGCGCCTCCACGCTGACCATGCAGCTGGCGAAGATTATGTTTCTCTCCCCGGAACGCACTTTTTCGCGCAAGTTCCGCCAGGTGCTCATCACCTTCCAGCTGGAGAACCATTACTCAAAGCAGAAGATCTTCGAGATCTACGCCAACCAGGTTCCCCTGGGACAGCGCGGCAGCTTTTCGATCAACGGTTTTGGCGAAGCCGCGCAGGCTTACTTCGGCAAGGATGTCCGCCAGCTGACACTCCCCGAGTGCGCGCTGCTTGCCGGACTCATCCAGAGTCCGAGCCGCCTCAATCCTTACCGCCATGCCGAGCGGGCGATCTCCCGGCGCAATGTGGTTCTCGACGCAATGGTCGAGACCGGCGCGATCACCAAGACGCAGGCCGAAGAGGCCAAAGCCACACCCTTGCACCTTGTTCCTGGTGCCGTGGATGCCGGCGAAGCCCCGTATTTTGTAGATCTTGTCCGCGATCAGCTCTCTCAGCGGCTCAACGATGCGGATTACAACCAGCAGGGATTGCGTATTTACACCTCGCTCGATCCCGATCTCCAGCGTGCGGCCACCGAGGCCGTGAACGAGGAGATGAAGAATGTCGATGAGCAGGTGGAGCGCCTCCATGAGCGCCGCGTCAAGGCGGGGGATGAATCGCCCATCGTTTATCCGCAGGTGGCGTTGATTGCACTCAATCCTCACACCGGCCAGATTTTGGCTCTTGTCGGGGGCCGCAATTACGGCTCCAGCCAGTACAACCATGCCGTGGCTCATCGTCCAACAGGCTCCATCTTCAAGCCGTTTGTCTTTGCCGCGGCCTTCAATACCAGCCTGGCTGGAGCGCAGCTTACGAACTCGGACGGAGTGAGTGCAACCTTCACGCCGGTGACTACGCTCAACGATGAGCAGACCACCTTTACCTTTGCCGGCAACCAGACCTACACGCCCAAGGATTTCGAAGGCAAATACATGGGTGAGGTGACGGCACGCACGGCACTCGAGTTTTCATTGAATAATGCGACCATCTCTCTGGCAGAGATGGTGGGCTACAACAATGTTGCCTCGCTGGCGCGCGATGCCGGCATCAAGTCCGCTCGCGGCACACCAGCCATGGCGATTGGCGCCTATGACGCCACGCCCCTCGAGATGGCCGGTGCCTACACGGTCTTCGCCAACGGCGGCGTCAAGATCGATCCCTGGATGGTCGCTTCAGTGCGGAATCCCAACGGTGATCCGGTCGCCGATTACACGCCGACGACCAAGCCGATCCTCGATCCCCGTTCGGCTTTCCTGACCACCGCCCTGATGGAAGACGTCATCAACCACGGCACTGCGGCGGGTGTCCGCTTACAGGGTTTCCGGGCTCCGGCTGCAGGCAAGACCGGTACCTCGCATGACGCCTGGTTCGCAGGTTTCACCTCGAATCTGCTCACCATTGTTTGGGTTGGGAATGATGATTATTCGGATATCAAGATCGAAGGCGCGCATGCTGCAGCCCCTATCTGGGCTGACTTCATGAAGCGCGCCATCGCTTTGCCCGAATACTCCGATACCAAGGATTTCGTTCCGCCTTCAGGGGTTACGCAGGTTACGCTCGACAAGGCAACCAACCTGATCGCCGATGCGAGCTGCTCGGAAGCGGACTATACGGCGTACTTTCTCGATGGCACCCAGCCGACAGACACCTGCGACCACGCAAACGGCGATCAGCGGAATATCTTCCAGCGCATTTTTGGTCTTGGAGAGAAACCGGCTGCGCCTCCCAGTACGCCCGGGGCACAGCCTGTGGCCTCTCAGCCGGCCACTCCGGTTCCTGCCGGGCAGCCTCAGCCGGCAGCGCAGGCTCCGGTTCCTGCTGTCGATGACAAGCCGAAAAAGAAGCCTGGTTTCTTCCGCCGCCTCTTTGGCGGAGGGAAAAAGGATAATGACGATCAGAGCAACCAGCCGGCCCAGCCATCTACACCTCAGTAATGGCTGCGGTCCGGACTTACTTCTCATGTAAGTCCCTGATTGCGGGTCACCTCCCAGAAAAGTAATACCAATTCAATAAACCTTGATGACTAACTACTCTGTTACGCGCATACCAACGGGGGACGCGTGGGGAAGCGGTTTCAAGTACCGTGAGCGAGGATGTAAATAATTTGTTGTAGCCGACCGCTGTCAAGTTGTGCGGCTGGGCCTTGCGAGGTCTTGAAGTGAAAAGGTTCGTTCTGTTTTCTGTTCTTGGTACGGTACTTACGCTTGTTCCCGCTCTCCGCGCGGAAGAACCCCTTCCCGATTACACCCCCACCTCTCCCATCAAGAATCCACTCTCCAACCATCGTTGGGAGGTGTATGGCGGTATTGCCTATAAGCCTTTTCAGGCGGGCCCGGGAGATGGCCACACGTCAACCATGTGGGGTTTCAACGGCGAGGCGGCGCGCTTCTTTAATGAGCACTGGGCGATTGCAGCGACCGGCCGCGGCGTCTATGGCACGGCTCACCCCGATCCGAACTCTTATGGCTTTACCAAGCCGCCTGTTACGGAATACATGTACATGGGTGGTCCTGAATACCGCTATGCGCGCAACGAGCACCTGAATCTCTCGCTGCATGCCTTTTTCGGCGCGGGCTATAACCAGATCAATGGAAGTCTGAGGCTCAAATCCGGCGAGTACATCGATCCAGAGCTCGTAGGGCTTTACAAGGATGAGCCTGCATTCGTCAGCTCGTTTGGTGGAGCCGCTGACTTTGCCGTGACCAACCACTGGGCGATTCGCCTGGAGCCCGAAGCGGTGCTGGACGATTTCACCCACTCGGACAATACCGGCGGCATGGCTGTGCACTTCGGTGCGTCGGCCGGTGTGGTCTATCGTTTTCATACGATTACCCGGAAGCGGGCCAGCTACTGATTCGCAGCGTAATAGCCCGTACGGTTACGCACGACGTACGGGCTGCTCTGCGCGGGCGGCTTGGTCAGCGTGACATTGATCGCGCGAAACTGCCCGTCGGCAATACGCCGCGTAGGATAGTAGCCCAGCAGATATTGTGTTCTCAGGTCTTCTGAGACCTTCTGGAAGATTGCTTCCAGATCCCCTTCCTGGGCGTAGTAATACTTGCCGCCTGTCTGTTCGGAGAGGGTGATCATGGCGTGCTCACCAGCCGTGTCTCGTCCGGCATCGGCCAGGATCGGCAGATCGATAATGCTGTAGACCATGACCTCGCCGCGCAGCGCCTCTTCCAGCGCCTGTGCATAATCTGTGCCTTTTACCGTGTTGCCGCCGTCGGAGATCAGCACCAGCACCTTCCGTCCGTGGCGGTTCGCCAGGCTTTGTGAGGCAAGATAGACCGCGTTGTAAAGCGCTGTTGCCGGTCCCGTGGACAGGTTATCGAGCCCGTTATCGATGCGGTGCAGGTTATTGGTGAAGGGCACGACTTCGCGCACATCGGAATTGAAATCGATCAGGTCCAGCTGATCGACAGGCCGCAGCAGTGCGCGCACAAAATGGTGAGCAGCGGTCTTTTCTATATCGAGATCCTTGTGCACGCTACCACTGGTATCGATTGCCAGCACGATAGACAGCGGCATCTCTGTATCCCGCTCGAAGTACGCGATTTTCTGCGGATGCCCATCCTCCGTAAGCGCAAAATCTGTTTTTTCGAGGCCCGGTACCGGCGCTCCGTTGGTATCTGTGACGGTGACAAACACATTCACCAGCCGGACATTCACCTGGATAGGAGGCAGAGGGGAACTCTGCGGCGGGGCAGAGACCTCGGGGACAGCCTGGGCCAGCGCATAGACCGTGCCCAGCACGCATGCCAGCACTGCGGCGCAGCTTCGGGTCAAGTGGAGCGCCGGACACCTCATGACTGTCCTGCCGGAGGAGTGGAATGCAGAGCGATACCTTCGGGGAAAGGATCGCCATCCGCCCAGACCGCACCGTCCGTGAAGTACTCCTTCTTCCAGATCGGTACTGTCTTTTTCAAGGTATCGATCAGCCAGCGGCAGGCATCGAAAGCCGCTGCCCGATGGGCAGAAGCCGCTACGATGAGGACGCTGGTTTCCCCAATCGCCAAACGGCCCAGGCGATGCACAAGGGCAACCTGGCGGACGCCAAAGCGTGACCGCGCTTCGGCTGCAAGAGCGCGCATCTGGCTCAGAGCCATCTCTTCGTAGGCTTCGTAATCGAGGTAGAGCGTCTGGCGTCCACGGGTATGGTTGCGCACAATGCCGTCGAAGACGGTAATCGCACCGTCGGCTCCGGACTTCAATCCGGAGATCAAAGACTGGGCATCGATGCGGTCACGGGTCAGCAGAATCACGTCGCCGGGCTCGCTGCCGCCGCTGACCGGAGGCAGCAATGCAACCTCATCGCCATCCTCAAGGATGTGCTCCGCTCCGGTATATTCCTGATTCACCGCGACGGCGAGCGAGGGCAGAATCTGTGCCGATCCGGGGAGCATGCTCCAGCGGGCAAGAAGATCCGCTACCGTGCTGCCCGCTGCAATCTCCAGCTCGCCGCTGCTATGAGGAAAGAGGTCTTTCAGAACACCGAAGAGGAGGAGGCGGACACGCATGCAGGTTTCAGGATACTCATAGATAGACGCGCATTCTCCTCTCTCTGTCCAGGCAGTTGTAACAATCGATCCCTCGACGGGTATTTTGCTGCTCGATCCGGGCTTTTTTAGCGGACAGCGGCAGCAGCGTCACGCAGCCAGTGGGTCATCTGATCAGCGCCGACCAGCCCGGCCTGCTGGTGCACAAGTCGGCCTTCGGCAAAGACCGCGAAATTGGGGATACCGCGGACGTTATAGCGTGCTGCCAGCTGAGGATGCGCTTCGGTATCCACTTTGAGCACTATGGCTTGACCGGCCATCTGCCTGGCTGTTTCCGCCACATGCGGAGCCGCCATGCGGCATGGGCCGCACCATTCTGCCCAGAAATCGACCAGCACCGGGACGCGCGCCTTGTTTACCACTTCATCGAACAGCGTTATGTCGGCGGCAATAGCCTGGCGTGTGGGCGGCAGCGGAGCTTTACAGCTTCCGCAGCGCCCTGTGTCCGCCAGATGCTCAACCGGAATTCTGTTTTTTGCACCACACTGTCCGCACGTTTCGATGATGGGCATACTCTCTCTTTTCTTCCGGCGAATCCGCGGATTCGCCCGTCTTTTGCATCTATTAAGTAAGATGCGGATGGCACCGTGGCGGGTTCAGTGGGGTGTCCGGCTGCCGGGCTTCGTGCCATCCTAGAAGAGAAGATGTCCTCGACTCCAGTCAGCAATTCCATCAATCCTGAGACGCAGACGCATTCTGTCCCTGCTTATATGCAGGATGTCCTGGTATTTGACTGGAAGAAGCAGACCTTCGCTGCCGATCTCATTTTTGTCGTCCCGGTTGCGCTGTGCCTGGTGATCGGCATGCTGGCAGGACATCCGGGCGCGGCTTTGATCGCCGGTGGTGGCGCGGCGACGGTAGGATTTGGCTCCAAGCAGCAGATCGATCAATCACGCCTGCTGCCCATGATCCTTGCCTCATTCGGCATCGCCTTTTCGAGCTTCATCGGCATGATTGCCGGTCACGAGAACAGCATCCTCGTGCCGCTTGCGGCGCTCTGGGGATTCGGTTACGGCATGCTGACCAGCCGCGAAGGCGGCTATGGATGGGTTGGACAGCAGTGTGTCACCACTCTGCTTGTCGGTTCCGCTTTTCCGTTTACCGCGCATGCTGCGTTGATCCGTGCCCTGCTGCTGCTGGCTGGTGGCAGCGTTCAGGTGCTGTGCTCCACCCTTTTGCTCCAGCTATGGAGCCAGCTGCGCCAGGACCTGGTCCGGATGGGGCATTATGTTCGCGCCGAGCGTGAGGCCTTGCGCACCATGGTCGTCGAGCTCTCTGCACACCTCAGAACGGGGCGGATCACCAATTCCGTGGTCCCGTATGCCCTGCGGCTGATGGTTACGCTCGGCGTAAGCACGGAAATCTACCGCCGGCTGCATTTCTCCAGCGGCTACTGGATTCCGATGACCGCCATGCTGGTACTGAAGCCGGGGCTTGCGGATACAGCCAGCCGCGCCATCGCGCGCACCGTCGGCACCATTGCCGGCGCTTACCTGTTGTCTGTCGCTATTGGCTGGTGGCAGCCATCCCTGACATGGATCGTGGTCTGCTGCATCCTGTTTGCGTGGCTTGCTTACGCAACCATGAACATCAACTATGCACTTTTCACCGTCTGTATCACCGGATACATCGTCTTCCTGCTCTCGCTGGCCTCTACGCCGAGTGACGTGATCGCGCATCGCCGGGCTCTTTGTACCGCGATCGGCGGAGCGCTCGCACTTTCCGTCCGGCTGATCGTGCTCTATCGCCGGAAGCGGTTTTTCTCGCTCCATGTCAGCCAGGAGCCTGCGAATACTCAGGCCTGAGCCGGGTAGCAGGCTCGGAGCCGAAGCTTACTGGCCGTCACGCATCTTCTCCTTGACCGCTTTGGCCAGTTTTTCGATCTCTTCCGCCTTTTTCACCACATCGATCGAGAGCTGGTCCTTGTTGCTCTTGTCGACCTCTGCTTTGAGCTCCTGGGCAAGAGCCAGCAGCTGTGTCGTGTCATCTACAATGCGCTGCTGGCGTTCGGAATTCCGCCGTTTCGCCAGCTTTTCTGCCATCTCCTGCTCGATCATGCTGCTGTCGGTATTCGAGCTGCTCCCCATGTGCACGGTCGAAGTGGAGGAGATAGGCGGTGTGGTCTGATCCTGTTGCTGCCCGCCGGCCGTTCCCGCTGCCACAAGGAAGACGACTGCCCAGCATCCTATTGCATCGAACAGTTTGGCTCGCATCCCCGCCTCCAGACTGATGGTGATTTGTGTCGTGGCGATTCGAAGTTGCGTTCATTATAGGAATAGGAATTTGTAATGCATCCCTTTACTCAACCACTTTCCGCACTTGCGTCCTCTCCGCGCGGATTCTTTGATTCGCTGAACACGGAGTGGCTTGGCGACCTGCAGGAGTTCCTGCACAGCGTGTTGCCGAAGGTTCTGGTGACCGCCCTCGGGGCCTGGATTCTTACCAGGGTGCTCCGGACCGTCACCAACCGCGTGGCAAAGCTGGCTGAATTGCATGCAGCGCAAGGCACAGGCAATGTGGCCCAGGTCAAAACACTCACCTCGGTCATCCGTGCTACCGGTGTCGGTATTATCACCTTCATCGCCGCGCTCGAAATTCTGCCTCTGCTCGGCTTCAATCTGCAGCCAATCCTTGCCTCGGCCGGTGTCGCCGGCGTCGCCATCGGTCTGGCGGCACAGACGATCGTCAAGGACGGTCTGAACGGTATCCTCATTCTTCTTGAAAATCAGTATGGTATCGGGGATATCGTTCGCATCGCTGGGGTCTCCGGGACGGTGGAGGCCATGTCTCTGCGTAAAACCATGCTCCGCGATAGCGACGGCACGCTCTATGTCGTACCGAACTCGCAGATCACCATCGTGGCCAACCAGACCCGCGACTTCTCTGTGGCGACTATCAATGTTTCGGTCGATTACTCCGCCAATCCTGACGATGTGATGAAGCTGCTCAAGGAGGTAGCCATGGGCGTGCGCAACGATCCTGCGTATAAAGATGTTTATCTGGCCGATCCTACTCTCCTCGGCGTCGACGCCATCAAGGGGTCGCAGGTGATCTATCCCGTCCAGTTGCGTACCAAAGCCAACCAGCAGTGGGTCCCGATGCGCGAAACCCAGCGCCGCATCCGTATCGCCTTGGCCGAGCACGGTATGCTTCCTGGTGATCCGCTTCGCGTCTTCTCCGCCAATCCAGGCGATATCCCGGTTGGAGCCGCTGCCGGCCACGCGTTAGCGCCTCCAGCCAAGAAAATCGATCCCACATCTGCCAAGCCGAACGAGATCAACCCCTTTACCGGCGAAGGGCTATAAGCCGGAACGCGCAGGCCTGCCCTGCGCGTTCCCGATAAAATCAAAGCAGTGCTCGTTACCGATTTCGACTACGAACTCCCTGAAGAGCTCATCGCCCAGCAGCCGCCCTCCGAGCGCTCAGGCGCCCGTATGCTGCTCGTTGATCGCAACACCGGGCACTGGCAGGACAGCGCCTTCCAGCATCTTCCCGAGCAGCTGCGCGAAGGTGATCTGCTCGTTCTCAACAACAGCCGCGTCATCCCCGCGCGCCTCTATGGCCGTCGGGTCGATACTGCTTCCGGCATCGAGCACACCGGCCGCATCGAAGTTTTTCTCACGACCCAGCGCAGTGAATGGGAGTGGGAAGTGCTCGTCAAGCCTGGCCGCAAGGTGCAGCCCGGCACGCAGCTTGTGTTCGGCGCTGGAGACCTCCACGCCGAAGTGTTGGACCGCGGTGAATTCGGCGAGCGTACATTGCGCTTCCAACCGGTTCCCGATTTTTTCGCGGCGCTTGAGGCCCTGGGCCGCATCCCGTTGCCGCCCTACATCCATCGCGGCGAAAAAGACGCAGACTCCGATCGCGAGCGCTATCAGACTGTTTTTGCCGAGGACCGCGGTTCCGTTGCCGCGCCCACCGCCGGCCTGCACTTCACCCCGGAGATCCTCGACCGCATTCGTCAGCGTGGCGTCGAGGTTGCTTATGTCACCTTGCATGTCGGCCTCGGGACCTTCCAGCCGGTGCGTGTCGAGCGACTCGAGGATATCCATTTGCACACCGAGCGCTATACGTTGCCGGAGGCTACCGCTACAGCGCTGAATGCCGCGCGCCGCGAAGGCCGCCGCATCGTTGCTGCCGGTACGACCACCGTGCGTACTCTCGAGCACTGCGCGCTACTGGGTGAAGAGTTCACGCCGCATGCCGGGAGTACAAACATCTTCATCTCGCCCGGCTTCCGATTCCGAGCGGTTAACGCGTTGCTCACCAACTTCCACCTCCCACAATCCACCCTCCTCATGCTGGTGAGTGCCTTTGCAGGCCAGGATCACGTGCTCGCCGCCTATCGCCATGCCGTTGCAGAACGCTACCGCTTCTTCTCCTACGGCGACTGCATGTTCCTCTCCTGAGCTGCATACCTCGGGTGGCCCATTCAAGCCCGCAGTCGGCTTGAGTGGGGGAAAGCACGACTCCACGCCCGGGAATTCCTCGCCCTGAAGCGGTAGACTCAACAGGATGTCTAACGTAGCCAGCACTGCCGCGCCCGTCTATCTGCTCGACTCCATGTCTTTCATCTTCCGTGCCTATCACGCGATGCAGAGGCAGCGGCCCATGTCCACGCGCACCGGCGTTCCCACCGCCGCGACGTATGTCTTCGTGAACATGATCAACAAGCTGCGCAAGGATTTCGGCCCGGAGTATTTCGCCGCCGTCTTCGATCTCAGTGGCCCTGTCTTCCGTGATGAGCGCGCGAAGACCATGACCACCGTGCGCAAGTTCAATATCAAGACGCAGCAGTTCGACGAAGTCGAATACGGCGGCTACAAGGCCAATCGTGCCGAGATGCCAGCCGATCTCGCGCAGCAACTCCCTTATATCCGGCGTGCTCTTGAGGCTTTCCATATTCCCATTGTTTCGGCGGAGGGTTTCGAGGCGGATGATGTCATCGGCACACTCTCGCGCAAGGCTGCCGAAGCTGGTCATCCCGTCTACGTTGTCTCGAATGACAAGGATATGCTGCAGCTTGTCACCGACAGCGTAAAGATCCTCAACCCCGCCAAGGACAATCTCGTCCTCGATCGCGACAAGGTTGTAGAAACCCTTGGCGTGCCACCCGAACAGGTCATCGACGTGATGGCGCTGCGCGGCGATTCCATCGATAACATCCCGGGCGCGCCTGGCATCGGCGACAAGGGCTCCATCGAGCTCATTCAGCAGTTCGGCTCTGTCGAAGCCGCGCTCGATCGCGCCTCCGAGGTCAAGCGCAAGACCTACCGCGAGTCTCTCGAGAACAATCGCGATACCGTGCTGCTCAGCAAGGAACTCGTCACCATCCATTGCTCTGTGCCCATCGAGCTCGATCTCGAAAAAATGCGCACCACCGCGCCGGACATCGCCGCCTGTCGCGCACTCTTTACCGAGCTCGAATTCACCACGATGCTCAAGGAACTCGCGCCAGCCGAAGTGACGCAAGCCTACGAACATCTCCTTGAGCCCACGCTGGAGCAGTTCGCTGCTTTTGAGAAGGCGGCGCGTGAGAGCGGCTTCGCCATCGCCGTCGGAGCTTCCGCTCTCGAGTCCGCCTCGGGGCAGGTCTCCGAGCAGGAATCGGAAGGCATCGAAGAACGCGAGCCGGTGTACAAGACCATGTCGTTGCTCGATCTCGTCGAAAAGGCAGCGCAGAAAGACGTAGATCCTCGGCCAGCAAAGCACAAGGTTGCTGTTGCAGCTGAAGCCGATGCAGCCCTGCTCGTCGAACTCGATGCTATCCGCTCTTTGCTGGAAGATGAAAGCATTCCCAAGCGCGTGCACGATCTCAAGGGATCACTGCGTGCTCTCGAAGCTCATGGTGTTACGCTGCGCGGAGCACAGGATGATCTGATGCTCTACTCCTATCTCGTTAACCCGACCCACACTACGCATCGCCTCAGCGATGTGGCCGCGCGCTTCAGCACCACGCCGCTGCGGGAGACAGGGGAACGCGAGCTGACTGAGGCTGCCCACGCCATCCACGCGCTCACACCGACGCTGCGCGAGGATGTGGATGCGCTGGAAGAACGGCGACTCTACGAAACTATCGATCTGCCACTCGTCCCCATTCTCTTTGAGATGGAAAAAGCAGGTGTCCGCATCGACTCCGCGCTGCTGAACCGCATGGGGGAGACGCTTTCCACCGAGATGCAGCGCGTCGGGGAAGAGATCTTCACGCAGTCCGGCCATCGCTTCAACATCAACTCACCCAAGCAGCTCGGTGACGTGCTCTTCAACAAGATGAATCTGCCCAAGCCGCTCAAGTATGGCAAGGGTAAGGTCGTCTCCACGGCGCAGGATGTTCTCGAAGAGCTCGCAGAGCACAACGCTGTACCGCGTCTCGTGCTCGAGTATCGTCAGCTCGCCAAGCTCAAGTCGAACTACGTCGATTCGCTCCCGCTGCTTGCCGACTCCGAAGGCCGTGTCCACACCACCTTCAACCAGGTCGGCACCGCTACGGGCCGTCTTTCTTCGACGAATCCAAATCTGCAGAACATTCCTGTCCGCACCGAGCTTGGACGCGAGATTCGCGCTGCCTTCATCGCTGCGCCCGGCAATCGCCTGATTTCTGCCGACTACTCGCAGATCGAGCTGCGCCTCATGGCGCACTTCTCCGCCGATCCGCTACTTGTCGAAGCCTATCGTACCGGTAAGGACATTCACACCCTCACTGCTTCCGAGGTCTTCGGTGTCCCTGCCGAGAACATGAGCAAGGAGACGCGCAACCGCGCCAAGGCTGTGAACTTCGGCATCGTCTACGGTATCTCGCCCTTTGGCCTTGCCGCGCAGCTCGGTATCGAGCAGAACGAAGCTCGTCTCTACATCGAGACCTACTTCGAGCGCTATAAGGGCGTGCGAGCGTTCATCGATTCACTGCTGGAGACCACGCGCGCTGAACAACGCGTCCGCACGCTCTTCGGCCGCATCCGTCCTATTCCCGATATTCAAAGCCGCAATGCGAATCTGCGTGGCTTCGCCGAGCGTACCGCGGTGAACACACCGCTGCAAGGCACTGCAGCCGATCTCATTAAACTCGCCATGATTCGCATCGACGCCGAGCTCACAAAGCGCAAGCTCGGGACGCGCATGATCCTTCAGGTTCACGATGAACTGCTCTTCGACGTACCCGAAGCCGAAGTCGCCGAGGTGGCGCAGCTCGTCAAACACCAGATGGAGCACGTCATCGAGCTCAGCGTGCCGCTTGTCGCCGAAGTCGGCATCGGTGCGAACTGGCGGGATCTGAAATAGGTTACCGTTGCAGTGACAAATAAAGCGGCCGCCGGAGTTGAATCCAGCGGCCGCTTTTCTTCCTCAAACGTTATGCGCCCAGTTCTGTGCGGATTGCCCCTGCAATCGCTTCGGCGTGACGACGCATTGCCTCTTCCGACTCAGCCTCGATCATCACTCGCGCCAGCGGCTCCGTGCCGGAGTAGCGGATTACGACGCGGCCATTGCCGTCGAGCTCTGTTTCCGCTGCGGCAATGGCTGTGGCCACGCTTGTAATTTCGAGCAGCGGCTTCTTCTCACGCACCTTCACGTTGAGAATCACCTGCGGGAAAACCTTCAGGTCGCCGATCAGCTCGTGCAGCGGCTTGCCGCTCCTGCGCACGACATCGAGCACCACCAGCGCGGTCAGCAGGCCGTCGCCCGTTGTCGCCAGGTGAGGGAAGAGGATGTGCCCCGACTGCTCGCCGCCGAGTGATGCGCCCACGTTCTGCATCCGCTCGAGCACATACTTGTCGCCCACCGGAGCACGCAGCATCGCAATCGCATCCCGCCGTAGCGCAGCTTCGAGCCCCATGTTCGACATTGTCGTGGCGACGACCGTGTCCTTCTGCAGCAGGCCGCGTGCCTTCAGATCCCGCGCCGCCAGCAGCAGTACCCCATCGCCATTCACCACGTTGCCATTTGCATCGGCGAAGAGTGCGCGATCCGCATCGCCGTCAAAGGTCACACCGAGGTCCGCTCCCTGGGCCTTCGTTTCTGCGGCAACCGTCTTTGGATGCAGCGCGCCGCAATCGTCATTGATGTTCCGGCCATCGGGTTGTGCGTGCGTCAGCACAGCTTTGCCACCCAGCCGCGCAAACAACTCCGGCGCCAGTGCCGAAGCTGCGCCATTCGCGCAATCCAGCACGATCTTCATCTCACCGAGCGCAAGCCCCGGCACGGAGGAGAGCAGAAAATCTTCATACTCTTTGCGATACTCTGCTTTCACAGCTGGAGCCTTCAGCGCTGCAACATGCGGAGCCGTAACCGACTCCAGCTGGCGGAAGATCTCGTCTTCGATGCGTAGCTCCACCTCGTCCGCTAATTTGTAACCATCACCGCCAAAAACCTTGATGCCGTTGTCATGCCACGGATTATGCGAAGCCGAAATCACCACACCTGCCGCGAATCCATGCTTGCGCGCAAGGAAGGCGACTGCCGGCGTCGTGATTACTCCCGCGCTCTCGACATGCGCGCCCCCCTGGAGCAGCCCTGCCGTCAGTGTCGCCGCGATCCACTCGCTCGACTCGCGCGTGTCCATGCCGAGGATTACCGTTGGACGATCGGCCACCGGCTTCAGCTGATGCGCCAGTGCCACACCCACGGCGAAGATCGTGCGTGCATCGAGCGGAGCCTCACCCGCTACTGCGCGAATTCCATCCGTACCAAAAAGCTTTCTCATTCCTTCGTCGTGTCCTCTGAAGTCGTAATCACACGGCTTTCCACCGTGCCCTGCGCCAGCCGTGTGCGCAACGTCTGTCCCGGCTGTGCTTCGCTCGAGGAGCGCAGCAACCTTCCCTGATCGTCATATACCAGCGCATAGCCACGCTCCAGCACACCGAGCGGTGAGAGTGAATGCAGCATGCGTTCGAGCGCTTCTACCCTCGCCCGCCTGCGCTGCAGCTCGGCTTGTTGTGCCTGCATGAGTCGTCCACCCAGCGCGTCCAGCTGTCCGGCTGTCAGGCGTAGACGATGCCGTACATCGTGTCGCATCAGGCTCTCGGTCATCTGCTGCCAGCGCATTGCCTCGTGCTGTAGTCTGCGCCCCATGTGCGTCTGCAGGCGCAGCATCAGCTCGTCGATGCGCTGCTGGCGGCGCTGCAGTGCATCCTCAAATCGTGCCAGTGCTGCAGGTGCAGCGATACGCGAGAGCCGGTCGCGCGCACGCATCAGCGCGTAACGGGCCGCCCGCTGCAGGCGCAGCGAAAGCTCCTCCACCTGTTCTTCGATCCGATGCTGCGCCACAGTGATCAACTCCGCCGCGGCCGAAGGAGTTGGCGCGCGCAGGTCGGCGACAAAATCGGCAATGGTGAAGTCTGTCTCATGCCCGACGGCTGAAACCACTGGCAGTTCGGATGCCGCGATCACACGTGCGAGAGCCTCGGAGTTGAAGGCCATCAGGTCTTCGAGCGATCCGCCGCCGCGCGCGATGACGATTACATCCACCTCGCGCGACTGGTTGAAATAGCGAATTCCAGCGGCGACTTCCGCCGCCGCGCTGTCGCCCTGCACCAGCGCCGGATACAGCAACACCTTCAGCGCCCCATGCCGTCTACCGGCCACGTTGAGAAAGTCGCGGATCACTGCGCCCGTGGGCGAGGTGATAATACCCACACAGTGCGGAAATGCCGGCAGTGGCTTCTTCCGCTCTTGATCGAAGAGCCCCTCGCGCTGCAGCTGTGCTTTCACCTGCTCGAAGGCCATCTGCAGCGAGCCCGCGCCCATAGGCTCAAGATGCTCGGCCACAATTTGCACCGATCCGCGCTGCTCATACACCGTCAGCCGCCCGCGCAGCAGCACCTGCAGCCCATCTTCCGGCCGGAAGCGCAGCAGCCCGGCCTGTCGGCGGAACATGACCACCGCCAACTGTGCGCCGTCATCTTTCAGGTTGAAATAGATATGGCCGGAAGCGGCGATCCGCAGATCGGAGATTTCACCCTCCACCCACAGGTCCTGGAAGCTGCGCTCCACTTCGGCGCGCAACTGGGCGGTCAGGCTGCTTACCTGCCAGACTCGCCGTTGTGGCGCCTGAGCCTCTTCGAAGCTGAATCCGAGCTGCGCTCTGCGGCGGCTCTGCTGTTCCGGTACTCCCACGACTTCCCAGTCTACATGCGCTCCCCATGCGTAAAACACAGCGCACAGCGGCGTTATCGCCGGAAGCGTGACAGCAGGTAGAAGACCAGTGACAACAGCACACTCAACAGAATCGACGTGCCGAGCGGAAAGTAGACGGCAACATTCCTTTTCCGCCACGCCAGGTCACCCGGGATATGTCCTGGCCGCATCCCCACGCGATCCAACAGATACACTAAGCCGCCGGCTACGATCAGCAGCACTCCCATTTTCACCAGCAGCCGTGCCAGCCCGTTCATCGCATATGCTCCGGGTTCAGACTCATCCTTTCCGCACCGCGATGACGTACACTGGCCCAGCGCCAACCTGCTCTGGCGGAGATCCTTCCCTTGCATATTCTTTTCTTCTTTGCCGGAATTACGTGCCTCGTCGCTGCGCTCTTTGACGCCTTTCAAACGGTCATCGTGCCGCGCCGTGCCGTCGGCCGCTTCCGCATCACGAACGTGCATTACGCGCTTACCTGGCGCCCATGGTCCACCATGGCCGGCCTTATCCGCGACGCGCGCCAGCGCGAGACCATGCTCAGCTATTACGGTCCACTTTCGCTTCTCCTGCTCATCTTTATCTGGGCTGCGGCGCTGCTTTTCGGCTTTGCATTGCTCTATGCCGCGCTGAATACGCCGATCCACGACCCGCTGGCCCCGCATGCCGGCTTCTGGTCCGATCTCTACCTCAGCGGTACCACCATCTTCACTCTTGGCCTTGGCGATCTCACGCCGCATTCCCCCTCGGCTCGTGCCTGCGTCGTGATTGAATCCGGTATCGGCCTCGGTTTTCTTGCCCTTGTCATCGGCTATTTCCCGGTGCTCTATGGGGCTTTTTCGCGCCGCGAGGTCAATATCTCTTTGCTCGATGCCCGTGCCGGTTCACCGCCCACTGCTGCCGAGCTCATGCGCCGCCACGCGTTTCCCGGCGGCAGCGAGGCGCTCAACATCTTGCTCATCGAGTGGGAGCGCTGGTCGGCGGAGCTGCTCGAAAGCCACATCTCCTATCCGCTGCTCTGCTACTTCCGTTCCCAGCACTCCAACCAGAGCTGGCTCTCCGCGCTCACGGCGATCCTCGACGTTTGCGCGCTCATGATCGCCGGCGTGCAGGATCACGCTGCCCGCCAGGCGCAGCTTACCTTCGCCATTGCTCGCCACGCTCTCGTCGATATCGCGCAGATCTTCTCGCTCCCACCCGCACAGCAGTCCGAAAACCGTCTCCCGCCCGAGCGCTTTGACGCACTCTACGGCCTTCTCTGTGAGTCAGGTATCCGCGTCTGCCGTGACGGAGACTCCATGGCCCGTCTCGCAGCCATGCGCGCTCTTTACGAGGGGTATGCCGAAGCGCTCAGCCATTATCTCTGTATGCCGCTGCCGCCCTGGGTGGCCAATCATCCGCACAAGGACAACTGGCTCTCCGTCGCCCGTGTCCGCGCCGCGGCCGAGTCGGCAGGCATCGAAAACGCGGCCGCACAGATCGTCGTCACCGACGAAGAGCACCACATCTTCTAATGTGTGGAAGAAGGGAATTGGGCAGAGAAAAAGGGCTGCGGATGCAGCCCTTTTGGTCTTGATGCGTAGAGGCTGGTGCTACCAGCTCCCGCGTTCGCCGAACATCTCGATCACGTGTTCCAGCCGCTCGCAGCCGTTGCCCCAGTTCGCCATCAGCGCCTTCTCCACACGATTCGCGTCGCCGACCTCAATGGCACGGATGATCTCCTCATGCTCCTCGAGCGAGATGTGCAGGTCATTGATGATCGAGCTTGCATAGAGCCGCCAGTAGCGCTCGGTTTGCGGCTCGATGGCGTTGTGCAGCACCGTCAGGCGTGGTCCCGCGCTCGAGGCGACAATCGTGCGATGGAACTGCCGGTCCAGGTCGAAGATTCCTCCGGCAGCCGAAGGCCGCCCATCTTTGACGATGTCGTCCAGCTGCTGGTTGATCCCCCGCAGCGTCTTTGCGATCTCTTTGCGTTCGGACTCGGGTAGCTTGGCCGTCTGGCGTCCTGCCATACCTTCCACGCGGCCGATGATCGCATACAGCTCACGCGCGTCATCCTTGGTCAGCGGAGCCACGAACATGCGCGTCTTGCTCGCACTCTTCTGCTCCAGTACATAGCCTTCGCGTTGCAGCCAGTGCAGGGCGCCGCGCACCGGCGTACGGCTCATACCCAGACGGTCGGCCAGGTCGCCTTCCACAATCCATGTTCCCGGAGCCAGTTTTCCGTGCACAATCAGCTCGCGAATCTGTTGGAACGCGGTCAGCAGGCTGGTTCCATGCTCTGCCTTCGATGCCTTCGCTGTTCCGCCCTTCTTACCTTTGGATCCCGCCTTCACGCTGGCTGAGCTGCCTGCCTTCTCTCGCATTCTTCCCCGGAAAATGACTGGTTTCGTGGAGCTACTAATCGTTCAGCATACGCGACTTAGGCCTTTCGTCACCACTATTGAATACATCACGTCTGTCTTTCGTGGTTTTGAAGATTCAGGTCTGGCTCTAAAAATAACTATTTTCAAAATAGGTATTTGTCCCTACTATTTCTTCCATGCCCAGAAACTCCGCCTCTCGCGATCTTTTTCCCGGCGCGCTCGAAATGATGATCCTCCAGTCGCTCCGCCAGCGCCCGATGCACGGTTATGCGCTCGTGAAGCACATCCAGCAGGTCTCCGACGACTTGCTGCAAATCGAGGAAGGCTCGCTCTATCCCGCGCTGCAGCGCATGCTCCGCGAGGGCTGGCTTGAGTGTGAGACCGGCATCTCCGCCAAGAACCGCCCTACCCGCATCTATCGCCTGACAGACACCGGTCTTCGTCATCTCGAGCAGGAAATCTCCAGCTTCGAGCGCATGTTCGCCGGTATTACCCGCGTTCTCGCCATCTCGCAAGCCTGAGGAACTCAGCCCATGCGCATTCTTCGTCCCATCTTCCGCCTTCGCCGGTATGACGATCTCTCCGTCTCCATTCGCGAGCATCTCGAGGAAAAGATCGATGAGCTGATGGACGAAGGCCTGAGTCGTGAAGAGGCCGAGCAGGCTGCCCGTCGCGCTTTCGGCAATGTGGCGTTACTGGAGGAGCGCAGCCGCGAGGCCTGGCAGTGGCCCACGGCCGAAAGTATTTTCGCGGATATCCGTTATGCCGTTCGCCAGCTGCGCCGCTCGCCGGGCTACGCGGTGGTTGTGATCCTCACCATGGCGCTTGGCATTGGTGCGAATACGGCCATCTTCACGCTCGTGCATGAGATTCTCATGCGCCGGTTGCCGGTGAGCGATCCGGCACAGCTCTATCGGCTAGGCGATTCTTACGACGACTGCTGCTTCACCAATGGTCTCGAGAACGCAGACGGGCGCGTCGACATCTTCTCGTGGGAGTTCTACCGGCATCTTCGTGCCTCGGCTCCGGGCTTTGAACAACTCGCTGCCATGCAGGCGGGTATCCGCCGTATGAGTGTGCGGCGCCCGGGTGGACACGTAGCGTCGATGACGCGTGAGTTCGTCTCCGGCAATTACTTTCAGACCTTCGGCGTGCAGGCGGCAGTTGGACGGCTGCTGACCGACGGAGACGATCAGCCGGGAGCTCCGGCTGTCGCAGTGTTGAGTTATGAGGCATGGCAGTCCTCCTATGGAGGCGATGCTGCGGTCATTGGTTCGGTATTCCGGATGGAAGGCCAGCCGGTCACCATTGTCGGAGTGGCCGCTCCTGCGTTCTTCGGGGATCGCGTCAGCGAGGCGCCTCCATCCCTGTGGATTCCACTCTCTGCCGAACCGCTGCTCGAGCAATCGAGCTCCGTGCTGCACCAGCCCATCGCCAGCTGGCTCTTCCTCATCGGCCGTGTGCGTCCGGGTGTCTCGCCGGCGATCCTTGAACAGCAGGTGTCTGCCGAGCTGCGCCACTGGATGCTGACCCAGACCGAATATCGCGCACACGGGCTGCGGCCGCGTGTTGAGCGCGCCCGCGTCGTGCTTGCTCCCGGCGGCGCCGGTATCCAGAGGCTGCAACAGGAGACAGGCCGGAAGCTGCGTTTCCTGCAGGCCATCTCCGCGCTATTGCTGGTGACAGCCTGTGCCAATGTGGCGAATCTTATGCTGGTACGCGGCCTGCGCCGCCGCCTGGAGATGTCGGTGCGCCTGGCGCTCGGTTCGGCCCGCATGCGTCTGGCCCGGCAGCTGATCACCGAAAGCATCCTGCTGGGCGTGATAGGCGGAGCGGCCGGGCTGATCGTTGCGTATGGCGGAACGCACGTGATCCTTGCGCTGGCCTTTCCGGGCGCTTCACACAGCACGATCCACGCTATGCCTTCTCTACCGGTGCTCGGCTTTGCATTGGGTCTTTCGCTGTTCACCGGGATTTTCTTCGGCATCTTTCCTGCCTCTGTCGCCGTGCGCCGCGAACCTGCCGAGGCGCTGCGCGGCAACAGCCGGGTGCTCGGAGGCGAGGCAGTTCTGACACAGCGTGGCCTGGTCGTCTTCCAGGCGGCGCTCTCGCTTGTGCTGCTGGTTGCTGCCGGTCTCTTCACGCACAGCCTCTACAACAGCGAGCACGAGCACTTCGGCTTCCGCACCGAGCATCGCTATGTCCTGGATATCGATCCGCAGGCCGCGGGGTACGGCTCAGCCGATCTGGCGGGTCTCTATCGCGCTCTCGAGGAGCGGCTCAAGGTGTTGCCCGGCATGCACAGGGTGGGCCTCAGCCTGTATGCGCCGTTCGATGACGATCCCTGGGTCTTCGGAGCATATCTGCCGGGTCATATCTCCGATGCGTCTGAAGAGAATAATCAGGTTCTTTTCAATCGTGTCTCTCCCGGGTTCCTCGAGACCATCGGCCAGCCGGTGCTGCTCGGTCGCGGCATTCAGGCTTCGGATGGCCCGGGTTCACCGCTGGTTGCTGTTGTCAATGAGGCTTTTGTCCGGAAGTTTCTTGGAAGTGGTAATCCCATCGGGCGCCGTTTCGGTCTCTATGAACACGAGGATGTCGGAGCTTACCAGGTCGTCGGAGTTGTCGGCGATGCTCTCTATGGTGATCTGCGCTCCGGTTCGAGGCCGATGGTCTTCGAGCCGCTTGCCCAGTGGCAGAATCATCTTACCGATCCCATCTTCGTGAATCTTGAGGCGCAGACCCATGCCATCTCCGTCATCGTGATGGACTACACCGGCTCTGCCGCCGAGCTTGAGCGGCGTGTGCGCTCGGAAATCGACACGATCGACCCAAATCTTCCCTCAGGCGGCTTTCGCACCATGAGCGAGCAGGTGGGAGCGAGCTTCACGCAGGATCGCCTGCTGGCGCGCATGGCCATGCTCTTCGGCCTTCTGGCGCTTACCCTCACGGCTGTCGGCCTCTACGGGATGGCGTCTTACCAGGTTGCCCAGCGCACGCGGGAAATCGGCCTGCGCATGGCCTTTGGCGCTCGGCGGGGGCAGGTGATTGCCGGTATTTCCAGGTCTGCTCTGCGTGATACTGCATGCGGTCTTCTGCTCGGTGCCGCAGCCTCCGCGGCGCTCGCACCCCTGGTTCGCGACCAGCTCTATGGCGTTGCTGCCTGGGACCCGGCAAGCCTTGCTGCTGCCGCCGTCATGCTGCTGGCTGTTGCATTTCTGGCCAGCCTTCAGCCGGCGTTTCGTGCCTCTGCTGTCGATCCCATGCAGGCCCTGCGTTCGGAATAGGAGATCCCTGTCATGCGCATCCTTCGTCCGTTCTTTCGTCGACGCCGTTATGACGATCTCTCCGTTTCCATCCGCGAGCACCTCGAAGAGAAGATCGACGAGTTGATGGACGAAGGCCTGAGCCGTGAAGAGGCTGAGCTGGCAGCCCGCCGCGCCTTCGGCAATGTGGCGCTGCTCGAAGAGCGCAGCCGTGAGGCCTGGCAGTGGCCCACCGCAGAAAGCCTTATCGCCGACGTGCGCTTTACTCTGCGCCAGCTCGCAGGCGCGCCCGGATTCACCCTGGCCTGCCTGCTCACCCTCGCGCTCGGTATCGGAGGCAACGTCGCGGTCTTCAGCCTGCTTGATGCGGTGCTCTTTCATCCACTGCCGTATCGCGATGCCGGACAGATCATGTTCATCACCGAGACCCTGCCCGCCATGAGCCTCGATGAAGTCGGTGTCTCCGTGCAGGAGGCGCGCGATTACATGGCCCGCAGCCGATCCTTCGAGGCGATGGGCACATACAACAGTGAGGGACTGAACCTCACCGGCTCTGGTCAGCCGATGCGCATCAACGCAGCCACCGTCTCTCCCTCGATCTTTCCGCTGCTCGGAGTCTCACCTGTGCTCGGCCGCACATTCACGAAAGAAGAGGACAAGCCTGGACATGACGCCGTTGCTGTTCTCTCCTGGCGTCTTTGGCAGAACGAATACCGCGGTGATCGCGCCATCCTTGGCAGGACGATCCAGCTCGACGAAAGACCGGTGCAGGTGATCGGCATCATGCCGCCGTCTTTCCGCTTTCCCTTCGATGGCAAGCCCTTCTCGGAGATGGCTGATCTTTGGCTCCCCGATGTGCCTTCGCCAAAATTGCTTGAGCCGCATAACCGCATCATGGAGTTCGGCGTCGGCCTTGTCGGTCGGCTGCGCCCAGGCGTGAGCGTCGAGCAGGCACGCACCGAGATCGCTCACCTCTGTGCGGCCTTTGAGACCGAGCACTCCGATATTTATTCCGGTACGCTGCGTCTCGAGACGAGCCTTTATCCCTTCGCGGCCTACTCCATGCAGAAAGCCCGGCCTCTGGCCCTATTGTTGATGGCCGCTGTCGCCTGCGTGCTCCTCATCGCCTGCGCCAATGTGGCCAGTCTGTTGCTTGCCCGTGCCGGTCATCGCACGCGAGAGATGGCCATCCGTGCTGCGATCGGTGCCGGTCGCATCCGTTTGCTGCGCCAGTGCCTGGTGGAGAGCCTGGTGCTCTCCACCGGAGGAGCCATCGCGGGCGTCGCGCTTGCCGAGGTGCTGATCCTCGCGCTCCGTCATTGGGGGCCAGCCGCAGTGCCACGCCTGCATGATGTTTCACTGCACGGTCCGGTGCTGCTCTTTGCGCTGGGCATCACGGTCGTGGCCGCTGTGCTCTTCGGCCTTGTGCCGGCGTGGAAGCTCTCGCACACCGCGCCGCAGTCCGCGCTCAAGGACACCACCCAGATTGGCGGTACGCGTTCGAGCCAGCGCCTGCTGCATGCCATCGCGGTGTCGGAGATCGCCCTGGCCATCACCCTGCTCATCGCCGGAGGTCTGCTCATTCGCAGCTTCGAGCGACTCATCTCTGCGCCCTTCGGCTTCGACCCGCAATCCACCACGGTGGTGCGCACGGTCTTCGATGCGGCTCGCTATCCCGATCCTGCGAAGCGTGTGCAGGCGGAGTTCGAAGTCCTCGACCGGCTTTCGCATCTCCCCGGCGTCACTCGCGTTGCGATTGCCAGCCACCTGCCACTGGGAGACTCACGCGAAATCGGCATTCACATCGAGCATGCGCCGCCGGATGAATACCACTGGGCGGAAAACTCCATGGTCAGTCCCGGATACTTCCGCGCCATGGGCATTCCGATCCTGCGCGGACGCGACTTCACTGCCCAGGACAACAATCCGTCCACACCGGTGGTGATCGTCAGCCAGGCCTTTGCCCGCCAGCTTTACCCTGAACGGGATGCCATCGGTCAGCGTTTCGAGTGGTCCGGACCCGCGCTCTTCACCATCATCGGCATTGCCGCGGATGTGCATATTGCGGCACTCGACACCGATCCTCCCGCGATGACGTACATGGCTCTCAATCAGGTCGGTGGCCACGGAGTGGCTGGAAGCGTCGCCTTTATCTTGCGGAGCACCGGTGACTCCACTCCCGATTTCGCCGCCATCCAGCAGGCGGTATGGTCGCTGGACCGCGAGCTTCCGCTCTACAACGTCACCACGCTCTCCACGCTGATCGAAGCATCGCTTGCTCAGCGTCGCTTCACGCTCCAGGTGCTCACTGCCTTTGCTGTTTCGGCGACCGTGCTTGCGGTCATCGGCCTCTTCGGGGTGCTCTCCTATCTGGTAGAGCAGCGCAGCCGGGAGTTTGGCGTGCGCATGGCGCTCGGAGCAGATCGGCGTCGCATCCTCACCCTGATCGCGAGCCGCGGCCTCTTTCTCGGGGCCTCTGGTGCTATCGTCGGCCTGATGCTCGCCTTTGTCGCCACCGGCCTGCTGCGTGGCAGCCTCTACCACGTCAGCCGCTTTGATCCGCTCACTTACCTCGCGGTCCCTCTGCTGCTCATGATCGTCTCGCTTGCCGCAGTGCTCATTCCCGCACGCAGGGCCGCCGCTGTGGACCCCATGCAGGCCCTGCGCTCGGAGTAGGACTGCCTGTTAGTGAGAGGCGCTCGCCGGCTTCTGTGCCGCGAGCTGTAGCTCGGGCAGGGCATCGAGCGCTGCACGCTTCTGCGGTGTCATCACGCCCGAGCTGCGCCACAGCACATGCCCTTCCTTGTCCACCAGCAGCACGGCAATCTCATGCTCGTTCGGAATTTGCAGTGATCGCCGGAAATCGTCTTTATTCACGTAGATGGGCACGATCCAGTGCCACATCTCCGGATCGGTCTCATCGCTGCGCAGCGATGAATTGTCCCACCAGCGGAAGATGAAGTTTTCCCGCGCCTCCACGGGCAGCCGGTACCAGCGAAAGGCAAAGTTCGTATGCTGCAATGCCTGGGCCGCCGGATACCAGGTTTCGATGTCTTTTTGCTGCTCCGGTTCAAAGGAGAGCAGCAGAAGATTGACCTTCCCTTCAAAGCCGGACGGCAGGTCCACGCGCGCCTTGTCCAGGCTGTAGGAGACGACATCCGGAAAGACTGCTGGTTTTGCTGCACGGTCGGTCTGTGCGGCCACGCAACCGGGCAGCAGGGTCAGGCAGAGGGCATATTGGGCGGCAGATCGCATGCGGAAAATCAATCAGTTCTCTCGAGTAGACGTACCTTGGCTGTTTGGCCCTGGCCTCTTTGGTTCCCGGGTACTTAGCTTTCTGGCTTCTCAGCTCTTTGACGCATACTATCAGCCGTTTCGCCGTATGCGGAGGAACTCGTGGAGGGCGGGTTCCGGAAGAAGCATTTCTGGCTCTTTGATAAGGGATACGGCGTAGCCGCCGCAAAGGTTCCGGTCCGCCGGTTGCTCCGGCCTGAAAGAGCCCAGTTCCCATGTTGCAGTATCATCAAAGGTGAGGTTTTATCGATGAGCGAAGTATCCGCCGGCACCCAGTTCGGACCTTCTTCCGCCGCCCAGGCGCGGCCCTTCCGCACCAGCGATCCTCGCCTCGAGCCTGTCGCCCGCAGGGTGATGGCCGGCGAGCGCCTCAACTTCGACGACGGCCTGGTCCTCTATGGTTCGCCGGACATCTTCGCCGTTGGCTGGCTGGCCAACACCGTGCGTGAAAAGCTCCACGGCGACCTGACGTACTTCAACGTCAACCGGCACATCAATCCGACGAATGTCTGCGTGGCCAATTGCCGCCTCTGCGCCTTCGGCCGCAAAAAGGGAACCGACGGCTCCTACACCATGGACCTCGAGCAGGCGTGGGCAGCCGCAGCCTCCGGATACAGCGAAGCCGTTACCGAGTTCCACATCGTCGGCGGCCTCCATCCCGATCTGCCCCTGGAATTCTTCCTCGACCTCATCAGCGGCCTCAAGGAGCGCTTTCCGCAAGTGCACATCAAGGCCTTCACCATGGTCGAGATTGCTTTCCTCGCCAAGCGGGCCAAGCTGAGCATCCCCGAGACCATCGAGCGCATGAAAGCCGCGGGCCTCGACTCCTGCCCCGGCGGCGGAGCCGAGATTTTTGCCGACCGCGTCCGCCACATCATCTGCGATCACAAGATCGACGGCAGCGAGTGGCTCGATACTGCGCGCATGGTGCACCAGGCTGGCCTCAAGTCCAATGCCACCATGCTTTACGGCCACATTGAGAACGACGAGGATCGCGTCGATCACCTGCTCAGGCTGCGCGCGGTACAGGACGAGACGGGCGGCTTCCAGACGTTTATCCCCCTCGCCTTTCATCCGGACAACACGCCGCTCGACCATCTGCCCCGCACCACCGGCATGACCGATCTGCGGCAGATTGCCGTCGGCCGCCTGCTGCTCGACAACTTCCCGCATATCAAGGCCTATTGGCAGATGATGACGCCGCAGATCGCCCAGATTGCGCTACGTTTCGGTGCAGATGATGTCGATGGCACGGTCATCGAAGAGAAGATTTACCACGATGCCGGCGCAACCACTCCGCAAGGCATGCGCCGCCAGGATCTGATGCGCCTCATCGCTGAGGCCGGCCGTGTTCCCGTCGAGCGCGATACGCTGTATCGCAACGTGACCCGCACGGAAGATTCATTCACCGTGGCAGTCTAGTTTCTTACCGCAAGAGCGAAGCCCCGATCACACCCGGGGCTTTGTCGTCTCTGGCTATGGCTGCTGCTCTGCGCAGGCCATAGCCTTTGCTGCCGGAGGCAGGACATGCTCGCGTTTTGCCGCATCGTTCTTTTGCTGCCTCTTTTCGCGTTTGCGGCGCTTCTTCCGGACTTCGTTTGAGGCGACCCACATGAGCGCGGCAAAGGTGGCGATAATCAGGGTGATGGCTGTGATGCCTTGCAGCTGCTCCACCTCGCCATACAGCAGCGTGAGCCCCACGAAAACAAAGAACAGGTGCGCGCAGAAGACCTGCAAGGAAGCCTTGCCCAGCGTCAGGAACGGCTCGATCGAGACGATCCTCACCACGTACTTTCGCAGCCAGTAGAAGACCGTCGTAAAGCAGATCAGGTTGAGCACGCGCAGCCAGCCGATCTGCCACTTGTCGAGTTTGAGGCCCAGCGCCTGCTGCGTGAGGTGCGGTCCGAGCCAGCCATGGCGCACACCGATAAAAAACAGGCAGACTGCTGCCGCGACACCGACGGCCCAGCCCGGAATGCGCTTCAGAGGGATCTCTCCGACAGCCGATTTTGCTCCGAGATAGAGTCCTGCGATCCACACCGCCTGCCACGCGAACATGTTGAACGCGCCTGTCTCCTGCAGCGGAATCTCCAGGTGGGTGATGCTGACGATTGCTCCATGCACGGCCTCGCGCAGACCGAACTGCGCCAGCAGCCAGATCAACCCGCTCGCCGCCAGGATCTTCTTCCATCCCCAGCGCACCGCGCCGGAAAGCAAGAGCGGCGTGAAGAAGAGGAACGTCACGTACATCGGCAGAATGTCGAGCAGCGGCGGACAGTAGATCAGCAGTACCGAGCCCACAATTGCTTCGACCGGATGCGCCAGGTAGAAGTCCAGCAGGTTCATCAGGGCGGCTTTGTGGGTATGGACCGCAAGCGCCGCTGCGATCGTGAAGGCGAAGGCCAGCATGAGCAGGTGGTAGCCGTAGATCTTCAGCGACCGCTTCCACAGTTTTGCGCGCACCCCGGGCGCGTCGTGGATCAGGTCGCGGATATACAGCCGTCCTACCAGCAGCGCCGAGAGAAAAACGAAGCCCTCGGCCGAAGATACGTATCCGATGGGTTGATTCACGAAGTCCGCGAAGCGGGTCGGCAGATGTGTCAGCGTCATCCAGACGAGGAAGAGTCCACGCAGGGCATCGAGTTCCGGACGCCGCTCGAGCTTCGGCAGATGTTTGGGCAGATGCAGAGACATAAAGCCTGTCTCTTTGTTTAGACGCGGGTAGCGCTACCGGGTTGCGCAGGCTTCTTCCGTAATTGCCTGCCTTCCCACCCAGGCGAGGCTGGATGAGAAGGCAGGAACTCAAACCCCGGACAAAGAATGTTGCATGCAGCAGGTTAAAACGCCGAGATCCCCGTCACGCTCTGTCCCAGAATCAGCGTGTGGATATCGTGCGTCCCCTCATAGGTCTTCACCGACTCCAGGTTCATCATGTGGCGCATGATCGGGTAGTCGTCCGTGATGCCAGCGCCGCCTAGAATATCGCGTGCCATCCGTGCGCACTCCACCGCCATCCACACGTTATTCCGTTTGGCCATCGAGATGTGCTGGTGCTCTACCTTTCCGGCATCCTTCATCCGCCCTACCTGCAGAGAGAGCAGCTGCGCCTTGGTGATCTCTGTGATCATCCACGCCAGTTTCTCCTGCACCAGCTGATGGCTTGCAATCGGCGCATCGTGGAACTGCTTTCGGTCGAGCGCATACTGGAGCGCCGTGTCGTAACAGGACATGGCCGCGCCGATCACTCCCCAGCCGATGCCATACCGCGCCTGATTCAGGCACATCAGCGGCGATTTCAAGCCGCCTGAGCCGGGCAGCAGGTTCTCCGCCGGGACGCGCACATCCTGCAGCGAAAGACCTGAGGTCACCGATGCCCGCAGCGACCACTTCCCATGCACATCGTGCGCCTTGAATCCCGGCCGGTCTGTTTCGACGAGAAATCCGCGCACGCGGTCGTCTTCGTTGGAAATTTTTGCCCAGATCACGGCCACATCCGCAATCGATCCCGAGGTGATCCACATCTTCTCGCCGTTCAGGATGTAGCTGTCACCATCTTTGACCGCGCGTGTGCGCATCCCGCCGGGGTTCGATCCGAAATCGGGCTCCGTCAACCCGAAACATCCCAGCGCCTCGCCGGTAGCCAGCTTGGGCAGCCAGAGATCCTTCTGCGCATCCGATCCAAAGGTGTAAATCGGATACATCACCAGCGCCGACTGCACGCTCACAAAGCTGCGCAGCCCCGAGTCGCCGCGCTCCAGCTCCTGCATCACCAGGCCATAGGCCACATTCGACATGCCCGCGCAGCCATAGCCATGCAGGTTTGCGCCAAACAGCCCGAGCATGCCCATCTCCGGCACCAGCTCACGCGGAAACCGCCCCTCGCGATTGCAGGATTCGATGATCGGGATCAGTTTGTCTTCGATGAAATCGCGCGTGGCATCGCGTGCCATGCGCTCGTCGTCGTTCAGCATCGCGTCGAAGCCGATAAAGTCGACGCCTTTAAAAGGAAAAGCCATAAAGAAAACGCTCCGGTAAGCATGCTAAGAAACCAGCAAGCCTACCAGAGCATGAAAACGTTGGGCAAAGCTGAGGTTTCAGCCTATGCTCGGCGCAGTAACTTCCGGCTCAGCCATGCCCGCACGGGCTCGTCATAGAGCTTCAGGCACGCATAGGCCATCGATACAGCGGTCACCAGCAGCGCCGCGCCCCACAGCCAGCCCCGAACCGGCGTCATCACGCCCTTCTCTACCCAGTTCGTATAGATGTAGATCAGCGGATAGTGCGTGATGTAGAGCGGGTAGGAGAGTTCGCCCAGGAATTTGCACACCCGTCCTGCATCCTCGCCGTCGGCATGCAGCGCGCCCGCGCCCATGGCCACGATGAGCGGAAAAATAAAGATGATCGATAGTGAATCGTAGAGCCCGTTGACCCACAGCGGGCCGCCTGGTCTCGGCAGCACCAGCACCGCTGTCAGCAGGATGCTGCACAGCAGGAAAGCATGCTTCACGTGGATGCGCCAGCCGAGCCGCATCAGCAGCACGCCAGCGAAGAAGGGATAGAGAAGCCGTGCAAAGCCCACATGCAGCTCATGCGGTGTCACGCTCCATCCGCCGATCACATCGCCGTGCCGGCTGGTGACCGCCATGTGAATGAGAAACACGCCGGACGCAAACACGAACACGCTCAGCAGCGCCTTGCCCAGTCGCCGCAGCACCACGGCGTACAGGATGTTTGCAACATACTCGAAGAACAGCGACCACGCCGGCCCGTCGAGCGGGTGCATCTCATCCCAGCCGCGGATATCCATTGACGGTGTGATCGGAATCAGCGTGCAGCCGATCAGCATCACCATCAGCATCTTCACCACCGGCGTGTGCGCGATCGGAGGAAAGGCCGGCCCAGCCTGCAGGTAAAACAGCGCCGCGCCGATCAGGCTGCCCATCACCACCATCGGCTGCAGTCGCACCAGCCGCCGTTTATAGAACTCCCACTGTCCCATGCGTCCCCATCGGTCGTCGTAGGCATACGCCACGACAAAGCCCGAGAGCAGGAAGAAGAAATCCACGGCCAGATAGCCGTGGTTGAGGATCTGCTTGGTGTGGTCGCCTTTCGAGAAAGGCTCGAAGGTGTGGAAGATCACAACGATCAGTGCCGCAACGCCGCGCAGGCCATCGAGAACCTGGTAGTGGCTCTTGGCGGCAAGAGAACCCGGAGCGGTCTTCCCCTGAACTGTTTTCGTGGAGGCAGTCAGCATATTCGTTTGTCCGTGAAGAACCAAACTACATGCCTGCGGTCAGCGCTGTCGAACCCAAGAGCTCAAAAAACACGCAGGCGGACGCCCTTTCGCGTCCGCCTGCGGCTTTGTCCGTACACGCTCTATGCTTTGTACGTCGTCAGGATGGCTCCCAGTGCCTTCATCCGGTTCGCGTCCTCCGGCGACTTCGCCGCATCTGCACCGGAGATTAGCTTCGCGCCCAGAGCATGCAGCTTTGCCAGCTCTTTCTTCTTCGGTGAGGTGCTGCCAGCCTTGCCGATTGCCGATTCCACTGCGGAGAGCTGTTTCGCCGGCAGAGCCTTCGAGCGGGCCAGCTGATCCACGTAGGCTCGCGCCGTCACCAGGTTCGGCGGCCACACGATACGCTGCTGGTTCTGCACATTCAGCTCGTTTACCTGCACCTGCCGCGCCGCATCGATCTCGTTCTGCGTCAGGTAGGCGCTCGGCACCAGCTGGAAGACATCGATGCCGCGTGCGATCTCCGAGCCATACACAAAGCCGTTGTACCAATACGCCGACCAGTAGCCGCCCAGCACGCGCTTTGTCGCGTCGATCGGCCCGCGGTCGAAGTACGCAATCTCAAACGGATGCTTCGGATCGGTGAAGTCCATCACCGACACACCGCCCTGGTACCACGCCTGCACCTCGATATCGCGTCCCGGTACCGGGATCAGCGAGCCATTGTGTGCCACGCAGTTCTCCATCTCCGTTTGCGGCGCGGGCATCTTGTAATAGCCCGCTTCGGTCAGCGTGTGGTCATGCAGCGAGTAGATCGCATCCGCGCCCCAGTTCTTTGGGTCCGTCGCGCGGCAGCGTGGCTGGATGCCTCCGCCCCACTCATCCGTGTATACCAGTTTCGAGCCGTCATTGCTGAAGGTCGCCGAATGCCAGTAGGCATAGTTCGGATCGCTCACCGCTTCAATGCGCTTCGGATGCTCCGGGTCCGAGATATCGAGCAGCAGCCCGTTGCCCGAGCAGGCGCCCGCCGCAAGCCCGATCGCGGAATACACCGTGATGTCGTGGCAGGCATCAGTGCGCGACGTCGTCTGCGTGCCGTCGCCGTGATTGCCGCCCTTCCACAGTCCGTTCACTGCGCCTGTCTGTGCGTCGGAGAATACCCGCGGGCTCGCGACGATCTCTGCTTTTTCGGGATGCGCCAGCGGCACCTTGACGACATCGATGCTGAAGCGCGAGTTCTCCTCATCCTGCTTGCCCGAGCAGCCCTCCAGCTCCTCCGGCGATCGCACATAGGAGGTGCCAGAAATGTAGACGTAGAGATTGTCCGGATCTTTGGGATCCATCACCAGCGTGTGCGTGTGCGATCCGCGGCACGTCTGCACCGCAGCCACCTGCTTCGGCTGATTGATGTCGCTGATGTCGAAGATACGCAGTCCGCGGAAGCGCGCCGGATCGGCTGCCGGCAGCGGATGCTCCGGTTTTTGTCCCGGCGCCGGAGCTGGCGGGGGAGGCGGAGCAGGGAAGCCCTGCGTGCCGCAATCCAGACGTCCATTCGACATCTCCACCGACATGAACAGCAGCTTGCCGTACACCGAGACATCACCCTGCCCACCAGGGCAGACCAGAGATGTCAGCAATGAGATTTTCGCCGGCTGCGCAATGTCATAGATGTTCACGCCATAGAAATTGCCCAGGAAGAGATGCCCGCCCTGAAAGGCAATGTCCGAATTCGCATAATTGATGCTCGCCATCACCGAGTTCGCCGCGCTCGGTGGAGGCTCGAAGGGCGCAGGTTTCGGCAGGCTCGCCAGCCTCTGCAAGCCGAACTGCGCTTCCCCCGCATCATGCAACCCGGCCTTCAGCCCTACGCGAGGATCGGGAGTGGGCATCGATTGCCCATATGCAAGAACTGTACCGAGGGCGGCTGCTGCCAGAGTGGTGATGCGTGTAAGCTGTCGGGATCGGCCAGGCTTCATTGCGTCTTCTTCTCCTTGGAAGGGTTGGCGGTGGGGGCTGCGAATTGTGTTGCAAGCATGTGCTGCATAATTGCGATCTCCGCCCGTTGCGTGTTGTCCACGTCCGTGACGAAGTCGAACAGTTCGGCATCCTGTGCCGCGCCCGCTGTTGCAAACAGCTGGTCTACCATCACCAGCGCGCCGCCATGATGTTGAATCATGCCTGTCAGGAATAAGCGGTCGAACTCTCTGCCATGCGCTGCGGCCAGCTGCTTCATCTGTTCCGGTGTGAGCATGCCGGGCATCGGAGCCATCTGCATCGACGCGTGATGCATCCCCGGCATGTCGGGCATATTCGCCATGCCGCCGTCATCCGGCGCCGTCTGCCCATGATCCTTGAGCCATTTCCGCATCGAGAGCATTTCGTCGGCCTGCGAGATGCGGATGCGTTCGCCCAGCTCGAGCACATCCTTGTTGGCGCCGTGTGTGCGCAGCAGCTCGGTCATCTCCACGGCCTGCGCATGATGCATGATCATGCCCTGCATGAACGCGATATCGGCTGCGCTCGGCGTCTGCGGGCTTGCCGCCGTAGCAGCCGGAGAGAGCGTGTGTGTGGGCTCGCCCGGTGCGCCCGGCTCAACGACAGACGGTGTCTGCTGCGCAAGGCATGTACAGGCCATGAGCATGGTTGCGCACATCAGGAGGCGCAGCCTGGGCACGGTGTACGTTTCTGGATTTTTCAAAGTGCCTGTATCTAAACATGGAGCACAGTCACTTGCAATCAAAGAATGCGCGGCTCCCGGAGAGATTGTTACTGTCTCCCGGAGCCGCGTATGGATTGCGAATTACCAGCTCTGCTGCTCGTTCTGCTCGCGTTGTGCCTGTTGATTCTTCTGCCGCTCGTGAGCAACTGTTGGCCAGCCGTCGGCCGTCCACTCCAGGTAGTTCAGGCCCAGCGATGGCAGCCCGTTATTGTTGCCGTCGTAGTAGTGGTACACCAGCACGGAGCCATTCCGGTCCTTCATCACCGTCTGACCGCCAGGCCCGATAAATCGTCCCTGCGAGCTGCGGAGCACAGTCACGCCGCCCTCGGTCATCGGCAGTCCACCCCGGTCATAGTATGGTCCGGTTACACTCGTCGCCCGTCCTACGCCAATGTGATAGGTGCTGCTTACGCCATCGCAGCAGGCATCGAGCGAGACGAAGAGGTAATAGTAACCGTCATGGTAGGAAATATAGGAACCTTCGATCGCATCGAGACTGTTCGAGCGGTTGGCCAGATGAATACAGCTCGCTCCGCTGGCCACCTGCCCGGTCTTGGCATCCATCTGGGTGATATAAATGCCGCCGTAATAGGAGCCGAACACCATCCACGGCGTGCCATCTGTATCGGTAACCAGCCCAGGATCGATGGCATTCGAGCCAGGGCACGCCGACGAGGTAAGCACGGCTCCTCCTGAATCCTTCCAGCTCTGCGGCAGAGCGGTCTGGCTGGTTGCCAGGCCAATCGCAGAGGTGTCGCTGCCAAAACTCGATGCCGCGTAATAAAGCCAGTATTTCCCATTGCGATACGAGGCATCGGGAGCCCACAGATCGCCGCTGTCTGCAGTGTATGCATTAGTCCAGGCCGGAGCTGCCGGCAACGCGGTACCTGCATCGTAGAAATGCCGCATGTCGAGAGACACATGCTGATGGATCGAGCTGTGGGTCGCAAACAGCGAGTAACCCCAGAAGGAGGGAACCATGGAAGGATCATGAGTCCCGACCGTATCGGTCGAGCTGTACTGAACGTCGACCGGCAGCGGCTCCTGATAGGCCGGTCCCGCGGGCGCCAGAGTCCACAGGTGATCCGGCGTTCCGTTGTCGATCCACTGCAGCGTCGCGGCGCCGGCTTCGGTTGAAGCACCGGATACACCGAGCAGCAGTCCGCTGTTCAGGTTTTGAAGCTTGTACTCGCCGCTGCCCGCGCTGATGACGCTCCAGAGATGATCATTGGTGCCGTTGTCTGCCCAGTCCAGTCCTCCTGCGCCGGCCAGCAGCGAAGCGCCGGAGATGCCGAGCACCTGTCCGGTGTAGAGATTGACGATCAGGTACTCGCCGTTGCCCTCCGGCGCGAACTGCCAGCGGTCGCTCTCGAGTGTGCCCTCGGGTTCCTGGACGACGCTGGTACCTGCGGTCTGCGCATCGCCGGCAAGTGCCAGTTCGAGTCCGCTGTTCACATTCACGATGCGGTAGGAGGTGGTCGTGTCGACGGTGACCTGTGCGGATGCCGTGCCTGCCAGGGCACACGCACAGGAGAAGAGAAGCAGTTGTTTCAAACGCATGGAGTCACCAGCCAGAAAAAGGAGTCGGCAGAGAAAACGTTAACTTTGAAAATCGATTCTCAGCCCTGGCGCCGCAAGATAATGATTGCGAGAATCCCCTGTCAATAAATTCTTTGCGGAGATTTCAGTGATCATGGAAGGAAGGGAAAATGTTATCTCGTGATTGCTTGAAAGTACCTGGAATGCGCTGCCCCGGTCAGGGAATGCGGGGAATCTCGCAGACTTAAGAGAGGTAATTCCGGATGAACGGATCGTCCGAACGGACCAGGTCTCGTGTCGAGCCGTCGAAGACCAGTTTGCCCTGGTGCAGCATCATGAAGCTGGTGCTTGCATCGAGTTCGCCTTCTGGCAGCGGTGTAACCGCCTTCGCTTCCTGGTTGAAGCAGTGCGTGGCCAGCATGAAGGCGTCCTGCAGCCTGTGAGTGACGACAATGGAGCTGGTATGGGAGACATCGCGCTGCTTGATGACCAGTTCGACAATCGTCGTGGAGGTGATCGGGTCGAGGCCACCGGTCGGAGAATCGTAGAGAATCAGGTCCGGCTTGGTTACGATGGCCCGCGCGATCGCCACGCGCCGCCGCATGCCGCCCGAAAGCTCGGCCGGGAACTTCGTCAGCGTGTGTTCCAGCTCGACAAAGCGCAGAGCCTCGGTCACCCTGCGGTCAATTTCCGCATCGGGCACATGTTCTTCCATCAGGCGGAATCCCACGTTGTCGCGCACCGTCATGGAATCGAAGAGCGCGCCTTCCTGAAATACAGTGCCGATCGATTCGCGCAAGCGGAAGAGATCCTGCTCGCGCATGGCGCTGACTTCAAAGCCAAAGACCCAGACCTGGCCGGAATCCGGCTTGAGAAGACCGTTTGCAAGCTTGAGTAGCACGCTTTTGCCCACGCCCGCCGGTCCCAGCAGGATGCGGGTCTCGCCGCGCTTGACGGTAAAGGAGATGTCTTCGAGAACCTGCTTGCCCTCAAAGCCGATGCTGACATGCTCAAACTGCACTGCCGGGGCGTCAGGATGCGCCTCGAGGATGCTCTTCTGTTCTTCGGCGAACTCCGCCGTGCGTGTGGCCATCGTGTCAGCGCCCGAAGAGCCCGATCATGAACTTGCTGATAAGAAAGTCCGAGGCGATGATAAGCACCGAGCTGACAACTACGGCCTGCGTCGTTGCGCGTCCCACGCCCTGCGTGCCGCCGCGGGTGTTCATGCCGTAGAAGCAGCCGATCGAGGCGATGATGAAGCCGAAGACCAGCGGCTTGGCCAGGCCTTGCGCCACGTCCGGATAGCGCAGCGACTGGTAGGCCGTGTGGAAGTACTGCGAGGCGTCCTGGCCGAGCAGGTAGATCGCGCAGGCCGCGCCGCCAAGAGTGCCGAGCGCGTCGGAGACGATGGTCAGGAAGAACATCATCACGATCGTTGCCACCATGCGCGGCATCACCAGTTTTTTCAGAGGATCGGTGCCCAGCGCCCGCATGGCGTCGATCTGTTCGGTGACCATCATCGACCCGAGTTCGCTGGCCATGCCCGAAGCATTGCGCCCGGAGACCATCAGGCTGGTGAGCACTGGCCCCAGCTCTTTGATCATGGAGAGCGAGACCAGCTGACCGGTCACTGCCGCTGCTCCGAACTGCGAAAGGGTCGAAGCGGACTGCAGGGCCAGCACGCCGCCGGTGAAGAAGCCCGTCAGAATGACGATCGGCAGCGATCCGACGCCGATCAGGTCTGCCTGCGTGATGATATCCGCGCCATAGAAAGGGCGCCGGAAGAGGTTGCCGAGCGCGCGCGCCGAGAGCAGCGAATACTGCTGGACGGCGTTTACGCCTCGCTTGGCTGCATCGTCGATCGTGGCGAAGGGCATGTCTAAGAGTTGGATCCCCTGTGTTCGTAGCCGGATGGCGAGTCGTTAGTTAAGATGCAGATCCACCCCGCTTCGCTTCTAGTGGGAGACTACCATTTTGGCGATTCGTGCGCCTCTTAGCTCCAAATTACCCTCTATTCCTTCACCCGCTTCCGGATCTCGATATTCAGGCGCTTGATCTTCTGGTTGAGCGTCGAGAGCGGTACGCGGAACTGCTCGGCCGCCTCGGTCTGGTTCCAGTTGCAGCGCTCCAGCTTGTCGATAATGATGCGCCGCTCGATGTCCTCGAGGATTTCGAAGAGCGAGGCATCGGCATTGTGCTCCATCAGCGTCGAGCTATAGCTGCGGCCGGTGATCTGGCCGGGAAGCAGATCGGCACCCACAGTGGGAGTAGCGGAAAGAACGACGCCGCGCTCCATGGCGTTTTCAAGTTCGCGGACGTTGCCCGGCCAGTCGTAGTCGAGAACTGCGCGCAGCGCATCGGGCGAGAGGGTGCGCGTCTCGAGACCATTCTCCTCGGCATAGTACCTGAGGAAGTGCGAGGCAAGCAGAGGGATATCCTCGCGCCGCGAACGCAGCGGCGGCAGTTCGATATTGATCACGTTCAGCCGGTAGAAAAGGTCTTCGCGGAACTTGCCTTCGCGCACGGCCTGCCGCAGGTCGGCGTTGGTAGCGGCTACGATGCGGACATCCACCTGCATCTCCTGCACGCCGCCCAGGGGCATGAAGCGTTTATCCTGCAGCACGCGCAGGATCTTCGCCTGGGTGTCCATCGGCATGGTGCCGATTTCGTCGAGGAAGAGCGTGCCGCCATGCGCGACTTCGAATAAGCCCTTCTTGGCCGCGACTGCTGAAGTGAAAGCTCCGCGGACATGGCCGAAAAGCGTCGATTCGAGCAGATCCGTGGGTACAGCGCCAGTATTGATCGGCACAAAAGGCTTGTCGCGCCGCCCGGAGTTCGCATGCAGCGCCTTCGCAATCAGTTCCTTGCCGGTGCCGCTCTCGCCCTGGATCAGGACCGTGGATTTGCTGGGCGCAACCTGGGCGACGAGGTCGAAGATGCGCAGCATGGCATCGCTCTTGCCGACGATGTTCGAGAAGCTGTAGCGCTGCTTCATGGCGCGCTTCAGCTGTACGTTCTCCTCTTCCGCGTGATAGCGGCCGATGGCCGAGCGGATGTCGGCGAGGAGCTTCTCGTTATCCCAGGGCTTTTGTACAAAGTTCTGCGCGCCGGAATGGATAGCCTCGACGACGTTGTCGACCTTGCCGTAAGCCGTGATCATGATGACCGGCAGAGAGGTGTGTTTCTCGCGGATCAGCTTGAGGATTTCCAGACCGTTCTTGCCGGGAAGGGCAAGATCGAGCAGGACCAGGTCGTAGACCGAATTCTCGATAGCCTTGAGGCCATCTTCGCCGTTGACGGCAATCTCGATGGTGTAGCCCTCGAGGCTCAGTAGGGTCTCGAGCGATTCACGAATTGCCGCCTCATCGTCAATGATGAGGATGCGTTCGATCGAGGTGGCCTCGGCTGCTGCCGGGGGATCGATCGCAAGTGTGCCATCAGACATGCGCAGGTTTCCTTAACATGGGGAACTCGAGGTAGAACGTGGTGCCCGAGCCTACCTCGCTTTCCACGTGAATCTTGCCGGCGTGCTCCTGGATGATGCCGTAGGTCACGGCCAGGCCAAGGCCTGTGCCGCGACGCTGGCCTTCCTTCGGCGCCGACTTGGTAGTGAAAAACGGATCGTAGATACGCCGCAGATGCTCGGGAGAGATGCCCGAGCCGGTATCGGAGATGGCGACGCTTACGTGGCCGTTCGCAGTCGTCTCGATGCGCAGCGTGCCTCCGCCGGCCATCGCATCCTTGGCGTTCAGGAAAAGATTCAGGAAGACCTGCTGCAGCTTGCCGGCATTGCCGAGAATCGGCGGCAGTTCGGGCAGCAGGGAGGTGTCGAGTGTCACGCCCGAGGTCTTGAACTGGTGCTCGATCAGGGAAAGCGTATCGCGGATGATCCCGTTGAGATCAGTCTCTTTGAACTCCGTCGTGCCGGTGCGCGAGAAGTTCAGCAGGCCATTGACGATCTCCGATGCGCGGAAGGTCTGGCTGGTGATCTTTTCCAGTAGCGGGCCGAACTTTGTATCGCCTCGAAGCTGCTTCGAAAGCATCTGCGTATAAGACGAAATCACCGCCAGCGGGGTATTGACCTCGTGCGCAACCCCGGCAGCCAGCAGGCCGATCGAAGAGAGCTTCTCCGCCTGCGAGAGCTGCGCTTCAAGATCGGTGCGGTCGGTGATGTCGTCCACCAGGATGATGCGGCCCACGGTGGTGAAGTCGCGCGAGACCAGCGGCGCAATGGCAATGTTGGCCGTGCGTACCTCGCCGGTGCGTGTCTCAAGACGGAATTTGTAGAGATTGTGTACGCCGCTCTCGTTCGTAGCGCGGTGATAGGCCTCGACCAGGGCGGGCGGAAAGAGGCTGGCGAGCGGCTGGCGCAGCGCCTCGGCGCGGGGCAGCGCGTACATCACTTCCATCTGCGAATTCCAGCTGTCGATGCGGTCCTCGAGATCGACCGCCAGAATGCCGACATTGATGGACTCGACGATGTTCTCGTTGAACTCCTTGAGCCGCTCGTATTCGACGATCTTCTCTTCGAGGCTCGCGTAAAGCCGCGCGTTCTGGATGGCGATGCCGATGTAGTCGGCCAGCGACTCAAGCAGTTCCACATCCTCGCTCGAGAGGAAGTCGCCGTCAGCCGTGCGTCCGAGGCCGATCACTGCGATGGCTCTGCCCCGCTCGCGGTCCTGCACGCGGCAGGGCAGATAGTAGTTCAGGTCCAGCAGCTCGGCGGCGCGCCGCTCGTTCTCTGTAAGGTGCAGCGCCTGCTGCGGGTTCTCGAGAAAGATGTGTGTGCCCGCGTCTGGCTGGTCGAAATCGAGAAAGCCAAGATCGAGACGTCCTTTGCCGGCCAGCTCATAGGTGCTCGGTGGCAACCCGTGCCCGTCGGCCAGCCGATAGCTGCCTGCGCCGTCGGTAAGGAAGACCGCGATGCGTGTCACCAGCAGTGTGCGCGGCAACCGGTCGACAATCGCATGCAGCAGAGCCTTCAGATCCGTCTGGGTATTGAGGCCGCGGCCGAAGTCGATGAGCGTCTGCCGGTAGTCATAGCGCTTGCGGTCGAAGACCCGGTCCACGCGGTCCTGGATGCGTCGCTTGATGGGATCGAAAAGCTGCGCGGTGATGATGATGACCGCAATCACGCCCCACGTACCTGCATTCGGCACGCGCTTGCGAACAACTTCGCCGGCGACAGCAACAATCGCAAAGTAGAGGCCGACCAGCGCCGCTGTCGCAAGGGTATACGTGACGCCGCGCTTGAAGATGAGGTCCGTGTCCATCAACCGGTAGCGCACAATTGCCCAGCTGAATGTCAGTGGCAGGAAGACCAGCGAGATACCGGCGATTTTGGTCACCAGATCCGGCACGTGGATGTTTGCGAGGTAGGGAATCGCGACCAGCAGGGCGAAGGGCATGACCGCGACCATCGTGCCGCGCGTCAGCCACTTGAGCTGCTGGCGGCGCAGCGGGGCCTGCGTACGCCGGTAGCTGACGAAGAGAACGATGGCCGCCAGCACGTAGAACGTCGCGTCGTAGCCGATACCGATCTGGTCGAGCCGGTGGCGCAGCAGCTCCGTCGCCGACCACTTCCACATCGCGAACATCCGCAGACCCACGACGAAGATGCCCGGCAGATAGACCAGCGACATCAGCCGTGGCCGCCGCCGTCCACGCTCGTCTGCAAAGGCCAGCGCAAAATGCAGAAAGAGCGCAGGCTGCAGGGCTTCGGCGAGGATGTTGCCCCAGTAGATGGCCAGGTCCAGGCCATCGAGCTCGCCCGTGTACTTGAACGAGTAGAGAACGAACGACGCCAGGCAGAAGATGTAGAAGTGCGTCGAGTGCGGTGCCGTCCAGCGCCGGAAGAGCACATACAGGCCGATACACAGGTACACCAGCGCGATCGCCCGGAAACCGTCATTGAAGCTGCGATCCTGCGCTCCCAGGATTACCTGCACCTCGAGGCGGACACCATCGCGCATGACCGTGTAATTGATGGTGTTGTAAGCGCGGGTACGGATCATCTCCCGGGAGAGAGAAGCCCATCGCGGCACGGCGTGATCATTGGCCCGGATGAGGAGATCGCCCGTTTTAAGTCCGGCAATGTCGCCGTTGCTGCCCGGCGCGACGCGCTGTGCCTGAAGGCCGCCGTTTGCCTCAACCCAGATGACGCCGTCGGTAGGAGACTGGTACGTACTCTCCTGGAGCAGGTTGAAGACCGCAAGCACCGCTGCCGCCACGGTGAAGACCGCCAGCAGCACCACGGTAATGCGGGTTTGAAACGACCTTTCCATGGGTGGGAGACACGCGGAGTTACCGCTTACCCAGAGCTACCGCATGCAAATGCCCTGCCAAGCTGCGGAAAGACCCAGCGACTCTTTGTGCAGTTCAGTATATCGTTGCAACGTAAGGAAATACGAGCAATAGGCGGCAAAGCCGGAAAGAAGCCGTTTTTCGTAGTGCACAACCGGGAATGCAGAATTCCGTTTTGAAATATGAAAAGTCATATTTCAAGGGAAAGCGATTTCAGTCCTGAAACCTACGCCCGGGCGGCGAAAACTGGTTCTGTCTAGTGCTGATGCGGGTGGTGATGGCTGCTGGCGGCAGGACGGGTCGCCCAGAGAATGGACACTGCGAAAACCACCACAAAGCCCGCAATCGAGAAAAGTGCCACAGTTGTCCTCCTGAGCTCTCCGGATGGGCCGGAGGTTGTCGCCAACAGCATATACTCCGGCGTTGTCTTTGTCGCTGGTGTTCTGGGAGAAGACTAGGCTCTGGCGCAGAAACGGGCAGTTTTCACTTCTCTCTGCCAGTTCACGCTGCGACCAGCGGGAGCGGGTGCCGAAGGCGAAAGGCCCAGACGGCCAGTCCCGCAGCACTCCCATGGGAAAATGAGGCTGGCTGGTCTATTTTTCTGCGAGGAGAAACTCTCCCTTGAGCATTCGCACCCTCAGTACCCGTGAGGTTTATCGCAATCACTGGCTCAGCGTCCGTGAGGACCAGATCGAGCGCTCGAACGGTGTCCCCGGCATCTATGGGGTGGTGGACAAGGAAGACTGCGCCGTCATTCTGCCGTTTGAAGGCGATACCGTTTATCTCATCGAGCAGTTCCGCTATACCATTCAGGAGCGTGCCCTCGAACTGCCCCAGGGGGGCTGGGAGCAGGCGGGTGTCGATCCCGAGGAGCTGGCGCGCGGCGAGCTGCGCGAGGAAACCGGCCTGGTCGCCGATACCATGATTTACCTGGGCAGCATGTGGATCGCCTATGGCTTCGCGAAGCAGAAGCAGCACGTCTATCTTGCCACCGGCCTCACCCCTGGAGAGACCGAGCCGGACCCCGAAGAGCACGACCTGGTCCTCAAGACCGCCACCGTCGCCGAATTCGAGCAGATGATGATGGATGGCACGATTCAGGATGTCTGTACCATCGCCGCCTGGGGGCTCTACAAGATGTGGAAAGAGCGGCAGAAGTAAGACTCCTGATAGGCGCCTTGGTTCTTCTCTGTTTGAGAGAACAAGCTCACAGCTCGCGACCAGCGGGAGCGGGTGCCTAAGGCAAAAGGCCTGGACGGCCAGTCCCGCGCGGCAGCTAAATCTGCGGAATCAGCAGCTTGATAAGCAGGAACATCGCGACCCCGGCGAAGAAGACCAGCGCCATACGGATACCCGGTTCACGATTGACCTCTGGCACAAGATCCGTCGCCGCGACGTAGATGGAAACACCCGCGGAGAGCGGTAGTCCGGCCTCGACCCAGCGCGGTAGCAGGTTGATGACCAGCACTCCGAGCACGGTGGTCAATGCCAGGACGGAAGCCGAGACCAGCGCTGCCCGGCGGCTTCGTCCCGAGGCCAGCATCACTGAGGCTACGGTGAAACCCTCGGGCATCTTGTGCAGGAACACGGCGAAGAAGATCAGCCAGCCCAGCCAGCTTGAAAGCACAAACCCCGAGCCGATGGCCACACCGTCGAACAGCGCATGAATCGCAAGGCCGGTCAGCACCGAATAGCCGGTGTGCGCCGAAAGCTCGTGGTGGTGCGTCTCTTCGCCAAAATGGAAGTGCGGCGTGATGGTGTGCTCGAGCAGGTGAATCGCGCAGTATCCGGCCAGAATGAGCACTGGCGACCACGTCGGCGAAAATTTCAGGCTTTCCGGAGTCATCTCCAGGATGGCGACCGACAGCATGAATCCAGCACCCACAGCCACGAAGTAGCGCAGGTAGCGCTTCTCCCAGTGACGGCGCACCAGCACCAGCCCGCCGAGCACATCGGCAAGCGCAGCAATCAATCCGAGCGTGAGCGAGAGCAGCATGATCTGAAATCGAAGAGGGTTCAGTCAGTACAAAATCCGGGCTGAACCCAATCGTTCATCATAACAGCGATTTCTGTCGCTCTATTCTTTTGCGGAGAAACTGCTTGCGGGCCGAGGATGCCTCAATCTCAAACCAGGACTTGGTTGGGTGGAGCCAATCGTCTCTTTGTCGCGGCCTAGCCGCGCACCGTCTTCGGCTCGCGGCAGAGCAGCACCACAAGTACGATACCGGCCAGCAGCACGCCTTCTTCCGTCTTCTCGGAGAGGGCATGACGCCGGTTGAAATCCGCATGGTACGGGTTTGTCGCGGGAACGTCGTCAATCGCGCCGCCCACGGCAATGCGGTCCTTCTCCATCTGGGGAATGGTCCAGAACTGTGAGAAGGCGGTGAGGGCGAGCATGATGAGGGTGACGACGACCGACGCTGCTCCCGGGCGAGGGAGTGCGCGTGTTACCTGTCCGGCAATCAGCAGCACGACAATGGCCGCGCCTGCAAAGAGACCTTCTTCATGCAGAATGCGCAGGCAATGGGCAACGACGGTCCCGGCAGCATGCGTGTCGGAAAGCGTTCCGAAGGCAGTAGCAGCCACGATGGGGAAGAACATCACCCCGCCGAGCCACATGACGATCAGCAGCAGGATCAGGGTGCGGATAATAGTCTTCATCGATCGCAGGGTCCTTAATATCCTTTTATAGAGCGATATAGATTTTAGAACGCTCTATAGAAGGTTGCTTTGTTCGTGTAGATGCCGATCGGATTGCCCCTTATTGGAATCCGAAGCGGGCAGCGCTAGGATCGCGGACCGCCATAAAGGCTCGGGCGGCCAATCAGCCGCTCGATCCGCTTTGCGATCGGTGGATGGGTCGAAAAGAGGTTGCCTAGGTCTCGCGCACTGATGACCGGCGCAACAATAAACAGGTGTGCCGTCGAGGGCGAGGCCTCCATGGGCAGCCGTTTCGAGTAGGCTTCCAGCTTTTCGAGCGCCGAGGCCAGCGCATGGGGATTGCCGGTAATGTGCGCCCCTGTTGCGTCCGCCTCATATTCGCGAGAGCGTGAGACGGCCAGTTGCACCAGCATGGCCGCAATCGGAGCCAGGATCAGCATCAGGAGAGCGCCAATTCCGCCGCCACGCTCGCGGTCACGTCCCCCGCCTCCATAACCGCCGAAGAGCGAGGCCCAATAGCCCATGCGAGCCAGCATCGTGACCGCGCCGGCCAGGGTTGCGGCAATGGAGCTGGTCAGAATGTCGCGGTTCTTCACATGCCCCAGCTCATGCGCCAACACCCCTTCCAGTTCCTCATCGTTGAGGAGGTTCAGGATGCCGTGCGTTACAGCTACCGAGGCGTGCTGCGGGTTGCGTCCGGTGGCGAAGGCGTTCGGCGAGTCCGACGGGATTACATAGATCCTGGGCATGGGCAGCCCGATCCGCTGGGTCATCCGCTCGACGACGGTATAGACCCGCGGCAGCTGTTCGCGGGTGACGGGCTGGGCCCGATACATGCTCAGGGCCAGACGGTCGGAGAAGAAATAAGAGAAGAAGTTCATCCCGGCGGCGACCAGGAAGGCCAGGACCATACCGTTGCGGCCGCCAAAATGTTCGCCAAGCAATACCAGCAGAAGGGTGAGGGCAGTCAGCAGAAAGGCGGTCTTGAGGGTGTTCATAGCCAGGCCCGCTCCTTCGGCTCGGGCGTATCCATAGCTTAGCTATTGTTCCACGCCGCAACGTGAAGAGGGCAGCGCTTTTCCCGGGCCTACGTTTTTTTGTATTTTCATTTCCGTTAACAGTATGGAGATGAAGGGGTTGCGTTACGAAATCGTCATTCTGGCAGAGTCACCTGGAGAACAACTCATTTGCGATGAATATGTTAACGAATGGTAAATGCGGAATGGCAAAAAGGTATGACAATTGCAATGTCCTCTGGCATGAAGATCTGCCCGCAACGCTCTTTGAAAGCTGTCTTTACTCTCGCAGTCGCTCTGCTGATGGGAATGGTGCTTGCACCGGCAAGCCTTTTCGCGCAGACCGGGACCACCGGCGCGCTGGTAGGTGTGGTTGCTGATACCTCCGGGGCGGTTGTCCCAGGTGCCTCGGTTACCGTGCGCGATACCGCAACCGGCGCGACCCTCACCGTGACCACGAACGAACAGGGACGTTTCTCCGCTCCGCTGCTCAAGCCCTCGAGCTATGAGATCAGCGCCAAGTACACGGGGCTTGCCTCTGGAAAGACCATTGTGGCGGTCACAATTGGACAGACAGCGACCTCGGATCTGACGGTCAGTCCGGCCGGTGAGAACACGACGGTGACGGTTTCGGCGCAGGCGGCGCAGCTGACGGATACTCAGTCGCCGGCTCTGATTACTACCTTCACCGAGCAGCAGGTACAGAACCTGCCGGCTCCGGGCGGTGACATTACGACGGTGGCTTTCACCGTCCCCGGCGTTGCGGTAAATGCGGGCGGTTCTTACGGTAACTTCAGCGCCGATGGCCTTCCGGGCACTTCGAACCTTTATGTGCTGAACGGCTTTGACGACCAGGATCCCTTCCTGAATCTGAACAACTCCGGCTCTTCGAATCTGTCGCTTGGTCAGGGCGAGATCAGCGAGGCCAGCGTGGTGCTGAACGGCTACAGCGCGCAATATGGACGTGCTGCCGGCGCCATTCTGAACTACACAACGAAGTCGGGCTCTAACCGCTTCCACGGTATGCTCAACTACTTCTATAACGGCGATGTGCTGAACGCGAATGACTGGTTCCGCAACTATGCCGGGGAAGGCCGCCAGAAGGCGGTGTCGAACGAATGGGCAGCGAACGTGGGCGGCCCAATCATCAAGGACAAGCTCTTCTTCTTCGCGGACTACGAAGGCCTGCACTACGTGCTGCCCGCATCGGGATATGCTGTTTTCCCGACCACCGCATTCCAGAACTACATGCTGGCCAATGTGCCTTCCGATGCGCTTCCGATGTACGAGCAGGCCTTTGCCCTGTACAACGCTTCGCCCTCGGCGAAGAACGCTGTTGCGGTGACTACGGGCAGCGGTCCTCTGCAGGACTCGAGTGGAGCTCTTGGCTGCGGCAATTTCGCCGGTACGGGTGATTTTGGCACGACAGTTTCGTGCGAGAACGCAGCGGTTGGTTCGGCCTCGGCGACCAATAAGGAATATCTCTTTACCGCACGCGTCGACTGGAACATCAGCGATCGTCAGAAGCTGTTTGGCCGTTTCAAGATGGATCGCGGCACCCAGCCGACCTATACCAGCTTTGTGAGCCCGGATTTCGATACGATCTCGTCGCAGCCCGCGTACGAAGGCCAGCTGAATGACACCATCTCCTTCAATCCACACCTGACGAATCAGTTCATCTTTGCTGCAAACTGGTATACCGCCTACTTTGGTCCCTCCAACCTGTCGCAGTCGCTCTCCGAGTTCCCGACATACTGGGGTTTCTCTGACGGCGCGATCAATGCCGGATCTGCCTTCGGTTCGCTGGGTGTGCCGTACTACTTCCCGCAGGGCCGTAATGTGACACAGTACCAGTTTGTGGATGATCTGACTTGGACGAAGGGTGCGCACACCTTCCGCTTCGGTTATGACTTCCGCCGCGATGACCTCTCCGACTATGACGCGCAGGAACTGACGAACGGATACTACGATTTCTTGTCGCTGACGAACCTCGCGCAGGGACAGCTGTCCTACGGCAGCAATCAGTCCTACTACATCCAGAATTTCCCTCAGAAGTCGACGGCCTATCTGGCGCTCTACAACCTGGGTGCGTATTTGCAGGATGAGTGGCAGGCGACGCCGCGGTTGCATACCACTTTGGGCATTCGCTTCGATCGCACCGGCAATCCGCTGTGCAATAACAACTGCTTTGCCAGCTATAACGGCACCTTCCCGGGCAGCTCGACCGATGGCGCATACAACCAGGCTATCAATAGCGGTTTATCGCATGCGTTTGCAAGCATCGAGTCGGTCGTTCCCCAGCCGCGATTCGGCTTTAACTATGATGTGAACGGCGATGGCCGCACGGTGGTGCGCGGCGGTGTCGGCCTGTTCAGCGATCTGCCGGCGGCAACCTTCCTTGACGGCTTCGCGCAGAATTTCCCGTCGCTGTATGAGGCAACGGTAACCTCCGGTGATGTGGCTCCTTCCACTTCGACGACGAGTGCGGGCTACTACGCGGCTCAGTCGAACTCTCTGCTGCAGTCAGGTTTCAGCAGCGGGCAGACGGCGGCACAGATGACCGCTGCTCTGGCGGCGATTGGAGTTCCGTTCTCTCCCCCGAGCTTTAACGTGGCACCGCAGCATTGGCGTAACCCGAAGTACCTGGAGTGGAACCTGCAGGTGCAGCGTCAGGTTGGTCGGTATGACGCGGTAATCGTCAGCTACGTGGGTAACGAGGGTTATGACGAGATTATCCAGAACCCGCTAGTGAATGCTTCTTCGTCCACCGGCTTCGGGGGACTACCGACCTCGGCTCCGGATGCTCGTTTCAATGCTGTGAACCAGTATCTGAACGAAGCGAACTCGAACTACAACGGCGGTTCGGTTACCTGGAAGCATATCGATTCGCATGGGCTCTCGCTCAACCTGACTTATCTGTACAGCCACGCGCTGGACGACGTATCGAACGGCGGCCTGGGTGAGTATTACAATCTCCAGTCCATCAACGAGATGGTGTCGCCGTACAGCGTCTCTCATCTCAATTATTCGAATGCAGATTACGATTATCGGCATAACTTCACGGCGGACTATGTCTATCAGATGCCGCGCTTCAAGGGCCGCAGCTTCCTGATTAACTCGGTGGCCGGAGGGTGGTTGTTCTCGGGCAAGACCTATTGGCGCACGGGATCTCCGTTCTCAATCGTGGACAGCTCATTGGTCGCGGGTGACTTTTACCCGGTGTCCGGTGAAGACCAGGTGCTCGCGGCGGCAGTGCCGGGCGCGGTGCTGAACCATAATTGCAACGGCAACGGCATCGTAACGCCTTGTCTATCTGTCTCGCAGTTCGAGACGGCATCGACACAGACAGGCTTCGGCAATGTCCGTCGTAATTCTTTCTATGGCCCGCACTATGCCGATTCGGACTGGACGCTCAGCAAGAAGTTTATTAATGCCGAAGCGTACAGCCTGCAGATTGGTGCATCGGGCTTCAATGTCTTCAATCACCCGAACTTCTCCAACCCTGCAAATGACGTGGGCGCCGGCAGCATCGGCAGCAGCGGCAGCATCGTGGCGCCTCCGACCAGCCCCTACGGCTCGTTCCAGTCGGCGGGTGTCGGCGGACGCGTCCTGCAGGTGTTTGGCAAGGTTAACTTCTAATTTTTCAATAACAAACACTAAAGGGGCAGCCAATTCGGCTGTCCCTTTTCTTTGACGGGCAATGTTCTTTTCAGCTCTGACAAGGAAGCGGGTATATCTTCCGGACACTGCTGGCAACCCCAGCAAAACGAATAGCATCCTTTATCGACAAGGTGTAGAACAGTAGAGGTCATACCTGTTCAGCCTGGGAAGTCATCGCAGCGCATGAGTTCAGCAGAAGTCCTAATTGTGGATGACAATGCCGTCCAGTCGGCGACTCGCAAGGCGATCCTGGAACGAGCAGGACGGGTAGTCGCAGTTGCTTCAGGCGCTGCCCAGGCGCTTGGAATGCTCGAGGCAGAGGAGTTCCGTTCCTCTTTGTCTCTGGTCATCACCGACCACTGCATGCCGGGCATGATGGGCCCGGAATTCGTGCATGCATTGCGCGAACGGGGCATCGGAATTCCCGTCGTTGTGCTCAGTGGCATGACGGATGCGGAAAACGATTACGCCGGTCTGAATGTTACTTATCGGATCAAGCCTTTTCCCCCGGATATGCTGATCGCCCTGGTCACATCCCTGCTCGATACCCCTTATCGGCAATCGGCCTAAGTAAGTTTTCGTAGAACCGCTCCTTGAGCTGACACACCGTCTCCCTTTCTATCGATACAGCTACATTGACCGCGAGCAGCAGAGCGCCCAAATCCCATGTAGCGGTATGACTGCGCCGAAGGCGCGAGTGTCGGGACGGCCAGTCCTCGTTGCTGAGGCGGAGTGCGGTCTGAGACAATGAGTGGTCCACTCATGCCTACATTCGGCAGCTTCGCCCTTCTGCTTGCCCTCGCGCTGAGTGCTTATAACCTGCTGGCCGGTGCGGTTGCGCTGCGACAGCTGGCTACAGGCACACGTGCACGCGTTACCCCGGAACGGCTGGCCGAGACGGCTCGGCGTGCGGGGATTGGCACCTTTTTCGCAACCACGGCAGCCGCCGTTGCGCTGGTGTGGGCTGCGTTCACCAACGACTTTTCCGTCTCCTACATCCTGCACCATTCGAACCGCGCATTGCCGGCTCCCTATAAGTTTGCCGCGCTGTGGTCCGGGCAGGAGGGATCGCTGCTGTTGTGGGCCTGGCTGCTGGCGGCTTACGGCTTTGTGCTGCGTATCCGCCACAAGGTAGACGTGAAGCTGACGGCGTACGCCTCGACGATTCTCGCGGGCGTGCAGGTCTTCTTCCTGCTGCTGATCAACTTTGCCGCGCCGCCCTTTTCGCTGGTGACCGGCAACGTGCCGCAGGACGGCTTCGGCTTGAACCCACTGCTGCAGTATCCGGAGATGGTGATTCATCCGCCGATGCTCTATCTCGGCTATGTGGGCTTTGCTGTGCCGTTTGCCTTTGCATTGGGCGCGTTGATGATGCGCTATCCGGGTGAGAAGTGGATCCACATCACGCGGCGCTGGACGATGGTGACATGGCTCTTCCTCACCTGCGGTATATTCCTGGGCGCGCATTGGGCCTATGCGGTGCTGGGCTGGGGCGGCTACTGGGGATGGGACCCGGTCGAGAATGCCTCGCTGATGCCATGGCTTACGGGCACTGCTTTTCTGCATTCGGTGATGATGCAGGAGAAGCGCGGCATGATGAAGACCTGGAATGTGTGGCTCATCTTCTCCACCTTCCTGCTGGCGATCCTGGGGACTCTGCTCACGCGTTCGGGGTTGGTGAGCTCAGTTCATGCCTTTGCGCAGTCGTCGATCGGGAACTGGTTCTGGGCCTTCCTGGTGATCGTGCTGGCGGTGTGCCTCTTCACCTATATCCTGAACCGCGATCATCTGAAGACGGAGAACAAGCTGGAGTCGCTGGTGTCGCGCGAGTCGAGCTTCCTCTTCAACAACCTCGTACTGCTGGCCGCCTGCTTCACGGTGCTGTGGGGCACGCTGTTTCCGGTGCTTTCCGAGTATGTGCAGGGCAATCGCGTAACCGTGAGTGCGCCGTTCTATAACCGCGTCGCGGTACCGATTGGCATTTTCCTGCTGTTTCTCACCGGCATCGGACCTCTGCTGGCGTGGCGCAACTCCTCGTTCAAGAGCATCCGCAAGAACTTTGTTCTGCCGGTGATTGCGGCGCTGGTGATGGCGGTGGTCGTCATCTCCTGCGGAGTACATCCGTGGGAAATCTTCACCACGGATCAGCAGGGTTCGTTCTATGCCTTCTTTGCCTTCACCATCGGCGCTATGGTGGTGACGGCAATCGCCTCGGAGTTTCTGCGTGGCGCGCGTGTGATCGCACGGCATACGGGCTCGAATCTGTTTGCGGCGATGGTGCAGCTGACGCGGCGCAATACGCGGCGCTACGGTGGCTACATCGTGCACTTCGGCGTCGTGGTGATCTTCATCGGCATCTCAGGGCAGGCATTCAACCTGTCGCGTGAGCAGGAACTGACCTACAAGCAGAACATCTATATCGGTCCGTATCGCCTCGAATGCGAGAGCTTCTCGCAAGATACGAATCCGAACTATGACAGCGAATACGCGCTGCTGGATGTCTATCACGGCGATAAGAAGCTCTTCCAGGTGTCACCGGAGAAACGGTTCTACTCGGCAAGCCAGCAGCCGTCGACGATCGTAGCGAACCATTCGACGCTGGCCTGGGATCTCTACGTGATCTACGAGGCCAAGAATCCGGATACGGGGAACCCGATCATCAAAGTGTTCCTCAATCCGCTTGTGGCATGGATCTGGATCGGCGTGGGAATCATCGTCTTTGGGACAGCCGTGGCGCTGATGCCGAATATGACGGCAGCCTTTGCGTCGAACCGCGTCAAAGCAGTTGCTTCTGATTCAGTAGCCAGCGCAGTGCCTGCTTCGGGAGGCGATTGATGCGTGCGGTTACTACGATCCGGCGCCGTGCAGGCGCTGCGGTGCTGGTTGCCGTGCTCGCGGTGCTCACCATGGGAGCGGCGGATAATGGCTCGCGGTTGAATGATCTGGGCCACAAGATGATGTGCGCCTGTGGCTGCGGGCAGGTCCTGATCGAGTGCAATCATTTCGGCTGCCCGGACTCGGGACCGATGCTCGAAGAGTTGCGTGCCGATATTCGGCGTGGCGATGGCGATACGGCCATCCTGTCGGCATTCCAGGCTAAGTATGGACCTACGATCCTTGCAGCGCCCATGTTCACGCGATTCAATATGCTGGCGTGGATCATGCCGCCGCTGCTTCTGCTGCTGGGGATGGGCGGGACGGTGGTGCTGATCCGACGGTGGCGCAGGCGTGCAGCAATGAAGCCGGTTCCTGTGCGGACCGAGCAGTTCGAGGGCATCCGTGAACGGGTGCGGCGGGAGACCGAGTTATGATCCTGTTGGCGTGTGGCCTGCTGCTGGCAGGCGTGCTGGGGTACGTGTTTTATCCGGAACGGAATGTGGCCGCGCAACGGCAGAAGACGCGCCTCGAGTATCTGCGCGAGCGCAAGGACGTGCTCTACGAGAACCTGCGTGATCTGAACTTCGAGTACCGCTCGGGCAAGTTCGTGGAAGAGGACTATGCGGCGCAACAGGCTGTGCTTGAGAATGAGGCGGCCGAGGTGATCGCCGAGATGGAAGTGCTGGAAGCGCAGGCTCGATAAGAATGAGGGGGAAAATGAAGGCTTTCCTGGGCGTGCAGCATACAGCTGCGCTGGCGGTGGTGTTCTTTGCCGGGATGACGGCTTCTGCCGCAACTGTAACCGGTATGGTGACAGATAAGACGACCAACAAGCCTGCAGCGGGCGACGACGTGGTCCTGATCGGCTTCGGGCAGGGGATGCAGGAGGCCGGGCGAACGAAGACGGACGGCACCGGTCACTACAGCATCGATGTGCCGGACAATGGGATGCACCTGATCCGCGTGGATCACCAGAAAGCCAATTACTTTGAGCCGGTGCAGCCGGGCAAAACCGTCGTGGATGTGGATGTCTATGACGTGGAGCCGAAGGTGGAAGGTGTGAGCACCGAGGCGGATGTGATGCGGATTGAAGCTGGTCCGCAAGGCATGCAGGTGGTAGAGAGTTATTTTGTGAAGAACGAGTCGAAGCCGCCGCGGACGCAATTCGGTAAGGATGCGTATCCCATCACGCTGCCGGCGGAAGCGAAGATTCAGTCTTCGGCGGCAATGGGGCCGCAGGGTATGCCGGTGGCGTCCTCGCCCATGCCCACAGGAGAGCCCGGAAACTATGCCTTTGTCTTTCCGGTAAGGCCGGGAGAAACGCGCTTCCAGGTAGGCTATACGATTCCGTACAGCGGCAGTTACAAATTCACGCCGAAGCCGGCCCTGCCGACAGCAAATTTTGCTGTGATCCTGCCCAAGACGATGAAGTTCGATGGCGGCACGATATTTACGGCAGCCGACGTGGAGCAGGGAGCGCAGACATATCTCGCGCGTGGTCTTAAGCAGGGCCAGACGCTGGCATTTACGGTATCCGGCGAAGGCGTGATGCCGCGTGAAGCGCAGCAGCAGGACGGCAGCGATGCTAATGGCCAGCAGTCTGCATCGCCAGAGGCCGATACGAGGCCGGGCGGTGGGATGAGCGCGCCGATCGACACGCCCGATCCGCTGCAGAAATATAAGTGGTGGATACTGAGCGGCCTGGGACTGTTGCTGGTGATGGCGGCGGCGTTCTTTCTGCGTGGGAAGCCGGCAGATGCTCCGGTGTTGGGAGAGCCCTCGCCGCTGGTGCCTACACCCATGCCTGCCGCAGGAGTAAAGCCTGCTGCCGGTGTCGCCGATCCGCTGCTGGCGAGCCTAAAGGAGGAGCTGTTCGCACTCGAGACGGAACGGCTCGCTGGACGCTTATCCGAGGCCGAATACCAGGAGCAGAAAGCCGCGCTCGAAGTGGTGCTGAAGCGTGCACTGGCACGGGCTTCGGCGGTAGTCTAGCTCGCCGCTCGCGGCATTGTGATCCAGGAGACAGGAAGCATGGCCAGAGAGAAGGGAATTGCTGACGAGAAGCTGGCTTATGGACTGCTCCGTGCGCTTGCCGGCTTAAACCTGCTGATGCACGGGGCGAGCCGCATTCTTGGCGGTGCCTCTGCGTTTAGTGGAAAGATGCAGGCGGAGTTTGCGCACAGCGTGCTTCCACCTGTCTTGACGCAGCTTTTCTTCTCCGTGTTGCCGCCGGTGGAGATGATCCTTGGCGCGCTGCTGCTGATCGGCTTGCGCACGCGTGCCACGCTGGTGGCGGCCATGGTATGGATGATGGTGCTGACCTTCGGTTCTTCGCTCATTCAGGACTGGCAGGCCGCATCCATCCAGCTTCTCTATGGGCTGGTATATGCGGCGCTGCTGGGTCTGCGGCGGTTCGATGGGCTCTCTATAGATGCGTGGATGCGGCGGAGTCGGGAATAAGATGTGCCAGCCAGTCCTGTCTGTGGCTAAGGTTCGATATCCACCGGAGTCCCCGTGGGAACCAGCTTCCAGACTTCATCCATCTCATCGTTGGTTACGGCGATGCAGCCATCGGTCCAGTCGATGTCATGCTGTAGCGAGCCCAGCCACGCGAATTGCTTTCTCACGCCATGGATCAGGATGGCATCTCCCGGATCGACACCGGCTTCACGGGCATGCTGCTGGTCGGCTGCATTCGGATAGGAGACGTGCAGCGCTAGGTGGAACCGGCTCTGTGCGTTCTTCTGATCGATCACATAGTGCCCTAATGGCGTCTTATGGTCCCCTCGCCGCTCTTTGTTACCGCTTGCCCGGCCGAGAGCGACGCGATAGGTTCTGAGCAGCTTTCCCTGGGTCATCAGAACCATCTGGTGCTGCGATTTCAGAATTACGATGTGGTCAGCCTGCTCTCCCGCAGGGAGCGGCTGTGTGTGGTGCGAACAAGCTGTCACCGCTAAAAGGCACATCAGAGCCAGCAGAGATGACAGGATGCGTCTTGCGTGTAGAACAGCGTTGCTTTGCATGCAGGGGGATTTCATTCTCCAAACGCGGTCTTGAAAAACTTCACGATGCGCTGGCGGCCATCGAAGCCATGCCAGGGTTCGGGGCTGGGGTTGCCGAAGATGCCGTTGGCGAGCGGTCCATGGTTCTCGCGCGGGTATTGCACCATATCGACGGGTACCCCCATCTGGCGGAGAGCGCGGTACATCTCCTGGCTCTGGCCAAGTGGGTCTGTCGTATCTGCTTCGCCCTGCAGCAGCAGGAACGGTGTCTTGGCATGGGAGACGCCTGAGAGCGGGCTCTGCCGCCAGGCGTCGGCCTCGTGCTCCCACGGCTTGCCGTAGAACCAGCGGTCGTACCAGGAGCCGGATTCGGTGCCGTACTCGCTGTTCTGGTCGATGACCGGCGCACCGCTGACAATAGCCTTGAAGCGTGTCGTCTTGCCTTCGACAAAGCCGGCCATCTCGCCGCCATAGCTGTAGCCCATCAAAGCCATGCGCGAGGTATCGAGCGGATAGCGGGCAAGCACGGTATCGACACCGCTCATAATGTCGCGATAGTCGGCGCCTCCAAGGTCGTTCTTATTCGCAGCAGCGAAGGCGGCTCCGTAGCCTGTGGAGCCGCGGGGGTTGGTGCGGAAGACAGCCCATCCCTGGCCGAGTAGAAACTCGATGAGCGGGTAGTAGGCATCTTCAAAGGCGCCGGTGGGGCCGCCGTGAACATCGACGATGAGCGGGACCTTCCTGTTCGCAGCCTCTGGCGGCAGATAGAGGAGTCCCTCCATGGTCAGGCCCTCATTCTTCCAGCTTACGAGCTGCGATTGTACCTGTGGCCAGGCAGCCGGCATGAGCGTGGGCGCGTTGAGTGCGTGCGCGCTGCGACTCAGTTTTTCAGCGTAAAAGAGGGTCATGGGTTGTGTGCTGGAAGAGCCCAGCCAGACCCAGCCATTGCGGCGGTCATTGGTGTCGAGATTTGTCACCGTGGCAGTGTCGAATTTGACCGGCTCCTGCTTGTCGGCCGGTGAGTCGGGGTTGAGGCGAAGGACGCCGATGCGGGTGCCGGTCTGGACGGGAACGAGGAGTCGGCTGTCATCCTGAATCGGCAACTGGTGAGCGAGGCTGCCGCTGTAGCCGCCGGTAAGGTTTTTGATGGAACTGTCGTCAAAGCTGTAACTGTAAAGATCGCTGTAGCCCGGAGGGGCGTCGGCAGCGGATTGCGCCATAAAGTAGAGATGCTTGCCGTCGTCGGACCAGATAGCTCCTTCCACCGTGGCGGGAAGCTGGGTGAGCTTACGAGGATGATCGGGGTCGCCGGTAGAGACGAGCCATGAGGACGCATCGGGGCCAAGGTCGCCGGCGTTGTTCATGCCGCGGGCCACGGCCAGGATGCGGTCGGACTGGCGGGCCCAGGCTACAGAGTCGACATCGGGCGCAACGGAGACGGGTGTGAGCTTGCCGCTTTCGGGATCGAGAAGATAGAGACGCGAGCCATGAGGATCGTGATCGACCCATACAGCGTCAGCCTTGTCATCGTGCGCTTTTTTCTCGCCAGGCGTTTCCGGATCGTGCGCAAGAATGGCGATCCAGCGGCCGTCGGGTGACGGGCTGTAGTTTTCCACGTCGAGGGGAATCTGCTCAGGCTTATCGGCGGTATCGGGCTTTGCGGCATCCGTCTTGGCGGGCGGAATAGCGTCCGGCAGCTTCGAGGTGTCGACAGTCGGCGTGATCTTGAGGTCGTAGGCGCGGGCCTCGCCACCTTCCATGGAAAGACGATAGAGTTGCGTGTGCTCGCCGCGATGCGCAAGGAAGAGGATGGAGTCGCCGTCCGGCATCCACTGGCCGTTGTTCTCGCCGCGCTTCTCTCCGGCCGGGGTGAAGGTGAGCTGGCGGGCGGTGTTCTGCTTGATGTCGACCAGCCAGAGGTGGCTGCGGGCGCCATCGGCGGTGGAGTCGGTGACGGTGAGGAGCACGCTGCGGCCGTCGGGCGAGAGGCGCGGCTGGGCCATGCTGCGGGTGTGACGCAGTTCTTCGTTTGTGGGGAAGTGGAGACCCTGCGGCGGTGCTTGCGCCGCGGCCGGAAGCACGAGTCCACAAGCAGAGAGAAAGAGCCCGAGAGAAAAGCGTGTCACCATGGGCTACAGCATATCTTGGAGAGACAGGAAATCGGGCTATGAATCCTTCGCAGGACAACATATCCACAACCGCGCCTTCCACTGGAGTCTGGGCCGCGGTGCGCGAGGCGTTGCGGGGATCGCACCAGGACTTTACGGCAGGCAGTCTGAACCGCGCCATTTTGCTGCTGGCAATTCCGATGGTGCTGGAGATGGTCCTCGAATCGCTGTTTGCGGTGGTGGATGTCTTCTGGGTTGGGCGGCTGGGTGCCAATGCCGTGGCCACGGTGGGCATGACAGAGTCGATGCTGGCGCTGGTCTTTGCCGTGGGCATGGGGCTTTCTCTGTCAACCGGAGCGATGGTCGCGCGGCGCATCGGCGAGAAAGATCCTGAAGACGCGGCGATCTCGGGTGTGCAGGCAATTGCGCTGGGGCTTCTGGTCTCGCTGGCGATGGGTATTCCAGCAGGGATCTATGCGCCGAAGCTGCTGGCGCTGCTGGGGGCTTCCCCTGCGATTGTGGCCATCGGTTCTGGATATGCGCGGATCGCGCTGGGTGGTTGCGGGGCGATCATCCTGCTCTTTCTGAATAACGCCATCTTCCGCGGCGCCGGCGATGCGGCGATCGCGATGCGTCTCCTGTGGGTTTCGAACATCCTGAACCTGATCCTCGATCCTCTGCTGATCTTTGGTATCGGGCCGTTCCATGGCTTGGGTGTGACGGGGGCTGCGCTGGCGACCTTTACTGGACGAAGCATCGGCGTGCTGTATCAGTTCTATCGGCTGTTAAAAGGCACCGAGCGGATTCATGTGCTGGCACGGCATCTTCGGATCAATGCAGGAGTGTTGTGGCGGCTGCTGCGTGTTTCGTTGACTGGCATGCTGCAGTTCACGATCGCGAATGCGAGCTGGATCGGCCTGGTGCGGATTATCGCGCTCTTTGGCGCGGCAGCGGTGGCGGGGTATACCGTTGCCATCCGCATCGTGATCTTCTTCATCCTGCCCTCGTGGGGTCTGAGCAATGCCGCGGCAACGCTGGTAGGGCAGAACCTTGGCGCCAGACATCCGGACCGCGCCGAGCAGGCTGTGTGGCGGACAGGCTTATACAACATGGTGTTCCTCGGCGTAATTGGACTGTTCTTTATCGTATTTGCGGCACCGGTGGTGCGGCTGTTTGTGAACGATCCGGCGGTCGTGCCACTGGCGGCGATGTCCCTGCGCATCATGAGCTGTGGCAACATCGCTTACGCGTATGGCATGGTGATGCTCCAGGCTTTCAATGGGGCAGGGGATACCGTGACGCCGACCATCGTGAACTTCTTCGGCTTCTGGGTGCTGGAACTGCCTCTGGGCTGGTGGCTGGCCACGCACACGCGTATGCACTCGCAGGGGGCGATTCTCTCCATCGTGATTGCGGAAGCGGCGATGGCGGCAGCGAGCATGGTGCTGTTTCGTGGGGGGCGCTGGAAGAAGCAACAGATTTAGTCCCTAACAGGCTCTAGCTGCTGTGAGCAGGGCGGATCGCCTGGCCTCTGCTTCCTCCGGTTGCGAGCTGAGGTTTGCGCGCTCTCTGGGCAACGAACCAGCTGGATGCCCCAGGCCTCGCATTCTCCAGATAGGGGGCTCCCGTCTACACTCAAAACATGCTGGAGATTCGGAATGCGCTGCCTGCAGAGCAGATCCGCCTGATTGTGTTCGATCTGGACGGGACGCTCATCGATTCGAAGAAAGACCTTGCTACCTCTGTCAATGCGATGCTGGCACAGTTGGGTCGGCAGGAGTTGCCGGAAGAGATCATCGCGACCTATATCGGGGATGGCGCCGGGATGCTGGTGCGTCGCGCCCTGGGCGATCCGGACGACGAGGCTCTGGTCGAAGACGGGTTGCGGCGTTTTCTTGACTACTACCGCGAGCACAAGTTGGATCACACCTATGTCTACGACGGTGTTTTTGCCTCTCTCGAAGAACTGAAGACAATGCCGGAAGGTTCACCGCGCAGAATGGCGGTGCTGACCAACAAGCCGGTCAATCCGGCGGTTGCCATCTGCGAGGCGCTCGGCCTGAGCCCATATTTTTTCCAGATCTACGGCGGGAACAGCTTTGCGACGAAGAAGCCTGATCCTGAAGGATTGCGCACCCTGATTGCCGAGGCCGGTGTGAAGCCGCAGGAAACACTGATGATTGGCGACTCCGATGTGGATATATTGACGGCGCGGCGCGCCGGGGCATGGGCGCTGGGTTGCAGGTTTGGGCTCTCGTCACATACATTGGAATCCATCCCCTCTGATTGCCTGGTCGATGCGGCATCAGAATGGACCGTAGCCCTTCAGCATTAAAAGCTCGCCCCAACCCCCTGGTACGACGAGAGGCGCGCGCATAGTAGTTTGCCGGGCCGCAGGATTTTTGGAGCGCCAACCGAAAGATCCAATTCCATAGCTAACCGCTGCATGCGCATCTGCGTTTGCGGATACATGTCATGTTGTCGATGCCTGCTCATTTTCTGTGTGGTATCGGCAGTAATGGAAACGATTCCAGTCGGGGTGAGATTTCACCCTGCTTTTACTCCTACTGCCTGAGGTTGCCGTGAGTCGTCAGACGATAGTTCTTCTCCTTTTGCTCTCTTCTTCTGCCATTGCCCAGACTCGAAACCCCGTTCTAGCAGCGGCCGCTGCAGCTGCAAATCAGCCGATGATTTCCGGTACCGTAGCCGACTCTTCGGGCGCGATCATTCCCGGGGCTGAGATCGACCTGACCGATGCGACGGGCGCGACTGTGGTCAAGACAACGACCGACGCCTCGGGTGCCTTTCAGGTGAAAGCTCCGCGCGCGGGAAATTACAACGTGCAGGTGAGTATCAATGGTTTTCAGCCGGCGACAAAGACCGTGACCGTAACCAGCAGCGCAACGCCTGCCGCGCCCGTCAGCTTCACCCTCGCTGTCGCGGAAGCGGTGCAGCAGGTGACGGTGAATGCCGGATCGCAGGTGGATCTGACGTCCTCGGATAGCAATGGCAACACTTCGGTGATGTCGGCCAGTGATATGAAGGATTTGCCCATCTTCGACAACGATTACGTTACGGCGATGAGTTCTTTTCTCGACGGCGGCTCAGAGGGGACATCGGGCTCGGGGCTGATGGTGGATGGCATGGAGGCCAACCGCGCTCTCGTGTCGCCCTCGGCGGTGCAGGAGGTGCGCATCAACCAGGATCCATATTCTGCGCAGTATTTCTGGCCGGGCCGCGGACAGATTGACATCATCACCAAGCAGGCCGCCGATGCCTACCACGGTGAGTTCAACTTCACCTTCCGTGATTCGGCGATGAATGCGCAGGAGGACTTCTCGCCGAGTAAGCCCTATGAGCAGCGGCAGATCTATGAGGGCAGCCTGACTGGACCGGTGGCGCATTCGAAGTCGACCATGTTCCTGTTCTCTCTGAACCGCGCGGTGGAAGATCTGACTGCCGTGGTGAACGCGACGGTGGCCCCGACGGCGGAGAATCCTGATGGTGTATACAACGAGAATGTACCGGCGCCGACGACGGATACGGAGTTCTCCATCAAGATCGGGCACCAGTTCACCGACAGCCACAGCGCATCGGTGATGTATTCGTTCCAGAACGCGCACAACACGAACTCAGGCGTCGGCAACCAGACCTTGCCCGAGGCCGGATACGATACGCAGACGCGTGAAGACGACCTGACCCTCCATGACAACTACATCGTCTCCGGCTCCATGCTGAATGAGGCATCGCTGGCGCTCGAGCGCAGCTATGACCCGGTAAAGGATGTGCAGGAAGGCCCGATGCTGGTGGTGAGTGGTAACTACACCGGCGGCAGCGCCCAGGCCGATCAGTTGAACACCGAATACAATCTGCGCGCCAATGAGATGCTGACCTGGACTGTAGGCCCGCACACGCTCAAGTTCGGTGTGAATGTGCCGCATTTCGGTCGCCGTGTGCGCGACGACATGACGAACGAGGATGGTACCTATACTTTCAGCCCGACGTATGCGGCGGATGGTTCGGTGATCGCAACGTCAATCGAGAACCAGCAGGCCGGCGTACCTTCCGGCTTCAGCATGGCGAACGGGCAGACACGCTTCGTCTATCACCAGCAGGAAGTTGGCGCGTTCGTGCAGGACCAGATCAAGCTGAAACCCTGGTTTTCGGTGACCCCGGGACTTCGCTATGACTGGCAGACCTTCCCTGGAGATACGAATAACTTCTCTCCGCGTATCTCGTTCGCCTGGGTGTGGGATCAGAAACACGAGATGGTGCTGCGCGGCGGTGCTGGCGTCTACTTCGATCGCAGCGGATCGGGTCCGCTTATCGACCTCGCACGCTACCAGGATGCGAAGCGGCGGCTGATGGAACTCTCGTCGAACCAGGAGACGCTCTGCTATCCCATTACAAATTGCATCGATACAGCGACGCTCCCGGTCTCGTATGTGGAACTACAGCAGGGCATCCGTACGCCATATGATGTGGAGTACGGCCTGACGCTGGAGCGCAAGGTCGGCGAGAAGGGTGTGGTCTCGGTTGGTGGCCGTATCAGCCGCTGGACGGGACTGTATCGCTCGATCGATGAGAACGCGCCGTTGGGGCCGGACTATACGACACGGCCCAATCCCAACATCTCGCAGTTGAGGCAGATCCAGTCCGAGGGCAAACAGATCGGTTCGGCGCTGGACATCAACTATCGTGGCCGCTTCAACAAGCGCTTTACTGGTTTTGCGTGGTACACGCTGGCCAACAGCGGCAACAACACCGACGGCATCTCGTGGTTCCCGGAGAATCAGCGCGATCCTGAAGCGGAATGGGGCCCATCCTCGTGGGAGCAGCGCAATAAGTTCGGCGTGTATGGAGCCATCAATCCGCAGCATCTGCTGAACCTGGGCGTCGGCGTCTTTGCGAACAGCGGCAAGCCGTGGTCGATTCTCACTGGAACGGATGCGTACGGTACCGACCTCTTCAATGCCCGGCCGGATGGTGTGCCGCGCAACTCGGAGATCGGACCGGACTACGCAGACGTGGATCTGCGCTGGGGCTACGACTTCAAGCTGCAGCCAAAGGAAGTGGATAAGAGCCCGACGCTGGGTTTCTCAGTGTCGTCCTTCGATGTGCTGAACCATCCGAATGGTTCGTACGTGGATACGACAGAGGGCAGCACGGACTTCGGTCAGGTAACAAGTGCGTATGCTCCGCGGCGTACGCAGCTCGCCATGCGCTTCCAGTTCTAAAGCGCACGAAACCTCTATCAACAAAAAGCGGAGCGCCCTTGGGCCCTCCGCATTTTGTTTGCTGCCAGGGTTGTGTTGTCCGTTTCGATTACTGGGCTGGCTTGCCGTCATTCAGGAGTGCGAGCGCGCGGTTCAGAGCGGCTTTGTAGCGGCGGGCGCGCTCGATGTTGGTGTCAGCTCCTTTGTCCTGCATGAGCTGTTTTGCGAGCTGATCGTCGGGAATGTTTGCCGCAGTCACTTTCGCATGGAGTTCGTCCATCGCCTGCGCATAGACGCCGGAGAAGCGGGTGAGCTCGTTGCGTGCATCCTGCGGATGGTAGTGCATGCGGTCGCCTGTCTGCAGCGCATCGATTAGCGGATCGGACGACCAGGTGAAGGGCCACATGGAGTTCAGCGCATCATAAGCGGCCCGCAAACGGGTAATGGAGCCGGGGAAGCCATCGAGTTTGCTGCGTGAAGCAAGCGAGCCAGGCGCACGATGGATTTCGACACGCAGTGGCGAGTGCACCGACTGGCTGGGCACGCGGATCGTGGTAGTCAGCCTGTTGCCATCGTAGGTCCATCCCGACTCGCCATCATGCTGAGCGATATCTGTGCCATTGACGGTTACAGAATCCGGCGGCCAGTCGAGCGGCAGACGAATTTCGTAGCCGCGCGATTCGAGCATGCCGGGATACTGGCCTTCGGCCGGGGAGACTTCGACGGTCAGGGTGTCGCCGGACTGGCTTGCGGTGAGCGGAGTCCAGGTGCAGACACCGCTCTTGTATGCCTCGGAATCGCTGGCGTCTTCATAGAGGCGATACGTGGACTTCTGCCCGTCATCGAGCGGATAGACATTCACGATGAGCGGATCCACCGGCTTCGCTCCGGTGTGCAGCATGGGCGGCTGCATGGGAAGGATCGCGCCGGCGCGGATGTAGACCGGAATCTGATCGAGCGAGAAGTTGCGATCGACAAGCTGCGGGCCAGTAAAGTGCTTGCCGGTGTCGCGTTCTACCCACTCTCCATCCGGAATCCAGATTTTCTCGTGTGCAAGTTGCGTGGAAGCGTCCATCTGCGTGACGACAGGCTGCACGATCATCTGGCTGCCGAAGGCATACTCACTGCGTTGCGAGTAGGCTGCGTCAGCTTCCGGCCAGTCGTAGTAAAGCGGATGAACGAAGGCGAGGCCCGTGTCATAGGTGCGGCGCGCTTCGGTGTAAATGTAAGGCTGGAGCGCGTAACGCATCTGGAAGGCATTGCGCATGACATCGGCATAAGTGGCCGGATAAGCCCAGATGCGGCGTTCGGAGTCCGGATTCTTCGTCGTATGCGTGCGCAGGATGGGGCTGAAGGCGCCGAACTGCACCCAGCGGGTAAAGAGTTCGGGTTCGACAGCGCCAGGCATGTGGCCGCCGATGTCGTGGCTCCAGTAGGCATAGCCGACATTGGCGGCGGTCGCGGTGAACCAGGGCTGGAAGGCGAGGGATGGCCACACGGAGACCGTGTCGCCGGAGAAGCCGATCTGATAGCGATGGTTGCCGAGCCCACCCCAGCGGTGGAAGAGCAGAGGACGCTTGCCTTCGCGTTCCTGGTCGGTGAAGTGAACGTAGTTAAGCCACCACGTATTGTTCACACCGGGGAGATTCGAGTCGAGCTCCTGCTGCCAGTCGAGCCACCAGAAGTTTACGCCTTCTTTCTCCAGCGGATGGTGCAGCAGGTTCATGTAATTCAGCGCGAATCTCTTATTGGAGATATCGAAGGGCACGTATTTATGTGTGGCCGGATCGATGCCCATGGCGCGCGCCATCGCCGGGTAGGCGTCTTCCCATGGCTGCACGCCGGAAGCCGGATGCAGATTGAGCGTAACCTTCAGACCTTCCTTGTGGATATGGTCGAGAAACGCTTTGGGATCGGGGAAGAGCAGCGGATTCCATGTGTATCCCGACCAGCCGAGATCATGGCCGGACTGGTCTTCCTCATGCTTGGCCTCGAGTTGCCGCTTGTTGAGGTGCCAATCCATATCGATGACCAATACATCGAGCGGCACATCGTTCTCGCGGAAACCGCGGACAAGGTTCTCGAGCTCCTGGTCGCTGTATGCCCAGTAGCGTGACCACCATGCACCGAAGGCAAAACGAGGCGGCAGGGGAATCCGTCCAGCGACGGTTACATAATCCTGAAGCGCCTGCTTGTAATCGTGGCCGTAGCCAAAGAAGTAGAGATCGGTGCGGTCGCCCGCAGGGCGCACCATGACCCAGGGCCATTCACTGTTTTCGCCCTTCGCAAAGGTGAAGTCGTCGGAATCGAAAAGTGGCCGCTTGGAGTCGTCGACAACAGACCATCCATTGCGTGAGACAAGGCCCTGGCCGATAGGCTCGCGGGTTTTGTCACCGAGAGCGCCGTCGAGGGTGCGTGTGGTGCCGAGCAGGTTGCCGCTGTCTTCAAGGCCAGGATGCCAGGTGACAGGTTTGCCGTCGAGTTGAAGCGTGACGGTGAGATTGTCCGCAGTGAAGCCGCCGCTTCCAGAGCCGTCATAGACCAGCGTGAGGCTGTGGGTGATGAGAGTGAGTTTCTTGCCGGAGCGCTTCACGGAAAATTCTGGAACAGGGAGGCGGCGATTGAGAAAAACGAAGGAAGGGTGATCTTCGAATTTGTCGTCGGCTGCATACTCCATGCGGATGAGCTGCGGAGTGAGAACGGTGAAGCGCGTGTGTCCAAAGCGGACGATGGCTTTGGGGTCGGCAATGGGGCTATAGGAGGCTTCGGGTGCTGTGGTGATCGCGGACTGCGACGATTGGGCCAGAGCAGCAGGTGCGGCGGCAGCGAACGGCAGCACGGAGACGGCAGCAAGGCAGAGAGGGAGCAGGCGTGGCATCGGGGGCATAGCGCAGTCAGAATAACGGTTGCAGGGATAGAAGAGCGAATACAAAAGAGGGTTTCCGTATCTGCTGAGGAAACGTTACCATAGCTGCGCAGAGCGCACGGCGGAAATACCGGGCTGCAACGTTGCCGTGCTCGAAAGCAGGGAATGTCCGTTCCAGAGGAGTCATGCATGCCGGTCCATTGTTCTGTCCTGGGGTTGTTCCGTGTGAGGTCGATAGGGATTCTTACGCTTGCTCTTACGCCATTGATCGCTGTGGGCACGGTTGCATACGCGTCAGCCGGGAATGACGCGCAGGCCGATGGGCCGGCGCAGAAGGTTAATCCCTTTGTTGGAACCGGCAAGGGGCCGGGCGACAGTGAGAATCTGTTTCCGGGAGCGGTGATGCCGTTCGGCATGGCACAGTTCAGTCCTGACACGGAAGATCACGGGCTCGGCTACCACTATTATCAGGACACGATCAAAGGATTCAGCATGACCCACATGAGTGGCGTGGGCTGCTCCAATGAGGGCGAGGTTTTCGTTACGGCGACCACCGGCCCGGTCTCGACACAGGAAGCCAATTTTGAATCGCCTTATTCGCATGATCAGGAGAAGGCTGCCCCTGGCTACTATCAGGTCCGTCTGCTGCGCCAGGACGTGAACGCGGAGCTGACCGCGACAGATCGCACGGGCATGGTGCGCTTTACTTTTCCAGCGGGCAAAGCCGCGAATGTTCTGGTGCCCATCAGCCACACGCTGAATCACACGACGGGCGCAGAGATTCGGGTTGTAGGCGATCGCGAGATGGAGGGTTTCGTGGAAAACGAAGCCTTCTGCGGCGTGAAGCAGACATACAAGATTTATTTTGTGATCCGCTTCGACCGCAGCGTCGGGAGCTCCGGGACATGGAATGGTGTCCCAGACCACGCGGTTGCTCCGGAAGAAAGCGGCCGTTCGGCTACACAGACAGCTCCCGGCCGGTGGATCGGAGCCTATGCCTCGTGGCCGGCGTCGAACCAGCAACAGACGGTGACGGCGCAGATCGGAATCTCGTATGTCGATCTTGCAGGCGCGCGGAACAATCTCAAGACAGAGGCTGAGGGAAAGAGCTTCGAGCAGATTCGTGCAAGCGCCGAGTCCGCATGGAACAAGGCGCTGAGTGTGATCGAAGTCTCCGGCGGATCGGAGACGAATACACGGGTCTTTTATACGGGGCTCTATCACAGTCTGTTGATGCCGAGCGTTCTGAGCGATGTGGATGGGCGTTATATCGGCTTCGACAACGTAATTCATCAAGTAAAGGCCGGCCATCTGCTCTACGGAAATTTCTCCGGATGGGATATTTATCGCAGCCAGATGCCGTTGTTGGCATTGATCGAGCCGAAGCGTGTGGAGGATATGGCGGAGTCGGTCGCGCTGATGTATCGGCAGGGCGGATGGATCGATCGCTGGCCACAGATCAACGCCTATACGAACATCATGGCCGGCAGTCCTCTGAGCGTGATCGTGAGCACGGCGTGGCTCGATGGGTTGCATGATTTCGATATCGACACAGCATGGAAGGGTATGTGGCTCGATGCAACGCAGCCTGCTCCCGAAGGCAAGCCATATCAGGGACAGATCGGCATGCAGTGGATCAACACGCTGCATTATGTGCCCAACGACAAGGTGGAGTATGGCTCGGTGTCGCAGATCCAGGAGGACGCGATCGCGTATGCCTCGCTGTATCGTCTGGCGAAGGCGCTGGGCAAGACGGACGACGCGAAGACGATGTATGACCGCGCACTGTACTACCGGAACGTCTTCAATCCTGAGAACCTCTACTTCCAGCCTCGCAATGCGGATGGAAGCTGGGTGCCGAACTTCGATCCGGTGCAGAACGGCAAAGGTTTCATTGAGGGCTCAGGCTGGCACTACCAGTGGTTCGCCCCTGCGGACATGGCCTGGCTGGTGAAGGCTATGGGGCAGGATCTCTTCAACCAGCGCCTGACTGCGTTCTTCGACTACAAGACGCCGGGCTGGTACGGCCAGTACTACAACCCCTATAACGAAACGGATCTGCAGGCACCCTTTGAGTTCAACTTCTCCGGACAGCCATGGGAGACGCAGCGCGTGGTGCGGCGTGTGCTCAAGGAGAACTATCCGGATACGCCGGATGGCATTCCCGGCAACGACGACTGTGGAGAGATGTCGTCCTGGGCGGTGATGAGCATGATGGGCTTCTACTCGGTCGATCCTGCGAGTCTCGCCTATGAGTTGACCAGCCCGGTATTTCCCAAGGTTGTCATCCACCTGCAGGCGCCGTACAAGGGCAAGATATTCACGATCGAGACCTCGCCCAATCCGGAGAGCACGCCATATATCCAGGGTGTGAGGCTGAACGGAGCGGCGCACGCGAAGAACTGGATCACCTTCCAGAACATGAGCGATGGAGGCCGCCTGCAGTTTGTCCTGGGCACGGAACCTGACAAGTCATGGGGGGCCGCGCCGCAGGATGCACCGCCGTCGGTGAGCGAGGAGCAGCCATAACGCAGTGGAATGATGCTGGAGCAAGCGTCGGCGACGCTTGCTCCAGCATCCATATACCATCATGAGTGTGGACTTCGAACTGGTAAGCGAATATATGCCGCGCGGTGACCAGGCGCGGGCAATTCCGGAGCTGGTCTCGGGCGTGAACTCGGGCGAGCAGCATCAGGTGCTGCTCGGTGTCACGGGTTCGGGCAAGACCTACTCCATGGCCAAGGTCATCGAGGAGCTGAACCGCCCCGCGCTGGTGTTGGCGCATAACAAGACGCTGGCCGCTCAGCTCTATCACGAGTTCAAGCAGTTCTTCCCGAACAACGCGGTCGAATACTTCGTTTCCTACTACGATTACTACCAGCCGGAGGCCTACATCCCTTCGGGCGACCTGTATATCGAGAAGGAAGCGACGATCAATGAGGAGCTGGATAAGCTGCGCCTTTCCGCTACCCGCTCGCTTTTCGAGCGCCGCGATGTGGTGATCGTTTCGTCGGTCTCCTGCATCTATGGCCTTGGCTCCCCGGAAGCCTACTACGGCATGCTGCTGCTGCTCGAAAAAGGGCAGAAAATCCGGCGTGATGATATCGTGCGGCGTCTGGTGGAGATTCTCTACGAGCGCAACGATGCCGACTTCCGGCGCGGCACCTTTCGTGTCCGCGGAGACGTGATCGAGGTCTATCCAACCTACGATGAGATGGCCTATCGCATTGAGCTCTTCGGGGATGAGATCGACACACTTTCGCAGATCGATCCGCTCTTCGGCACGGTGAAGCAGAAGTATGCGCGGCTGCCGATCTATCCCAAGAGCCATTACGTCGTACAGCCAGATCGCAAGCGGACGGCGATGGATTCGATCCTCGACGAGCTGGGCTGGTGGGAGAAAGAACTCGAAGGGCAGGGTCGGCTGGTGGAGTCGCAGCGTATTCACCAGCGTACGCGCTTCGATCTGGAGATGATCAAGTCCGTCGGCTACTGTCACGGCATCGAGAACTACTCGCGGCATTTTTCCGGACGCCTGCCGGGCGAGCCCCCACCGACGCTACTCGACTATTTCCCGCAGGATTATCTGCTGTTCATCGACGAGTCGCACGTAACGGTGCCGCAGCTTCATGGCATGTGGCATGGTGACCGTTCGCGCAAGCAGAATCTCGTCGATTACGGGTTCCGTCTTCCTTCGGCGACAGACAATCGGCCGCTGAAGTTCGAGGAGTTTGAGGGACGCATCAACCAGGTGATTTATGTTTCTGCGACGCCGGGAGCCTATGAGCTAACGAAGAGCGCGGGTGTCGTGGTGGAGCAAATCATTCGGCCTACGGGACTGATCGATCCGGAAGTCGAGATCCGGCCGATCCGTGGGCAGATCGACGATCTGCTGGCGGAGATCAGGGATCGCGCCGCCAAAAACGAGCGCGTGCTGGTTACGACGCTGACCAAGCGCATGGCCGAAGACCTCGCCGGGTACTACTCCGAGGTCGGCGTGAAGTGCCGCTACATGCACTCCGAGATTGAGACGCTCGAGCGCGTGCGGCTGCTGCGCGATCTGCGCAAGGGCGAGTACGACGTCCTGATCGGGATTAACCTGCTGCGCGAAGGACTGGATCTGCCGGAGGTTTCGCTGGTGGCGATCCTCGATGCGGACAAGGAAGGTTTCCTGCGTTCGAGCGGATCGCTGATCCAGACCATCGGCCGTGCAGCACGGCACATCAACGGACGCGCGATTCTTTACGCCGATCGCATCACCGATTCGATGAAGCAGGCGATGGATGAGACCAGCCGCCGGCGCGAGGTGCAGCGGGCTTACAACGAGGAGCACGGAATTACACCGAAGTCTGTGTCTCGCTCGGCAGATATGTCGCTGGCTGCGATTCTGAAGGCAGACTATGCGGACCTGACGGATGAATCCGAATCGATGCCCGAGTTCGCATCGCAGGCGGAACTGGATGCGCACATCGGAAAGCTTGAGAGCGACATGCGCGAGGCAGCGAAAAAGTTCGAGTTCGAGAAGGCCGCAAAACTTCGCGATACCATCAAAGAGCTGCGGACAAAAGAGTTTCTCTTCAGTTAAAAGCTGGCACAACAGGCGGACGTACTGTTGTTCTTTGGAGCTTCAGTATGTCCGCTTTTCATTTTTCCTTTCAGTGCGTGAGTACGTAGAATTTGCCGCTTGCCGTGTCTTTTCTTCCATGACAACTTCCTCATCTATGTGGGTTAAAGTGCAGTGATGGTTCGTGCCTCGCGAGCTCTCTCCGCTGCTTATCGCGCAGGCTTTGGATGAACGGCTGTACTCTACGGAGAAAACCCACGTATGAAGAGTTTGAAAACGATACCAGCGGTAGCCGCCATCATGGCGGCAGCCGCGCTGTTATGGATTCCTGCGCTGCAGGCGCAGGACATGGACCCGCCGGCACGTGTGGCGAGGATTGGATATCTGCAGGGCGCAGTATCTTTGCAGCCGTCAGGTGTGGATACCTGGAATGCCGCACCGCCGAACTATCCGATGGTCAGTGGTGACCGTCTCTATACAGATCAGGGCTCGCGGGCGATCATCCAGCTTGGGGCTTCGGATGTGAGGATGTGGGGCGGCACGGATGTGACGCTTACCAACCTTACCGATAACTATGAGCAGATTGGTCTGGCCTCGGGTTCGGTGCGCGTGCGCGTCTTTGCCATCGATCCGCAGAATGTGATCGAGGTCGATACTCCGAATGGCGCGGTCATCATCGAGCAGCCAGGCGACTATCGCATCAACGCCTATGGTCCTGATGCTTCGCTGGTCGCGGTGAATGCAGGCGCGGTGCAGGTTGCTGCTCCGGGAGTGAATCAGGAGGTTGTGCAGGGACAGGCCGTTCAGCTTTACGGCACAAATCCGGTAGAGCTGGGTCTTGTCGAGATGCCGGGCTTCGATGATCTTGACCGTTGGTCGATTGATCGCGACCACCACATCCTCAACTCGATCTCTGCGCGCTATGTGAGCCGCGAGATGCCGGGGTATGACGATCTGGATGACAACGGTAACTGGTCGGTGACCCCGGATTATGGACCGGTATGGTATCCGACGGGCGTGGCCGTGGGCTGGCAGCCGTATACCGTGGGCCACTGGGCGTATGTAGCGCCATGGGGCTATACCTGGGTCGATGACACCTCGTGGGGGTATGCGCCCTTCCACTATGGCCGCTGGGCTGTGATCGGCGGCCGCTGGGGCTGGGTGCCGGGACCGCCGGCAGTGCGGCCTGTCTACTCACCGGCACTGGTGGCTTTTGTCGGCGGCGGTCCGGGCTTCTCAATCGGGATCAGCATCGGTGGTGGTGGCGGTGGTGTGGCCGCGTGGTTCCCGCTGGGTGTCGCTGAGCCGTATGTGCCCTGGTATCACTGCTCGCCGCACTATGTGCAGAACGTCAACGTGACCAACGTCAATGTGACGGTCATCAGGAACACGACCATCATCAACAACTACAACACCTTCATCACCAACACGCGTACCGTCAATAACGTCAACCAGATCAACGTGACGAACGTGAATTATGTGAACCGTCAGCGTGTCGTGGCTGTGCCGGCCAACAACTTCGCCGGTGGCGGACGCGTGCAGCCGGTGCGACTGAACCAGGCGCAGGTGCAGCAGATCTCGCGTGCGCCGATCATGGTGGCGAAGTCTCCGGCTCCGGCCCCGCAGCGTCCTCTGCTGCAGGCTCGTCCGGCGGCAGCGGTAGCGCGGCCCGTGGCTCGTCCGGCGCTGATGACGCCGCATGGCCAGGTGATCGCGACGCCCGTGGCGAATCGCCCTGCAGCGCGGCCTGTATCCCTCCCCAAGCCGCAGCCGGCAACGGCGATCAAGCCCGCGGCGCGGCCTATTGCTCCGAACCTGAAGCCGGCCTCGCCTGGCGCGAATGCGCGTCCTGCAGCGCCGGTGAACAATAATGCCCGTCCAGTCGCTCCGGCGGCAGGAAACAATGCCCGTCCTGCGGCTCCGGAGAATAACGCTCGTCCGGCTGCACCGGGGAACGCTGCTCGTCCCACTACGCCTGCCGGCAATCAGGCACGGCCTGAAGCCCCAACCAATGGAAATGCTCGTCCCGCAACACCGGCCGAGAATACCCGTCCGGCTCAGCAACAGGCTCGTCCAGCGCAGCAGGCAACCCGTCCTGAAACGCAGACGGCGCGTCCCGAAACCCAGGCACGCCCTGCAACTTCGGAGGCGCGCCCGGCACCGCAACAGGCTCGTCCCACGCCTGCTCGTCCGGAGCAGCAGGCTGCCAAGCCGGAAGCGCGGCAGGGCCAGCAGCCCCAGGCGCGTCCACAGCAGAAGCAGCCTCTGACAAAGGAGCAGCAGGAGGCGGAGAAGAAGCGGCAGCAAGAGCAAAAGCAGGAAGAGCAGAAGAAAGAAGAGCAGGAGAAACAGCCGCAGTAGAAATGCGGCAAAACAAAAGGCCTCGCCACGAAGCGTTTTCGTGGCGAGGCCTTTGTTTTTATGATGGGATGATTTAGCGGATGCGGATATCTCCGGAGCCGGTCTCGATGCGGACAACCGGACCTCCGCCGTTAATATCGCCGGTGATGTGGTGGCGTTCGAGGCTGCCATGGGTCGAGATCGGCGGATCGCTATGGATGGAGCCGGACCCGGTCGAAGCATCGAGGCTGAACTTGGCATGGCCGGCGGTGTCGATGGAGACGGAGCCTGACCCGGTTTCGAGCTTCCAGTTCGTAGAGGGATTGCCTGCGATCTCAATATCGCCCGATCCGGTTTCAGCATAGAGCGCACCATTGACTCCGCTCAGCCGGATGGAGCCCGATCCGGTCTCTGCCTTCACGTCCGGGGTGCCGCGCAGCTCGGCATGGATGTCTCCTGAGCCGGTGCCTAGCACGACGCGTCCGGTGAAGCCGATGGCCTCGATGGAGCCCGATCCGGTGTTGGCCTTCAGCGGTCCCTCCAGGTCGCGCAGCTGCAGATCGCCGGAGCCGGAACCGGCGTCAAGCTCAGTGCCGCGCGGAGCCGTGATGTCGTAGTCAATCGAGATGTTGTGGTAATTCGTATGCTTTCCGACAGACACGCTGTTGCCGTCCTGTTCGATGGGCGGGTTATCGACGACCTGCTTGACGGCTTCTTCCGGCGAACCTCCCCAGCTGCCCCAGTTATGGTTGGCGTGCACGTGGCCGATGATGTGAATTTGGCCATCGGAGCCGGGCGATACATGGATATAGCCGGAGCCGGTGCCGACAGAGAGCGATGCTCCGCCACTCACATGCACGGTCTTGTCAAAGGTGCCGTCGGCTGCGAGCAGTGCGGCAGGGGATACGGCAAGCAGCGTGGCTGCGATCCAGGCGAATTTCATGGTCTCTCCTTAAGGCGGAAGCGCAGCCGGGTGAGCGGTCGCTTCCCACGGGAGCAGATACGCATGTCACGGGCGAATGGTTCCCGGGGATTGTCCGGCTGCATGCTTAGCCGCGGATGCGCGGGTTTACGAGCAGGTAGAGCACATCGGTCGCGAGATTGACGAGGACATAGGTGACGCCGACGGCCAGGATGCAGCCCTGGAGCAGGGCATAGTCGCGGTTGGAGATCGCATCGACGGTAAGGCGGCCGATGCCAGGCCAGCTGAAGATCTTCTCCGTCACGATGGCGCCGGCAAGCAGCGCTCCGAACTGCAGACCGACCAGGGTAATGACCGGGATCAGCGCATTGCGCAGCGCGTGCTTATAGACAACAGTGCGTTCCGGCAGGCCTTTCGCGCGCGCGGTGCGGATGTAGTCCTGGCCGAGCTCTTCGAGCATGGCGGTGCGCACCATGCGGGTAAGGATGGCAGCGAGTGCGCTGCCCATGGTCAGGGCAGGCAGCACGAGATGGCTCAGGTCGCCTGCGCCGCTGACCGGCAGCCAGCCGAGCTTGATCGAGACCAGCAGGATGAGGATCGGGCCAAGAGCGAATCCTGGAAAAGACAGTCCGAAGAGGCTGACGACGCTGAGGGTGCGGTCCTGCCAGCGATCGCGGTGCGTGGCGCTGGCGATGCCTGCGGGAATCGAGAGCGCGAGCGCGATGAGCAGAGCCGCAATGGTGAGTTCAGCCGTGTAGGGGTAGCGCGAAAGGACAAGGTGCATGACCGTGTCCTTCATCCGCAGGGACTGGCCGAGATCGCCGTGCAGCACGCCGCGCCAGTAGTGCAGATACTGCGTGTGCAGCGGCAGATCGAGACCGTAGGCATGGCGCAGCGCAGCAATATCGGCAGGGCGCGCACCGTCGCCGAGCATCTGCTGGATGGGGTCGCCAGGAACAAGGTGAATCAGCAGGAAGACGACAGAGACGACCAGCCAGACGACCGGAACGGTGTAGAGCAGGCGCAGGAGCAAGGCGCGCAGGGCGCGGCGGGACTGGGACATCAGCGGGCATGCTCCAGAGAATGGGACGGGCTTTGCCGCGGAGGGATGGGTTTGGCGGCGCCGGTATCCTCGTTGGGGAGGGTTTCGATACACACGCGGCTGATGCGGTGGCCGCTCATCTCAAGGATAGTGAATCGGCGGCCTTCGAACTCGACCGTTTCGCCGCCCGATGGGATTCTGCCCAGCCGCGCGAGGAGAAAGCCGGCCAGGGTTTCGACACCACCGTCGCGGGGCAGGCTCCATTGCATCTGGGTTTCGAGGTCGCGCAGGTTAACGCCGCCGTCGAGGATGAGGCTGCCGCTGGCAGTGGTGAGCACGGCCTTCGCGGCGATATCGAACTCGTCTTCCACCTCTCCGATGAGCTGCTCGATGGCGTCTTCGACCGTAACCAGGCCGACCGTCGAGCCGTATTCATCGACAACGATGGCAAGATGGCGGCGGCGCTGCTGGAACTCACGCAGCAGATCGAGGACCGGCTTGGTCTCGGGCACGACGAGGACCTCGCGCATCACCTGCTTGAGGCGCAGATCGACGAAGGGCGCCTGCTTGAAGCGGGTGCGAGCCGAGGCGCGGAAGTGCATGAGGCGTGAAATGTCTTTCGAGTAAACCAGGCCGACGATGGACTCCGGCCCCTTGGCCGGATCGTAGACCGGGATGCGGGAGTGCTGCTCTTCGATGATGCGGGCGCTGGCGTCTTCGATGAGAAGGTCGAAGGGCAGGGAGAAGATGCGCTGGCGCGGGGTCATGATTTCGCGCGTAGGAATTTCGCCGACCTCGAGAGCGCGGTGGATCAGCGCTTCCTGGTAGACGGGCAGTGCTCCGGTGCGCCGGGCAGCGGTGGCGATGAGCTTCAGTTCTTCCGGAGAATGTGCCGAAGATTCATGCGCCATGGGCGTGTGGAAGAGATAGAGCACCATGCGCGCCGAGTTGTTCATCAGCCGCACGGCCGGACGCGTGAGGCGAATGAAAACATCCATGGGACCGGCAACGGCGACGGCCAGTTGCTCGGTCTTGCGCAGGGCGAGCGCCTTGGGCACCAGTTCGCCGAGTAGGACATGGAAGTAGGTGATGAAGGCGAAGGCCACCGGTACAGCGATGAGGTGCGCGTAGAGATGCGCATGCGGAATGGCGTCGAACCAGGCGACGAGGACGTCGGCAACGACCGGCTCGCCGACCCAGCCGAGAGCCAGGCTGCAGAGGGTGACGCCGAGCTGGACCGCAGGGAGGAAGTCGTCCAGATGCTGCTGCAGGCGGCGGACGAGCGCGGCGCCGGGGCGGCGCTGAGCGATGAGCTGTTCGATGCGGGTTTCACGCACGCTGACCAGGGCGAGCTCTGCGGCCACAAAGAATCCATTGGCCAGGATGAGCACGACGATGGCGGCGCCACGTAGGAACAGGAACTGGATCATCGGATGCTTTCCAGTCTATCGCGCTGCTTCGCGCAGGGCGACCTGCCTTCGGCGTGCCGCTCCCGCTGGTCGCCACAGCGCGTGGGGTGAAAGGCGCCTTCGGTGCGGATCGCGCCACAACGCGACAAAGCCCGGAGAGTGCGATTACTCCTGTGCCGTCATGGTCTCACGCATGGCTTCGGCATAGCGGCTGGGCAGGTTCCGTTTCTGCATATTGCGGTCGACGCAGATATGGGTGGTCTCGGCCTCGGCGAGGATGACTTCGTTTTCGGCGCCGATACGGAGAAGGCGGTAGCCGAATTTGACGATGGGGCCGCGGAGGAGCTTCACGCGCGTTTCGATGACCACCTCATCGTCATAGCGGGCCGGGGTGCGGTAACGGCAGGAGGCTTCGACGACCGGGAGATGGCAGTCGTCTTCGAGTTCCATGCTCCTGTAGTCATGGCCGAGCTGGCGGAAGAACTCGACACGGCCGATCTCGCACCAGACAAAGTAGTTGGCATGGTAGACGACGCCCATCTGGTCGGTTTCGGCGTAGCGCACACGAACGGTGGCGCGCGCAGTGGGTGATGCCATGCGGACTCCTTTGCCTAGAGCCTGTTAGGCTCTAGAACGTTCAGGGTATCAGTGCGCTGGTTTAGGCTGTGGAGATGGAACAGCGGCCGAAGGTTCACGGGCTCGACCTCGATGCGCAGACCCGGTGTGCGCACTGGCATTCTCCGCTGGATGTGATCGCGATCCGCATGGCATGCTGCGGGGAGTACTACGCCTGCAAGGACTGCCACGAAGCCCTGGCAGGGCATCCGTTTGCAGTATGGCCGCGCAATCAGTGGGCAACAAAAGCAGTACTGTGCGGGGTATGCGGAACAGAGATGACGATCGCCGCGTACATGGCCAGCGGCTATGCCTGCCCGGATTGCGGAGCCGGCTTCAATCCCGGCTGCCGCAATCACTATCAGTTTTATTTTGAGGCGATCGGGTAAGGCTGCATATGTTTCCCGTTCAAGCCCTGTATGGGCTTGCATGGGTTACTGTCAGGCTTTGGATGAAATCCCGGTGCGCTCGACATAGCTGCCGACAATCTTTGCGCATTCTTCAAGAAACGCGCGGTCGGCGGCGGTGAAAGCGGCGAGATCGTGGCTGTCGATGTCGATCTCCCCGATGACCTTGCCGTGGGCATGAACAGGCACGACGATCTCCGAGCGCGTTTCCAGCGAGCAGGCGAGGTAGCGTGGGTCGCTATTCACGTCGTCGATGATGACGGTCTGGTCCTGTGCAACGGCAGCGCCGCAGATGCCTTGGCTGACCGGAATCCGGACGTGCTCGGTGGGCGCGCCGCGGAAGGGGCCGAGGACGAGCGTCTCTGCATCTTCAGGATCGAGCATGTAGAAGCCGGTCCAGTTGTAATAGGAGAGGCGCGCGGGGATGAGTTCGACGAGAAATTCCTGCACGGCCGTGAGGCTGGGCGCAGTTGAGGCAAAAGCCTTAAGTTCGGCAAGGATCAGCGGAAAGACGTTCTCAGACATAGCAGTGTTGATTGGATGAGGATGCGGCAAGTTCGATGCGTGGGAAACGCGAAGGGGCACAGCAGGCTGTGCCCCTTCGCGCTGATTTTCTGAAGCTTACGGCTTCAGCTTAGAAAGAATGTTGAGCTTCGCCACGTCGTTGAACATCACAAATGCGGCGAAAAGGATCAGCATTACGAAGGCTACCTGATAGACCCGCTCCTTGAAATCCTGATTGAGGTCGCGGCGCAGCGTGCCTTCGATCAGAAGCAGCAGGATCATGCCGCCGTCGAGGATGGGGATCGGCAGCAGGTTGAAGATGCCGAGGTTCAGGCTGATAAGCGACATCAAGGCGATGAGCGGCTGCCAGCCTGGCATGGTGACAGCTTCGCCGGTCTCACGGGCGATACCGATGGGGCCGCTCAGCTGCTGGATGTTGGAGTGCCGCGTGACCAGCCGCTTCAGCACATCGAGGATGTAGCCGGAGTTATCGCGATTGAAGATCAGGGACTGGCGAACGGCCGCTGAAATGGGCAGCTGCTCGACGTGGAAGGGTGCCTGCGCAGGGTGGAAGCCAAGCCGGTATCCCATGCGGCCGGTGCCGTCGTCGCCCCAGATGGGTTGCGCCGAAAGGTTGAGTGTCTGTCCCTTGCGGTCGACGATAAGTTCCGCGGGTTTGCCATTCGTCTGCTGCAGGACAGCCATGACCGCGGCAACGGAGTGCACGGACTGGCCATTGATCGAGGCGATCGCGTCGCCGGCCTTCAGGCCCGCCTTGTCCGCGGGGTTACCGGGCATCACATCGCGCACACCGAGGGGGTTGTTCTGCTCCTTCGGGAGCAGGCCGATGGACTCGATCTCAAAATCTCCACCATGCGTGGAATCAGCAAGATAGAGCTGAGTATTAAAGGTTTGCGTTTGGCCATCCACGGTGCGCTCCACGGTGACCGGCACGGCCGAGTTCACGTCGAGCGCGGCGCGCATGCGGACCTGCTCCCAGCTGGGATTGTGATCCTTGTCGAAGCGGACAATGCGGTCGCCGGACTGGAGTCCGGCGCGTCCGGCAGGAGAATCCTGCGGAATGAAGTCGGTAACAGCGGGGCCGGAAAGGTAATTCTCGACCTCGTTGTGCATCATGTAGAGCCCGGTCATGAGCACGAAAGCGAGGATGAAGTTCGCTACCGGGCCGGCCAGGCCGATGAGCACACGCTGCCAGCGGGGATGGGAAGCAAATTCGTCGGGATCGCCGGTCCGGGCTTCCCCCGGGGTCTCGCCGGCCATCTTCACATAACCGCCGAGGGGCAGCAGGCTGAGGCGGTAGTCGGTATCACCGCGGCGGAAGCCGAAGAGGCGCTTGCCGAAACCGATAGAGAAAACTTCGACTCGGACGCCGAAGAACTTGGCCACGGCAAAATGGCCGAATTCGTGCACCAGCACCATGATGCCGAGCACGATGAGCATGGAAACAATGGCGGTCAACGCAAAGGACATAGATTTGTCAGATTCCTACGTATGCGGATCACCCGTCTGCCGATGGGGACAGCGCCGGATTCCGGAAGAGCAGGACCGGAGTCGTTCAGGCGCCGATAGGGGCAGATGTCCGGCCAGCCGTGGCAACGATGCGCCGTGCAGCCTCGCGGGCCTCAGCGTCCAGGGCCAGCACTTCGGCGATCGTGGTCGGATGGGTCTCGGGGGTTTCTTCTAATACTGCTTCAATTGTACGCGGGATGGCCGTAAAGGGGATGGCTCTTTCGAGGAAGGCCGCCACCGCGATTTCGTCCGCCGCATTGAGAGCAATCGTGTGCGCGCCGCCGGCTTCGGCTGCTTCGTAGGCCAGCCTGAGGCAGGGAAACCGTTCAAAATCAGGCGGCTGGAAGTTGAGCTGGGAGAGTGCCGTCATGTCGAAAGTCAGGTCGGAAACCGGACGTTCCGGATAAGCCATGGCATAAAGAATCGGCAGCCGCATATCCGTGACTGAAATCTGGGCAAGGATGCTGCCATCCACATACTCGACGAGCGAATGCACGGTCGATTCCGGATGCACCGTAACCTTGACCTGCGACGGGGGCATGTCGAAGAGGCGGCAGGCTTCGATAATCTCGAGGCCTTTGTTGAGCAGCGTTGCCGAATCGATGGTGATGCGCCGTCCCATCACCCAGGTCGGATGCTTGAGCGCCTGCTCCACGGTGATGCTTTCGAACTCTGCCAGAGGCTTGTTGCGGAAGGGACCGCCCGAAGCGGTAAGCCAGATTCGCTTGATCTCGCCGCGCTCACCGGCGCGCATGCACTGGTGCACAGCATTGTGTTCGGAGTCGATGGGCAGCAGGGGAACGTTCTTTTCGCGCGCGGCGGCGGTCAGGATTTCTCCTGCGGCGACCATGGCTTCCTTATTAGCGAGCCCGATGGGCTTACCGGCGAGGACCGCAGCATACGTGGCCTCGAGCCCCGCGACGCCGACGATGGCCGAGACGACGAAATCAGCCTCGGGCAGGGTTGCGACCCGGACAGTGCCTTCGCTTCCGTGGACCACTTCGACACCGGTCACACCGGCTTCCCGCAGCCGTTTTGAAAGCTGATCAGCCGGTTCGGCCGTGGCCATCGAAAGGACAGCCGGACGCCAGTGAACGGCCTGGCGGAAAGCCTCTTCTACATTCTGACCCGCGGCGAGCGAAGCCACCGCGTAGCGGTCAGGGAAGGATTCGATGATGCTGAGGGTGCTTTGCCCGATCGAGCCGGTGGAACCGAGGATGGCGATCCGTTTCAACGTGTTAAGTCCATCAAATCAAAAGGCTTGTGCGGCATTAAAAGGTCTGCTGCGCTAATAGAGCGTACCACAGCACAGGAGCGGCAAGCAGCAGCGCATCGATGCGGTCGAGGATGCCTCCGTGGCCAGGCAGCAGGGTTCCGGAGTCCTTGACTCCAGCCCCCCGCTTGATCGCTGACTCGATCAGGTCGCCGACCTGTGCGGCCACATTGAGAAGGATGGCAAGAAAGATCCAGCGGAAGATCGAACCGGGATACGAAAGGAAGGTAAGATTCCGGGCGTTGAGCGCCTGCGCGAGGTAGACAAGCCCGACGCCGATGAGGACAGAGCCCGCTATCGAAGCGATGGAGCCCTCCCACGTCTTGCCCGGGCTGATGGCTGGAGCGAGCTTATGCTTGCCCAGCGAGCGGCCGACGTAAAGCGCGGCGATGTCGCCGGTCCAGACCACAAAGAAGAGGAAGAGCAGCAGCGACGGACCGTTTTCCTGCGCGCTGATCAGCGGGATGGTCGCCAGCGAGAGGCCGGTATAGAGCACGCCGAAAACGGAGAAGGCCGTATCCGGCAAGGCGCGATGGAGTGGCGAGCGGAAGGCGCTCAGCGTGAGCAGCGCAAGCGCGATGGCGCCGAGAAGCTGGGCCAGCAGCTCCGGCCGGTAGAAGACGCACAGGAAGACCAGTCCCACGGCGATCATCGCGGCGATGCGCGGTGTCTTGGCACCGAAGCCGTCGGCGAGGGTAAGGTACTCCCAGAGGGCCAGTTCGGCGACTACGGCGACGACCGGGGTAATCAGCCAGAAAGGGGCCTTGAAGATCAGCAGCAGGACAAGCGGAATCAGGACCGCAGCGGTGAGAACACGTTTCATGCTGAAGTTGAGGATACACGGGCAAGCGCTGGAGGGCCTTGCAACGTCGGGTCTTTCAGATGTGTCGCTGCGTCCAAGCAACAGATGTTCTGGAATAGTGTTTACTTCAGAGAAGATCGCTGACAGAAGTGCCGAAGCGATGGCGAGCCTGTAGTTCGAGGCGGCCGAGGAGCAAGAGAATGAAGATGCGTGAAGCAGTTACGACCGCGCTTTGTGTGTCCACCCTGAGTGTATGCGGGCTGGGATCGGTGGCGCTGGCACAGAGTGGGGCGGTCCAGTCTCAGTCCGTGGTTACGGTCTTGAGCAAAAACGCGGAGAGTCAGCCTGCGCTCGAAGCGAAGGACTTCAAGGTGCAGGTGAATGGCAAGACCGCACAGATCAGCAATGTAACGCCGCTGCGCGGCGACCGCGCGGCCCTCGAACTCGCAGTGCTCATCGACGGCGGAGCCCGCAACAGCCTGGGACGTCAGTTGGACGACATCCAGAAGTTTGTGCAGAGCCTGCCTCCCACCACCAAGGTAGCCATCTCATACATGCAGAATGGCCGGGCGGTGTTTGCTACCCCGTTTACCGCGGACAAGGCGGCAGCATTGAAGGGCCTCCACCTGCCTGGCGGCATGGTCGGTTCGAGCGCCAGCCCCTACTTCTGCATCTCCGACCTGGCGAAGAACTGGCCCTCTACGGATCGCGACACGCGCAGGGAAGCCGTGGTGATTACGGATGGCTTTGATCCATACAATCCGCGCTTCGACCCGGATGACCCGTACCTGCAGACTGCCATCAGTGACGCGGTGAAGGCAGGAGTGGTGATCCACGGTATTTTCTGGCACGATGCCGGCTTTGCCAGCCGCACCTTCGCGGGGACAAATACGGGGCAGAACCTCATGTCGCTGGTGACCGATGCAACGGGCGGTTACTACTACTACCAGGGCTTCGGCAATCCGGTCTCGTTTAGCCCGTTCTTCGCAGACCTGGAGCGGAGGCTCGAGAACCAGTACGAGCTGAACTTCCTGGCTCCAGCCAAGAACACCAAGCCCGAAGTGGGGTCTCTCAAGGTAAAGCTGGAAGCTCCGAGCACAAAGCTGACAGCCGCAGATCGCGTGCTTTTGCCGCCAGTTGAGTGAAGTTATTAAAGTAGCTGTTTAAGGTCTTTATCAAAGACAGGCAAAGGCCGGAGAGTGATCTCCGGCCTTTGCTTTTTGGATGGCTGTATCGATTAACGAGGCACGAGTGTCTTGCCGGCGGCCTCATGCGAGATATCAGCGGCATCGGTGCTTTCACCCAGGCCGCCGAAGCGGCGCTCACGACGCTGATAGGCCTCGATCGCTTCAAGCATATGAATGCCGCGGAAGTCGGGCCAGAGGCGATCCGTGACAAAAATCTCGGAGTAGGCAATCTGCCAGAGCAGGTAGTTGGAGATGCGCATCTCGCCCGAGGTGCGGACCAGCAGATCCGGATCGGGCATATGCGCTGTGTAGAGATGACGCTGGATATCCTGTTCGGTCAGATCTTCAAGGCTGAGCTCGCCGGCCTTGACCTCGCGATACAGCGCGCGGAAGGCGTCGACCAGTTCGGAGCGGGCTCCATAGTTCAGGGCCAGCGTCAGGACGGTGCCGGTGTTGTGACGGGTGGCTTCGGCAGCCCATTCCATGCGCTCGCGGACCTCGGGCTCGAGCTCCTGCGTGCGGCCGATGTACTGGATGCGCACGTTGTTATCGTTCATGCGCTGCACGTTGTTGCTGAGATAGGAGCGCAGCAGCCGCATCAGGAAGCTGACTTCCAGACGAGGGCGGCGAAGGTTGTTCTCGAGCGAGAACGCATAGAGCGTGAGCCAGGGCAGGCCGATGCGCGATGCCGTTTCGACGACATATTGCACCGATTCGGCGCCCTGCTGGTGCCCGAGGAAGCGTTTCAGGCTGCGCTTACCGGCCCAGCGGCCATTGCCGTCCATGATGATGGCGACGTGCTTGGGCAGGCGGGCCGGATCGAGGCGGCGATAAACGGCCAGCTCGTCGGGAGGAAGCTCATGTACGCGGCTGAAATTCAGGGACAACCAGAACCTCTATCTCGTATTGGCGGCCGGAGCGAAAGAGCTCCGCATCGGCGCGGTTACGTTCCAATCTCCATGATAACGGGGGAAGGAAGGATGCGGGAGGCTTGTTCCCCCCGCATGCCTGACCGTAGCACGCGGCTACGCGCAGGGTAATGATATCGCAGGCGGATCAAGCTGCGGTGAGGGACATGCTCAGGTACTGCTTCCGACTTTATTATTTCGGCCGCGCCATATCGAAGCGATCGCGGGTACGGATGTAGGTGGGGCCGCCCATGCGGCCGATGGCACGCAGCAGGCCCGGGTCGATCTTATTGCCGTCGAGCACGGCCTCATCCACGTGGAAGCGGAGCACGTCACCAAAGACCAGGATGCCGCCGTTCGGCTGATCGCTGATGATGAGCTCCTGGCGGAGACGGCACTCCATGTGGACGTGGCTCTCGGCAACACGAGGCGGGCGCACCAGTTCGCTTGGAATCGGTGTTAACCCGGAGAGTTCAAACTCATCGATCTCCGGGGCGACCTCGGCCGAGGTCGCATTCATCTTCTCAGCGAACTCTTCGGAGACGATATTGACTACGAACTCGCCGGTAGCACGAACGTTGCTGAGCGTGTCCTTATATGGGTGCGCACCGATGCGCACAGTGGTGCAGAAACACACCACGGGCGGATTCGAGCTGCAGGCTGTGAAATAGCTGAACGGCGCAAGATTGGCGATGCCTTCGGCGTCCACGGTCGAGACGAAGGCGATAGGACGCGGCACAATGGCCCCGGTCATGAGCTTGTAGATATCGGCGCTCGGGTGGTCGGCGGGGTCAAATCGACGCAAGACAGATACTCCTGACAAAACTACAGACAGACGCAGCGGCGCCGGTTGCGCAGCGCTGCGGGAAACAAGTGAAGGTTAGCTGGCGGCCTGGGTACGGCGACGACCCGAGGCCATCTCACGCACCTGGTTCAGGAACATGGATTTCTGGAAAGCATCGATGCGAGGCATGAGCGACGCAATCTCGGCCAGGAACGGATCGGCAAAGATGGCGTTGGTCTCAGCCTGGCGGCGGCTGCGGGCATCACGGAGCAGGGCACAGACGTCCACCTGAAGCGCGAGTGCAAGGCGCTCGAGCGAGGAGAGCGTAGGCATGGCCTTGCCGTTTTCGATCTTCGAGATGTAGGTGCGAGGAACCTGCATGCGGCCTGCAAGCTGACGCTGGCTCATACCGCGGGATTGACGAATCTCGCGTACGGCGCGGGCTACATCGATGTCGTCCTGTTGATGGGTGGATGCGGAAGCGACAACCAGATGCGGCGTTTGCGGCTCGGGTTCGTCAACCTCTAAAGGCTTGTGGCAGCGGCGGCAGAGCGAGTTCGCGGTGCGGAACTGCACGAGACTGCAATGCTCGCAACGTAGTACCTCACGCGCCTCGACGGTAGCTAAGGTAGTTGCCATATGTTGTAGCAGAGAGCCAGAGCGGGCTTCTCTTGAAGCCGTGGAACTGCTGGGTCTATCGGCACTTCCGCGGCAACTGTCATGAGGATGCATTCGAGGTATCTTCATTGTCAAGTGAAAACTGTGATTCAACCAAAGAAAACCGGAAGAAACCCGGAGAAAACCAAATAAGAAAACTTAAATGGAATAGTAAATGACAATCGCAAATGGATATTCGAGGAGTCGAGCCTGGGAGTTGTTGACGGAATGGACGCAGTCCGCCAGCCTGCGGAAGCATGCGCTCGGTGTCGAAACCTGCCTGCGTGCCTATGGTGAGCGGGAGGCCGAAGTACGAGGGCTGAGTAGTCCTGAGCGTGAGGCCCTCATAGAGCGCTACGCCATCACCGGGTTGTTGCATGACTTCGACTACGAACGGCATCCTTCACTCGAAGAGCATCCCTTTGCCGGCAATCGCGTGCTTGTAGAACAAGGCTGGCCGGAAGAGATTCGGACCGCCATCCTTGGCCACGCGACCTATTCTGGTGTGCCGCGGGTGACGCATCTCGATCAAGCTCTCTTTGCATGTGATGAGCTTTCCGGCTTTTTGACTGCCTGCGCTTTGGTAAAACCTACAAAGTCGATCTTTGATGTGGATGTTGCGGGGGTGAAGAAGAAGCTGAAGGACAAGGCCTTTGCCCGCGGTGTCCATCGCGAAGACGTGTACCTGGGAGCGGAGGAGTTGGGCGTACCGCTCGATGAACACATTGCCTTCTGCCTCAAAGCCATGCAGGCGAATGCCGAAGCTCTGGGGCTGAAAGGGGAAGTCACCGGATCGTAACCGTGGCTGCACGCAATACAGATAGTGTGAAAGCAGGAGGCTGAGCGGGCGTGGGGCAATGGTGGCGGCGCGTATTCTGGGCTCTGTTGATCGTGGCAGGTGCAGCCGTGCTTGTGCTGGGCGTGGCCTACCTGTGGATTCGCTATCTGCCTCCGCCATCGCTGCCGCAGTCAAAGATCCTCGCTCCGGTGAATGGTGTCGCGGCGGACGCAGGGCGTGGACAGATCACGGTAACGTGGACGCCGGTGGAGAACGCAATCGGCTACCAGGTGCAGCGCAGTACCCACGCGCATGGTCCATTCGCGCTGGTCAGCTCGGCGTATGGAGCAGCGCCCGTCTTTCTTCAGAACCTTCTGGAACGCGCTTATCCGGGTGAGCCATTCGGCCGTCTCCCACGGCCTCCGTTTGTCGATACGGACATTCGTCCTGGCACAACCTACTACTACCGCGTGCGTGCGAATGATGGCAGTGCGTGGAGTCCGGCTGGTGCGACCGCCTCCGCCACGGCTCAGGGGATACGCGGGGCGGAACCGGTGGTGCACATCGACGTGGATGCGGCACAGGATGCGGGCGTCTTCGCGCATAAGTGGGAGACGGCCTTTGGCTCCGAGCACCTCAGCTACATGCTCAAGGGAGATATCAACAAGCACATGCCCAACGCCGGAGCCGGTCTGCGCGCAGGGAATAAGCTGGCGCACGAGACGCTGGGCATGCGCTACGTGCGGGCGCACGGCATCCTGATGGACGATCCCAGTGTTTACACCGAGGACGCGCAGGGCCATGCCCGCTACAACTGGAGCAAGGTGGATCAGCTCTATGACATGGTGCGCGCCGACGGCATGCGTCCCTTTGTGGAACTGACCTTTATGCCGCGTGCGCTGGCCGAGCATCCGGGCGCGACGACGGTCTTTACCTATAAAGGCATCAGCTCACCACCCAGCGATTATGCAAAGTGGCAGGCTCTGGTGGCGGCGCTGGCGCAGCACCTCATCGATCGCTATGGGCGCGAGGAAGTGGAGACGTGGCCTTTCGAGGTGTGGAATGAGCCGGACCTGAAGATCACACCGAATTTCTGGAGCGGCACGATGGACGAATACTTCCATCTCTACGATTACGCCGCGGCAGGGATCAAGTCGGTCGATCCGCATCTGAAGATCGGTGGTCCGGTGGTGGCCTTCACCACCTATCAGGAGCCGTTTCTCCGCCACATCACGACCGAAGATTACGCAACCGGCGGAAATCACGTCCCATTTGACTTCCTCGACATGCACAACTACTACCTGCCGGTCTCCGATTACCGCCCGCTGCTGCGCCGCTACGGCCTTGGAGATGTGCCCGTGTATTTCACGGAGTGGGGTGTTTCGGCTGAGTACGGCGATGCCGTGAATGACACGGCCTATTCGGCAGCCGTGACCGTGCATGGCCTGCTCGACAGCCTGGAACAGGTCACCCTGATCAGCTGCTGGACCGCGAGCGACTACTTCGAAGAGAGCGGTAACCCGAAGGCACTCTTCCATGGCGGCTTTGGGATGATCGGCCTCGACGGTTTGCGCAAGGCGAGATACTGGGCGCTCTACGAGTTGCACCGCATGGGGACGGAGCATGTCGCGATGACCGGCTCAGGTGACGGTTACGGCGGGTTGGTACAAGGCGTGGCCACGCGCGATGGCGGCGCGATTACGGTGTTGCTGGCCAACGCGACCGAAGAGCATGCGAAATCGATGGGGGCGCCGTCGCTCGACCGGCACGTAGTGCTGACGGTGAAAGGACTGGCGCCTGGACAGACCTATACGGTTGAGCATGATCGCATCGACAACACGCACTCGAACGTGCATGGGGCATGGCTCTCGATGGGCAGCCCGAAATGGCCGGACGCGGCAGAGATGCGCGTGCTGCACCAGAGAGACGCACTGCAGACGCTGGTGCCGAATGCGCAGATTGCAGCCGATGCGCAGGGAGAAGCTGTCATCGAGTTCGACCTGCCCATGCCTGCGGTTTCTTTCGTGCGATGGACGCCGGATCGCGCCGCGCGGTAACGGCAGCAGCCGGAGATGACGGCAGCGTGCTATGCTGGCCGGTCGCTTATGGCTGCCGAAAATTCTTCCCGCCCGAATCACACGGTTCTTGATAACACGATCCCCTCAAAGCTTGACCGTAATGCTCCGCGCATGAAGCAGCACTCTTCTGCCATGCTGGCGCGGCTGGCCGAACTGCGTCTTGAGGAAGGCGCTATCCGCGAGGGCGGTGGAAAGAAATCCATCGAGGCGCAGCACACGAAGAAGCGGCTCACCGCGCGCGAAAGGGTGAGCCTGCTGCTTGATGCCGGGACGGAGTTCGTCGAACTCGGCCTCTTTGCTGCCTTCGGCATGTATGAGGAGTGGGGCGGCGCGCCCTCGGCCGGCGTGGTCACCGGCCTGGGACGTGTAAGCGGTCGGCTCTGCATGATTATTGCCAACGATGCGACGGTGAAGGCCGGGGCGTTCTTTCCCATGACGGCGAAGAAGGTGCTGCGGGCGCAGACCATCGCCATGGAGAACCGTATCCCCACGCTCTACCTCGTGGATTCCGCCGGTGTCTTTCTGCCGTTGCAGGAGGATGTTTTTCCCGATCAGGACGATTTCGGGCGCATCTTCCGCAACAACGCCGTGATGTCGGCCATGGGCATTCCGCAGATAACGGCGATCATGGGCATGTGCGTGGCGGGAGGTGCGTATCTGCCGGTGATGACCGATACCGTGCTGATGACTGAGGGCAGCGGGCTGTTTCTCGCCGGACCGGCGCTGGTGCAGGCGGCCATCGGTCAGAAATACAGCGCGGAAGAGCTGGGCGGCGCGGCCATGCACGCCGAGATATCCGGCACGGTCGACTTCAAGGAGCCGAACGATCATTTGTGCCTGGCACGGTTACGATCTCTGGTCGCAAAGATCGGGCAGCGGCCGGGGGCTCCATTCGCAAGGGCCGCTTTCGACGCAAAAGTAGACGCGCCGAAGTACGCGGCCGAGGATCTCTATGCCTTGCTCGATCCCGATCCGGCAAGGGCAGCGGTGAACAGCTACGATATGCACGAAGTCATTGCCCGGATTGTGGACCGTAGCGAGTTCGACGAGTACCGGCCTGAATATGGGCGCACGGTGATCTGCGGTTATGCGCATATCGGTGGTTTCGCCGTTGGCATCGTCGCCAACCAGAAGATCTCGCAGCCGCAGACCAGCCACACAGGCGAGAAGCGAGTCGAGTTCGGAGGCGTGATCTACGCCGAGAGCGCGGAGAAGGCGGCGCGCTTCATCCTCGACTGCAATCAGAACCTGGTGCCGCTGATCTTTCTGCATGACGTGAACGGCTTCATGGTCGGGCGCGATGCGGAGTGGAGCGGAATCATCCGCGCCGGGGCGAAGATGGTGACCGCCGTCTCCAATTCGACAGTTCCGAAGATCACTGTGATTGTTGGCGGCTCCTTCGGGGCAGGGCATTACGCCATGTGTGGCAAGGCCTATGATCCGCGCTTTGTCTTCGCGTGGCCCACGGCCCGTTACGCAGTGATGAGCGGCGCTTCGGCAGCCTCGACGCTGGTTGAAATCAAGGTGCGCCAGCTCGAGCGCGGCGGCCGCAAGCTGAGCGATGAGGAGAAGAAGGAGCTCGAGGCCTCGATCCGCGCGACCTACGAAGAGCAGAGCGATTGCCGCTATGCCGCGGCGCGGCTCTGGATAGACGCAGTGATCGATCCGGCAAAGACCCGCGATATGATTCTGACCGCGCTTGAAGCCGCGGCCCTGAACCCCGAGGTCGCAAAGTTCAATCCGGGGATTCTGCAGACCTGAAACAGGCGTGCCATAGCGAATGGAATCAAGCACAGCTAACTTTAGTATCCTGTCGCTTATGTCTCCTGCATCGACAAAGAATAAGCGGCGAAAGGGTTCGCGCGCGAAAGGCAAGAGCGGATGGCTACGTTGGTGGCCTGTGGTTCTGGGCATTGTGGTGACGCCGGTGGCCGTGCATTTTGCAAGTATTTTTGCCCTGGGAGGGCCGGCGGCTCTGCGGCTTCTCTATCCGTATGTATTGCTGCTGAAGAATCCGGTGCTGGGGCTTTCGAGTGAGCTGTCGGATGCCTTCTCGCAGGGAATGATGTATGCCCAGTTTCCCCTCTATGGTCTGCTCATGATGCTCACCTTGCGCTCACGTGGCGTGGTTACAGCCTTCGGCTCGGCAGCGGTCATGCATCTGCTGGGAGTGTTTGTGCTGTTCCTGCTGGCACATTTGCAGGGAGCGCCGCACATGCAGGAGGTGCAATGACAAGCCGTATTTCCAATCAGGTCAAGCTGATCGAGTGTCCGCGCGATGCCTGGCAGGGGCTGCCGAAACCGATTCCTGTCGAAATCAAGGCGGATTATCTGAAACTGCTCTTCGCGGCGGGATTCAAGCACGTGGACGCAGTGTCGTTCGTCTCACCCAAGGCCGTTCCGCAGATGGCCGATGCCGAGCAGGTGCTGGCCTTTGCCGAGGCTCCCAGGGATGTGGAGATTATCGGCATCGTGGTGAACAAGAAAGGCGCAGAACGGGCGATCGCGACGAATGCCGTCACCACGCTCGGGTTTCCCTATTCGATTTCACCGGAGTTTCTGCGCCGCAATCAGAACCAGACCCCGGAGGAGAGCATCGACGCGCTGGATGCGGTGGGCGAGGCTGCCTACAAGGCCGGATTGGGGCTGGCTGTGTATGTATCAATGGCCTTCGGCAATCCTTATGGCGATACATGGGACGTGGGTGAGGTGATCGCCGCCTGTGAACTGCTGGCCGATACCGGGATCGAGCAGATTTCGCTTGCGGATACCGTGGGACTTGCAACACCGGAGCAGGTGGGCACGCTCTTTGCCGAGGTACGCACCTCGCTGGCGGATGAGATCGAGCTGGGCGTGCATCTGCATGCGCGGCCCGAGGCTGCGGCCGAAAAGGTGCGCGCAGCCTATGAGGCCGGCTGCCGCCGCTTCGACTCGGTGATCGGCGGCATCGGCGGCTGTCCCTTCGCGCAGGATGCGCTGGTGGGGAATATCGCCACTGAGACGGTGCTGGCGGAACTGGCACGTCTGGGCGCGGAGCTGCCAAAGCTCGAGCCGCTGGACAGCCTGATTCGCGTAAGCCAGGGAATCGGGCAGAAGTTCGGAACGGCAGCGCAATAGGGTGCTGGATGCGGTATTTGCGTGCTTATCGGAAGCCACTGAAGCGGCTTGCGTCGGTCACCGTTTAGACTCGCGACCAGCGGGAGCGGAGGCCGAAGGCGAATCGCCCTGCGCGAAGCAGCCCAGGTGTTAGACTCTCCTGTCATTCTCGCGGGAGGTCTTCATGCATGCATGCACAACCATCTTGTCGAAGAGCGAGGGCCATGTACGGGTTCTTACGCTCAACCGTCCGGAGCGCCGCAACGCGCTGAATCCGGTGATGGTGGAGGAGCTGACCTCGGCGCTCCTCGAAGCCGCAGCGGATGAGCGCTGCGGTGTGGTGATCCTGACCGGTGCAGGACAGTCATTCTGTGCTGGGCTCGATCTCGATCACCTGGCAACGATGGAGCAGCGGACGACCGAAGAGCACCGGCAGGAATCAGAAGCGATTGCGCGATTGCTGCGCACGCTCTACGAGTTGCCTCGGCCGACCATTGCAGCGGTGAACGGAGCAGCCGTGGCCGGAGGCATGGGGCTGGCCACGGTCTGCGACATGACGCTGGCCGTGCCTGAGGCCCGCTTCGGCTACTCAGAGGTCAAAATCGGATTTATCCCGGCCGTAGTCTCCGCCTTTCTGCGCACGCAGATCGGAGATAAGCGGTCGCGTGACCTGCTGCTGAGCGGGCGTCAGATCAAGGCTGTCGAAGCTCTGGACCTGGGGCTGGTGACGCGGATTGTGCCCGAGACGGAATTAATGGAAGAGGCGCGAAGGCTGGCCGTCTGCCTGCTGCGCAATAGTCCCGCCGCGATGCAGGCCACCAAGCGCCTGATGAATGAGTACGGCCGCGCAGAGTTGGATGCCGGGCTGACAGCGGCGATCGCGGCCAATGCCGAAGCGCGATTGACTGCGGATTTCCACGAAGGTGTGCGCTCGTTTCTGGAGAAACGGACGCCGGAGTGGCCGTCGCTGCGAGCGGAGAAACTTTCTCAGGGGTAGAGACAGAGAAACCGCAAGGGGGGAGATCGGTGCGTTCAGGATGAGCAGAAAGAACGGCCCGAACACACCAACCCCAAGGGAGAGTTCCTTTCAACAAATTTCCAGCGATGGGAACTCTAACAACCTAGACGAGCGACGCGGAAAGAAGGACGCAGGAAAATTGAATTTTTTGTCATGTTAAGGGATAAGATTGCGGTCCGACGCTAGATCGCTTTCTATAAGAGGTCAGGACGAGGGCTTACACGCTGGTCGGAGGGGAAATTATGGCGAAGGTGACAGGGTTGGGAGGCGCGTTTTTGCGGGCGCGTGATCCAGAGACACTGTATGCGTGGTACGAGCAGCACCTGGGGCTGAAGCGCGAGCATGGCTGTTTCCTGTTGCCTGCTGAGGCGCAACGGGCCTCGCTCGTGGTGTCTTTCTTTCCTCAGGCGTCGAAGTACTTTCCGGAGCGGCAGCCGGCGATGCTGAATTTTCAGGTGGATGCGCTCGATCCCCTGCTGGATGCACTCATCGCAGCCGGCGTCGAAGTGGATCCGAAGCGCGATCGGCACGACTACGGTAATTTCGGATGGTTCACCGATCCGGAAGGGAACCGGGTAGAGCTGTGGGAGCCGAAGGATAGCGCGGATTGAGTGGGAAGAAGACGACGTGGGTAATCCTGGCCGGGCTCCCTGGAGCAGGCAAGAGCACGCTGGCCCGGGCGCTTGTGGCCCATGCGAAGAAAGCTGGTTTCTCCGCCGCCATTCTCGATAAGGATCAGGTTCGGGCGGCACTGTTTCCCGGAGCTCTGACCGACTACAGCCGTGAGCAGGATGACCTGTGCATGGCTGCTGTCTACGACGCGGCGGCATACCTCACTCGCATAGGCTCGGCCCAGATCATCCTGCTCGATGGACGCACCTATCGCTCGCAGGTACAGCGCGAGGCGGCGATTCATGCAGCGGAGGCTGCTGGCGCGCGCTGGCGGCTGGTGCATGTTGTCTGTGCGGATGAGGTGGCCGAAGCACGGCTGGCGCAACAGCAGTCGGAACATCCTGCACGGAACCGCACACCTGAACTCTATCGCGCGGTGAAGGCACAATGGGAGCCGATTGCGGAGCCGCATCGGGTTGTGGAGATGACCGCGGATAAGGAAGAGGCGTTACTGAGGATGTGGCAATGGCTAAGTGCTCTTGAATAGTTGACGCGGCCTATTCAGCCCTAAAGTTGACTTGGATATTCACTCGGACGGGAATGGGGTTCCCCAACTTTTTTGCCGGAATAAATCGATATTGGCTCACGGCGATGAGGGCATTCAGGTCGAGCCCCGGCTCTAGTGGATGAGCGATTCGAGTGCAGGTGGGACGGCCTTCCGTGTCGATGATAGTGCTCAGAACAACAGTGCCGCCCATGTGTCTAAGGATGGCTTCTCGCGTAGGAATTGGATCAACGTCATGGACTATCCGTGGAGCGGTTATATCTTTACTCGCTTTTGCTAATTCCTGCCCTGCCGGTTGACCGAAGATTATGCATGCGGCGAGATTAAGCGAGGAAACAGGTGCAATAGAGGGAAGACTGAGCAGTGTTGCCGTGGCTTCTTTCGGTGTCTTATCTGAAAGTGCATCATTCACGCTAGTAGCAAAGACATGATGAAACGCAGGATTTAACCTTTCGGGATGTGTGGGATCCCGTTCGATTGTGATTTCAACGGCGTGTTTTTCGAGGGGTATAGCTCGGACATCGTTGATAACAGGCGGTTGATCGGAGCTGATCGGAATGAGTAGTAGAGCGCGATGCCCCTTGATTCGAAGCTCTTTGGAAGAGAGTTCAATGCTTTGGACTTGTACTCCGCTCCAGTAAAAGAGGCTGGGTACGAGGGCACTTTTCAAATCGCCCTGCGCGTCGAAGGCAAGCTTATCCGGCTCGTAGTTGGTGCGAAGTAATAAGGTCTGGCCTTTTAGTTGATTCTCGAGATCTTTCCCTTGATCAATTTGGGCAGCGCAAGAAGGGATATGCAGAGTAAGAAAAAGGATGAGAAGCCAGCGTGCGGCGCGCATGGTCTTAAGCTTCGCATGGCAACCTAAGAGAGAGCTACCGTAAAATCACACGCTGGTGATGGCGGGATGACCGCGTTCTGTGGATGATAGTGGGGCAGCTTTGATCCAGACGAAAAGTATACGAACGGAGGAAAACGCCATGGCGGCAGAGACGAGAAAAGGCCGGTTTGCGCAGGTGGTCAGCGCGGGCGGTGCCATCGAGGTGGTGATCCGCGAGGTGAGCAATCCTGCGGCAGGGCACGTGTTGGTGCGCGTGGAAGCCTGCGGTGTGTGCCACAGCGATTCGATCACCAAGTACGGGATCTTCCCCGGCATTCAATATCCGCGTGTGCCGGGACATGAAGTTGTCGGCCGCGTGGAGGCGATCGGTGACGGTGTGACGGAGTTCAAGGTCGGACAGCGTGTTGGTCTGGGCTGGTACGGCGGCCATTGCGGCACCTGCGAGCCTTGCCGGCGGGGCGATTTCGTCTGTTGTATTCGCGCCAGCATCCCCGGTATCACCTATGACGGCGGGTGGGCCGATTATGTAACGGCGCCTGAAGAGGCCTTGGCTGCGGTGCCGGAGTCGCTGAACTCGGCCGAGGCCGGACCGCTGCTCTGCGCAGGTATCACTACCTTCAATGCGCTGCGCAACAGCGGAGCGCGTCCGCCGGACGTGGTGGCAATTCTCGGCATGGGCGGCCTCGGGCACCTGGGCGTGCAGTACGCGGCGAAGATGGGCTATGAGACGGTGGCCATTGCGCGAGGCGCGGACAAGGCCTTGTTTGCGAAGGAGCTGGGCGCGCACCACTACATCGATTCGACCGCGCAGGACGTGGCTGCTGAGCTGAAGAAGCTGGGTGGAGCGAAGACCATCCTGGCGACGGTGACTGATGCCGGTGCCATGACGGCTGCGCTTGGCGGTCTTGGCTATAACGGAAAGTTCGTCGTGGTGGGCGTGCCTCCGGAGCCGCTGCAGGTGCCGGTAGTACCGCTGATCCTGGCCAAGCAGTCGGTGGCCGGCTGGCCGAGCGGCACCTCCATCGACTCCGAGGACACGCTGAAGTTCAGCTCGCTGACCGGCGTGAAGCCGTTGATTGAAAAGTACTCGCTGGACCAGGCTGCCGATGCCTTTGCCCGTATGGAGAGCGGCAAGGCGCGCTTCCGCGTGGTGCTCGAAACCGGAGCGTAGACGTTTTTCTATAGAGACAAAACAGCCGCCGGCTTCCGCGAGCCGGCGGCTGTTTTGTTTGTGCTGAAGGTTTAGAGCTTCTGCAGCAGCGCCTGTCCGCGAGTGGCTCCAATGACGGTGCCGGAGATGGTTCCGGTGTCGCCGAGGCCGGTCACGTCGATGATCAGCTCATCCGGATGGCCGGGCACATGCTTGAGCAGTTTGGGCTGCGATGCGCCGTCGAGAATGAGCGAGATGTCCTTGATCTCGGTGATCGTGCCTTCGGCGGGGACGAGCCGCAGCTGGTACTGCGCGGCTTCATTCACATACTTGTGCAGGTCGAGTGAGAAGCGCCCATCCTTCCAGTCGCCAATAAGGTTGTGCGACCAAAGTGCCGAGGCTGCACTCCAGTCCGACGGAGGAGCCACACCCGTGTCGTAGACCGCGAGTGTGCGGAGCACAGGGGCGGCCGCCGCTTTCGTGACGGTGATACGCACGGCATCAACGACTGCAGGCCCAACCGGCTGAATGCGCTTATGCCCGATGGCCGAACCTTCGCCGAGAGGCGTCCAGCTGCCGTTCACGCGTCCTTCAAGCGTGTAGGCGCGAACCCGCTCGCCGTCTTCAATCGCTTCCTGCAGAATCACTGTGTCGATGCGCGTGGAACTCGCAAGCTTGAGCGTGACCTGTGCGCCTTTGCCGGAAGTGGCGGCAATTGGACTGGCGAAGCGGCGCTTGATCTCTGCGCCGAAGGCCGTGGCTGCGGCCACATCGGGCGCTGCCAGCAGGCCGGAGGGATTGGGTGGAATGTTCAGCAGCAGCTGCGCTCCGCGTCCCACCGATCGGTAGTAGATCGAAAGCAGCTGGTCGACACTCAGAACCTTATTCTCGTTGTCCGGTGTCCAGAACCAGTCCGGGCGGCGGATCGATACATCGACCTCGCTGGGCAGCCAGCGGTTGCCATTCGGATCGCTGTCGAGCGCTGTCGCGGTGCCGGCCGCGGAGGCTTCACGATCGACACCGTTCCAGCAGGGATAGGGTGCGAAGCCGTCCTCATTACCGACCCAGCGGATGGTGGCTGCCGGGCCCTGAAAGATCGAGGCATGCGGCTGATACTTGCTTAGGATGTCGCCGACCGGCGTGGCCGTAGCGCCGTCGAACCAGATTTCGACCAGCGGACCGTAGCGGGTGACAAGCTCGGTGAGCTGTGCGCGGTAGATCGCGTTGTACTTCGCCTGTTCCTCGGGTGTCTTGCAGATGCCGCCGGTGGCCGCACCAAAGTGGTCGTCACGCGGAGAAAGATAGACGCCGAGACCGAGTTGGTACTTGTCGCAGGAGGCGCGCAGCATCTGCATGATGTCGCCCTTGCCGTTCTTCCAGGGCGAGCTCTTCAGGCTGAAGTCGGTGGTCTCGGTCTGCCAGCTGCAAAAACCATACTGATGCTTGGCGACAAAGACGATGTACTTCGCACCGAGCGCGACCGCAGTGCGAGCCCACTGGTCGGTGTCGAGATCGACCGGATTCACCTCAGAAGGCGGAACCGAGAAGTCGTGTGGGCGGCCGTTGAGATAGGTCTCGTTGCTGAAATGGACGAACATGCCAATTTCCAGGTCTTCCCAGCGAACCTGATCGGGTGTGGGATGTGCGAGAGCCACTCCCTCATGAGCGAAGGCAGGAAGAGGGTGGGCGAAGAGCACTGAGGTCCCGAAAGACGGCAGCGCCGAAAGCAGTCCGGCTTTGGCGGAAAGGGAGAGCAGGGTGCGGCGATCCATGGGGCCATTCTAGTCGTCTATACAGATTTCATGCGGCAAAAAAGCACGGCCTCCCATGTGGCACGGCAGATCAGTGCTGCGAAGCAGCTCCGCGCACAATCAGATCGAGTCCCTCCTTATACCTGCGATCGAAGCGGTCAAAGAGAATCGCGCCGCTTTGCCGCATAAGCGGGAACTCTACCGGATCGAGACGCGCATTGCGGGACGCAATGTCGTACTGCGGAGATCGCACGCCGGGCTGGGGAAAGACAGCCTGCTCTTCCATGACGAAGTTCAGCGTGTAGTTATAGACAGTGCTCAGCAGCACCACGGCCTCGCGCACGGTGAAGCCGCTTTCGACGAGACGGGCGGCCATGCGCTCCGGCGTCTTCATGTACTCGGTATTGGTGAGGCGCGTGCCGGCGATCATCCTTGCGCCATCGCGGTAGCCGAGTAGCACCTTACGCAGCCCAGTGCCGAAAGCAACGGCCCAGGCTGTCCAGTCTGAAGTGTTGCGAGCGGGAATGAGTTGCGAAGCGCCTTCTGCGAGTACGAGCGTCGCCATCTCGTCGAGAAGCGCCTCTTTGCTGGCGAAGTGCCAGTAGATGGACGCCGCCTGCACCTTCAACTCGCGGCCGAGGAGGCGCAGCGTGAGCTGCTCAAGCCCCACCTCGTTCAGCAGCTTGAGCGCCGCGCGGACCACCATGTCCCGATTTACCTTCACGAGTCCAGAGTAGCAGGATTGACTTTCTGAATCTAACGTTGTTCAAATAAATCTAACGTTGTTAGATAGGCAGGATTTGAGAACGAAGGGAGAGTGGACGATGAAAGCAGCGATTGTGCATGAGGTAGGAGCTTCCCCGGTGTATGGAGAGTTCGATGAGGCAGGTCTTGAGGCGGCGGCAGCCGCAGAAGGCATGGAGCTGGTGCGGGTGAGCGCGTCTGCGCTGAGCCCGTTCAGCAAATTGCGTTCAACTGGCAAGCATTACAGCTCAGGCAGAGTTTTTCCGGTCGTGGCTGGAGCCGACGGTGTGGGCCGGACAGCCGACGGCAGGCGCGTGTACTTTGTCCTGCCGGAGGCTCCTTATGGCGCGCTGGCCGAGAAAACGCTGGTGCGGAGCCGGCAATGCATTGCTGTGCCGGACGAGGTGGACGACGTGACGGCGGCTGCAATTGTGAATCCCGGCATGTCCGGCTGGGCGGCGCTGGTGGAGCGGGCGCGGCTGGTGCGCGGTGAGACGGTGCTGGTGCACGGCGCCACCAGCACGGCGGGAAGGCTGGCGGTGCAGATCGCGAAGCACCTCGGCGCGGCGCGTGTGATTGGCACGGGGCGGAATGAGCGCGAACTCGAGGAGCTACTTTCGCTTGGCGTGGACAAGGTAATCCCGTTTCGCGTGGGTGCGGACCATCCGAATGGCGCGCAGGCGTTTGAGTCGGCATTGATCGAGGAGTTTGGGCGGGGCATCGACGTGGTCGTCGACTACCTGTGGGGCGAGAGCGCGAAAGCGGTCATCACGGCGATCGCCAGGGCAGTCGAAGAGGCGCATCCGGTGCGGTTCGTGCATGTCGGTTCGGCGGCAGGCGAGAGAAATGTAGATCTGCCGGGCGAGGCGCTACGCTCTTCGGCGATCCAGCTGATGGGCAGCGGCGTGAAGAGTGTGCCCATGGTGAAGCTGCTGGAGGTGATCGGGCAGGTATTGGCTGCGGTAAAGCCGGCAGGGCTATCGATCGCGACAAAGACCATGCCGCTTGCAGAGATCGCCGAGGCATGGAGCGCTTCGGCCAAGCCGCGCATCGTTTGCACCGTATAGGTGGCGACTTTTCCCGGAGACAGAAAACAGAGGAGCAGCCTGCGTGCGGGCTGCTATTCTTCGTCCACGGATTTTCTGTTTTCAGGAGAGATATGCATCGTCTGGCAATTGCGGCAGTTGCTGTCCTTACGTGCGTCTGTGCGCATGCGCAGCGGATTGAGGTTTCGATTCCGGCTTCGAAGCCTTTGAACGGGCACCTGGTCCTGGTCTTCTCGAAGAACACGGAGTCGGAGCCGCGTGATCAGCTGGAGGAGAACTATCTTTCCTCGCAGGGATTCGGCGTGGATGTGGTCAACCAGGACCCGGCGAAGCCGATCGTGGTGGATGCGGCGACCGTCGGCTATCCGCGCAAGACGCTGAACGATCTGGACGCGGGCGATTACACGGTGCAGGCCGTCTTCAACGTCTACGAAGAGTTTCACCTCGAAAATGGCAAGACGCTCTGGCTGCCGCCGGACAAGGGCGAAGGACAACACTGGAATCACAAGCCAGGCAATCCTTACGACGCGCCGGTGAAGGTGCATTTTGATCCGAAGTCGAAGACTGTGCTGAAGCTGACGCTGGACAAGGTGATTCCTCCCATCGAGGGCACGGACGAAGATCCGGCGGTGATGGCAGCAAAGGATCCTGGCGCGAAGTGGCTGAAGTACGAGCGATTCCGCAGTGAAAAGCTGAGTAAATTCTGGGGACGCGACGTCTACCTGGGCGCATGGGTGCTGCTGCCCGATGGCTTCGACGAGCATCCGGATGCGCACTATCCGCTGGTTGTCTATCAGGATCACTACCATGCGGGCTTCGGGCCGCTGCCGTGGGTGACGACGCCTCCTGACCCGAAGGCAAAGGGCGGTCCGCGCCGTGGAAGCGCGGGCTACCGCTTTTATCAGGACTGGACCTCGGGTCGGCTGCCGCGCGTGATCATGATCTACGTGCAGAACGCGAACCCATACTATGACGACTCGTACGTGGTGGACTCGGCGAATGTGGGCCCTTACGGCTCGGCGATCAACGAGGAGCTGATCCCGTTTATCGAGAAGAAGTATCGCGGCCTTGGGCAGGGATGGGCGCGCGCTACCTTCGGCGGCTCGACCGGCGGCTGGGAAGCTTTGGCGACGCAAGTCTTCTATCCGGATATGTACAACGGAACCTGGGCAGCGTGCCCTGACCCGGTGGACTTCCACGGCTATCAGAACATCGATCTCTACAACGATGCGAATGCCTTTGTCCGCAAGGGCGACTTCGGCGAGATTCCGATAGCGGCTGATCGCAAGCCGGATGGCTCGATCATCGCGAACACCGATGCTGAGTTCCGCTTCGAATATGTGCTGGGCACGCATGGGCGCTCCACCGAGCAGTGGAATATCTGGCAGGCGGTCTTTTCACCCCAGGGAGCAGATGGCTACCCGGCACAGGTGATCGATCCGCTGACGGGGGAGATCGACAAGCAGGTCGTCGAGTACTGGCATGAGCACTACGACCTGAACGCCTATATGCAGAAGAACTGGGCGACGCTGGGACCGAAGCTCGAGGGCAAGCTGCACCTCGCGGTCGGAGACGGCGACACCTATTTCCTGAACAACGCGGTGCATGATCTACAGAAGTCGCTCGAGGCGACGCGCAATCCGCACTCGGACGCCCAGTTTCAGTACGGGCCGGGTGAGCCGCATTGCTATACGGGCGGTCCGGCCGAGTACACGATGCAGGAAAACAATGCGAACTGGCCGCAGCGGGTGCTTCCGCAGATGGTCGATCACATGCTGAGAACGGCGCCCGAAGGAGCGGATGTAAAGAGCTGGCGTTACTGATTCGTTAATAGAGAGCGGCTACCGGTCACCCATGGTGGGGTTTTGCAGAGATTTGCAGAATATCCACAATGGGTGGTCTTGTTTGTGGCTGTCGACTCAACTTATAGTGGGTTTATTCCGATGGTTCCTTCTATGAGGAGGATGAAAAGGGAATCCGGTGAAACTCCGGAACTGCCCCGCAGCGGTTAGCAGGTACGAAAGCCACGAGGACACTGGGTCCCGTTCGGACCTCGGGAAGTCTGGCAAGTAGGTTCGAACCTGCATAGTCCGAAGACCTGCCAACGGAAATATACGTTCGCGCCTCCGAGGGGAGGCGAAGTAACGGTAACTGGCGCTGCTCCGCCCGGAGCGGCTGGTGCTGTTTCTTCGCATGCTTTCCGAGGCCCAGGAGACTCTCCCGATGGCCGCTACTACCGATCGCATTCCTGTACAGACGACCCTCTCCGATGTGACGCCGGGTTTTCCCGTGCCCGAAGAGACGGCGGTGATGCATGTGCGCAAACGCAATGGATCACTCGAGCCGGTGGACGTAAACAAGATCGTGCGTGCGGTGCAGCGATGCGCTCACGGGCTGCAGCATGTGGATTCGATCCGCGTGGCTTCGAAGACGATCGGCGGCCTGTATGATGGCGCGACCACGCAGGAGCTGGACAAGATTTCGATCGACACGGCGGCTTCGCTGATCGCCGAAGAGCCGCAGTATTCGCGGCTGGCGGCACGCCTGCTGCTGGCGACCATCACGAAGGAGGTTTCGAATTTCAACCTCTACTCCTTCTCGCAGTCGATCAACTACGGGCACCATGAAGGTGTGGTCAGCAACGCCACGGCCGAGTTCGTGCATACCCACGCCCGCAAGCTGAATGACGCGATCGATGACAGCTTCTCCGATCGCTTCGAATACTTCGGCCTGCGCACAGTCTACGACCGCTACCTTCTGCGCGATCCGCTTTCGCGCCGCATCATCGAGACGCCGCAGCACTTCTTTCTGCGTGTAGCCTGCGGTCTGGCGCAGTCGCCGAATGAGGCCATCAACTTCTATCGGTTGATTGCGTCGCTCGACTACCTGCCATCCTCGCCGACGCTCTTCAACTCGGGCACCAAGCATGCGCAGATGTCTTCGTGCTATCTGCACGATTCGCCGCTCGACTCGCTCGACAGCATCTACGACACCTATAAGAATGTTGCACTGCTGTCGAAGTTCTCCGGCGGTATCGGGCTCGCATTCCACCGTGTGCGCTCCGAAGGATCGTTGATCCGCGCGACAAATGGCCTCTCAAACGGCATCGTGCCGTGGCTGCGCACGCTGGACAGCTCCGTGGCGGCGGTCAACCAGGGTGGCAAGCGCAAGGGCGCATGCTGCGTGTACCTGGAGCCGTGGCACGCGGACATCGAGCAGTTCCTCGAGTTGCGAGACAACACCGGCGACGTGGCGCGCCGTACCCACAATCTGAATCTGGCCAACTGGATCTCCGACCTCTTCATGCAACGCGTGGAGGCCGACGGTACCTGGTCGCTCTTCGATCCGAAGGACGTGCCGCAGTTGCCCGACCTTTATGGTGATGACTTCAAGGCTGCTTATGAGAAAGCCGAAGAGGAAAAGCTCTATCGCCGCCAGATCAAGGCTCGCGACCTGTATGCACGCATGATGCGCACGCTGGCCGAGACCGGCAATGGCTGGATGACCTTCAAGGACGCGACCAACCTGAAGTGCAACCAGACCGGCGAGCAGGGCAATGTGGTGCACCTCTCGAACCTGTGCACCGAGATCACCGAGGTGACCTCGAGCGACCAGACAGCGGTGTGCAACCTGGGCTCGATCAACCTTGGGCGGCACGTGACCTGGGATGCCGACGGACGGCCGAGCTTCGACTTCGAGAAGCTGGCGCGCACCGTGCACACTGCGGTGCCGATGCTCGATCGCGTGATCGACATCAACTACTATCCGATCGAGGAAGCGGCAAGCTCCAACGCGAAGTGGCGTCCGGTGGGTCTCGGCCTGATGGGCCTGCAGGACGTCTTCTTCCAGATGCGGCTGGCCTTCGATTCTCCTGAAGCGCAGGCGCTCTCGACCCGCATCCAGGAAGAAATTTACTACGCGGCGATGGAAGCTACCTGCGAGCTGGCCGAGAAGTATGGTCCGCATGAGACCTTCGCGCAGACGCGCATGGCCAAGGGCAAGTTCCAGTTCGACCTGTGGGGCGTGCAGCCTGCCGATCTCGCTCGCTGGGAAGCGCTGCGGGCACGGATTGCAAAGAGCGGCGTGCGCAACTCGCTGCTGATCGCCATCGCTCCGACGGCAACCATCGCCTCGATTGCTGGCTGCTACGAGTGCATCGAGCCGCAGATCTCGAACCTCTTCAAGCGCGAGACGCTCTCGGGCGAGTTCCTGCAGGTGAACCGCTACCTGATCGACGAGCTGAAGGCGCGCAATCTGTGGAACGAGGAGATGCGTGTGCGGCTGAAGATGGCGGAAGGATCGGTGCAGGGCATTGAAGAGTTGCCCGAAGATGTGCGTCTGCTGTACCGCACCGTATGGGAGATCCCGATGCGCTCGCTGATCGATATGGCCGCAGCGCGCAATGCGTATCTCGATCAGTCGCAGTCACTGAACCTCTTTGCCGAGTCGCCGAACATCGGCCGCCTCTCTTCGATGTATATGTATGCGTGGAAAAAGGGCCTGAAGACGACTTACTACCTGCGTTCGCGTCCGGCGACGAAGATCGCCAAGACGACAGTGCCGGGAGCCGCGGCCCGCGTGTCGGCGCCGGCTGCTCCGGCGCCTGCAGTGACTGCGAGCGCAGCGATTGCCTGCTCGCTTGAGAATCCGGAGTCGTGCGAGGCCTGCCAGTAGGCGGGTCTCCAGCGATCCAACACGAAATATCAACTGACAGAAGGTAGGAGTTTTCTATGTCGGTACAGGAAGAAGCAGTCAATAAGAGCTCGTCGGTCGAAGCGCCCGAGCACATCCTCGATCCGGGCCTTTGCCTCACGCTGCGCCCCATGCGCTACCCGGTGTTCTATGACATGTTCCGTGACGGCATCAAGAACACGTGGACGGTCGAGGAGATCGATTTCCAGACAGATCTGGTCGATCTGCGGCAGCGGCTCACGCCCTCCGAGGTTCACCTCATCAAGCGTCTCGTGGCGTTCTTCGCGACCGGGGACAGCATCGTGTCGAACAACCTGGTGCTGAACCTCTACAAGCACGTGAACTCGCCCGAGGCGCGCCTGTACCTCTCGCGCCAGCTATTTGAAGAAGCTGTACATGTGCAGTTTTATCTCACGCTGCTCGACAACTACATTCCCGACCCCGATGAGCGCGCGGGCGCATTCGCCGCGGTCGAGAACATCCCTTCGATCGCTAAGAAGGCCGACTTCTGCATGAAGTGGATGGACTCGATTCAGAAGCTCGACCAGCTCGAGACGAAGGAACAGCGTCGCCAGTTTCTGCTGAACCTGATCTGCTTTGCGGCCTGCATCGAGGGGTTGTTCTTCTTCGCGGCCTTCGCCTATGTCTACTTCTTCCGTTCGCGTGGCCTGCTGCATGGCCTGGCCGGCGGTACCAATTGGGTTTTCCGCGATGAGAGCTGCCACCTGGAGTTTGCCTATGAGGTGATCAAGGTGGTGCGTGCTCAGGAGCCGGATCTGTGGGATGCCGAGCTGGTAGAGCAGATCAAGGAAATGCTCCGGGAAGCCGTCGATGCCGAGGCACAGTTTGCCGAGGATCTGCTTTCGGGCGGGGTGGCCGGTCTCTCGCTGCGTGAGATGCGTCAGTATCTTGGCTACGTGGCCGATGCGCGCCTCTCGCGCCTGGGCATCGAGCCGGTTTTCAAGACGCAGAATCCCTTCGCGTTCATGGAGCTTCAGGACGTGCAGGAGCTGACCAACTTCTTCGAGCGTCGCGTCTCGGCCTATCAGGTCGCAGTCGAAGGCGAAGTCTCCTTTCATCACGAAGACTTCTAGCGATTTGCCATCGAGGCGGCCGCCGGGTGCCCCCCATGACAGTTTTTCGTCATGGGGGGCTCACACGAATCTTCTAGTAAGGGTTCGTGCTTCCGCCACACAAGCCAACACTGGGCTTGTATAGGTCACCCTGCATCTTGAACACCTGCAAGCCGAAAGGGCATCGGAGGCTTCGGCCTCCGGTGCCTTTTTCTGTTTGTAGCCGTGAAGCTTCCAGATATGCTGGCGGGCATGGGAACTCCGGCACTGGCAACGTATGGGCTTACGCGGCGTTTTGGCGATTTCACGGCTGTAGACGATCTTTCCTTCTCGGTCGCTCCGGGGCAGTTCTTCGGTTTTCTCGGCCCGAACGGAGCAGGGAAGTCGACGACGATCAAGATGCTGACCGGGCTGCTCGAACCGACGGCTGGGCGCATCGAGATACTCGGGCAGGCTTTCACCGCCGGATCCCTTGATATCAAGAGACAGATTGGCGTGGTGCCCGAAGGCATGGCGCTGCTCGGCCGGCTCACGGCCTCCGAATATCTGCGTTTTGTAGGCCGCATGTATGGTCTCGACAAGGAAACGACCGCACGGCGTACGGAAGAGCTGCTGGAGTTCATGAGCCTCGCCTCCGAGCCAAAGAAGCTGGTCACGGACTTCTCGCATGGCATGCAGAAAAAGCTGGCATTAGCTGCGGCAGTGATGCATGGGCCGAAGGTGCTCTTTCTCGATGAACCATTCGAGGGCGTGGATGCAGTCGCTGCAGGCACACTGAAGACGATGCTGCAGGGAATGATCCAGCATGGCGCGACCATCTTCCTCACCTCGCATGTGCTCGAGATCGTCGAGCGGCTGTGCAGCCACGTCGCGATCATCGCGAAGGGCAGGCTCGTGGCCAACGGCTCGCTCGAGGAGCTGCGCGCTGGCGTGGCATCGCAGCTGCCGGGCGAAGCAGGGGAGCAGCGGCTGACCCTCGAAGAGATCTTCCTCAATGCCGTAGGCGCGGATGGACAGGAATCCGCGGCGGAGTTGTCATGGCTGGCGTAGGCACGGGGAGTTACGGAATCTTTTCCGCTCTGGCGCGGCAGCAGTATGCGGCTGTGGCGGCGATCCGTCTGCAGATGTTGCGGCATGGGTTGCGCACAAAACGTGGCAATTTCGAGTTGGGAGCGCAGATCTTCAGCAGCGTCTTCTTTGGCGGTATTGCCTTGCTGATAGGCATTGGGCTGGGTTTCGGCGCTTATTCCATCGTAAGCAGCCGGCATTTCGTGCTGCTGCCCGCGCTCTTCTGGCCGGTCTTCGCGCTGTGGCAGTTTCTGCCGCTGATGGTGGCATCGTTTCAGGAACACATGGATTTTGGCGCGCTGCGGCGGTTCCCGCTCAGCTTCGGCTCATGGATGCTGCTCACTCTGACCTACGGCGCGCTGGATATCGCCACCATCATGGGCGTGATCTGCCTCTACGGCATATGGGTAGGCCTGGTGGTGGCGCGGCCTTCGGCTATCTTTGGTGTAACGCTGGCGCTGGTATTCTTTGCCCTGTTCAATTTCCTGCTCACGCGGATGATCTTCGCTTGGATCGATCGCTGGCTGGCACAGCGCAAGACGCGGGAGATTCTGGGCGCGGTCTTTCTCTTTCTGATTCTTGGTCTGCAGCTGGTGGGACCGGCGATCCGGCACTTCAGTGACGACGGGAATGGGCGGACAAAAGCCGCAAGCCATTTCTCCGCGCCCATGCTGGAGCAGGTTCAGGCGCTGCTGCCGCCGGGAATGACGGCCATGGCCGTCGAGTCGGCATTGCGCAGCCGATCGGCGCAGGCAATGCAGGCAGGCGGCATCGCGCTCTATGCCGCGCTGGCTGGACTCGTGCTCGGGGTGCGGCTGCGCGCGGAATACCGCGGAGAAAGCCTCGGAGAAAGTCCGGGCCGCACAACAGGAAAAGCGAGGAGCAAGGCTGCCGTCCGTGGAGGATGGCTGGATGGCGCGGGGCCGATCGGCGCGATTGTCGAGAAAGAGCTGCACTACCTGATGCGCAGTGGTGTGCTGCTCTATGGATTGGCTGCGCCGCCGATTCTCATGATGGTTTTCGGCAGCGGTGGACGGCATGGGCACGGCAGTATTCCGGGCTTCGCCCATTTCGCGTTACCCATCGCTGCTGCCTATAGCTTTCTCGGACTGACGCGGCTGATCGCGAACAGCCTCGGCGGCGATGGCGGCGGAGTTCAGCTCTACTTTCTGGCTCCTGTGCGCTTTCGGACGATTCTGCTGGCAAAGAATCTTGTGCACCTGGGATTGTTCTTCGTCGAGCTGATCCTTGTGACCGCGGTCGTCGTCTTCCGCTTTGGATTACCGAAGCCGGAGATGATCGAACTGACCGCGTGCTGGCTGCTTTTTGCTCTGCCGACGCAGCTTGCTGCGGGAAATCTGCTGTCGCTGTTCATGGCCTATCGCATGACGCTGACCCGCATGTCGCGCGAGCAGGGCGCGGCGGGCAACGGGTTGCTGAGCATGGCCATTCAGCTGGCCATCCTGGGTGTGGGAGCGGCCGTCTATGCCTTGCTGGCGGTCCACGGACATGTTGCCGCCGCCATGCTGGCGCTGTTGGCGATCGCTGCTATTGGGTGGGCGTTCTGGTTCCAGGTTGCGAAAAAGGTGGACGGGATTGCGCTCCATCGGCGAGAGGCGCTGATTAGCCAGTTGGTGCGGTAACCCTCTTTCCCGGGACATTTTATGCTGGCGTATTCCCACGATAGTGTGACGAATACGGTAACTAATGACTTATGCCGGGTTACCAATTGAGGAGCACAATTTGTTGCCACCGGTGGAACAATAAGAGCAGTTCGAAAGCGACGGGAGAGTTAAGCCCGTCCACCCGGAGCGAGAGCAGGCAGTGCCGGTGTTACGGGCCCTGACCGGCAGCCCATAAGAGGTTGTAGCTTCCGCTCCCCATGGAGATCATCGAATGACTCACCCCGCTCGCACCGTTTCTCGTCTGCCGTTGCTGGTTCTTGGTTCCTGCCTGTTTGCCGCGCCGCTGGCGCTGGCTCAGAGCGCACCGGTTGCGACTTCCGCTGCCGCCTCACCGGCTGCTCCGGTCGCTCCTGCTGTAGCGGCACCTGCGCCGGCCAGCGGTCAGACATTCGTGATTCCCGCAGGAACGAAGATTCCGCTTACGCTGAAGTCCGCGATCAGCACCTCAACCGCGAAGGCCGGCGATGCCGTGTATCTTTCCAGCGATTTTCCGGTCATTGAAGCCGGACGCGTGGTTATCCCTGCAGGTGTTTTCGTGCAGGGCTATATTGATGGTGTGGAGCGTGGCGGCAAGGTGAAAGGCCGCGCGCAGATCATGATGCATTTCGTCTCGATGGCTTTCCCGAATGGTGTGGTCATCTCGCTGCCGGGCGCGGTGGACAATGTTCCGGGGGCGCAGAACGCGCAGGTAAAGGATAAGGAAGGGCTCATCGAGAGCAAGAACTCCAAGACCGACGATGCCAAGACAGTAGGTGGTGCAACGCTGGCCGGCGCTGGTGTCGGCGGTATGGTCGGCTGGGCTGCGGGCTCGCCGGGGCTGGGCCTTGGCGTCGGAGCTGGCGCAGGTGCCGCGGCAGGTGTCGTGGAGATGTTCATGAAGCATGGCGCGGATATCACCTTCCCGGCCGGGACGAACGTCACCATGGTGATGCAGCGGCCGTTGCAGGTGGAAGAGCAGCAGCTGCAGGGCATGAGCAATCTGACCGGCTATGAGGGTCCGGTAACGACGCCGGTGGGCGCTGCGCAGAACACGCTGCCCAAGCCGCAGCCGCAGGCTAACTAAACAGGAAGAGTTTTGCCCGTGCAGGATGGCGGGCTTGTTGCATCCACACTGTTCCTTGGACTCTCGAACGGGCGAGGCCGAATCATTCGGTCTCGCCCGTTGTGCTTTTTAGCGCCTTATTGGGTCGCGTGCTGCGAGAGTGAGAGAACATTGCCGTCCGGGTCCTTAAACCAGGCGACCTTGTCCCCATTCGGGAAAGTGGCAATGCCGCTCGGATCTTGCCCCATGCCCGGATACTGCTCGAAGGCGATGTTCTTCGCTGCGAGCTCTGCGACGGCGGTGGTAATGTCGGGGACTTCCCAACCCAACACCGTATGCAGCGCAGGAGAATGCGCCTGCACCTTGCCGATCCGCAGCAGGATGGGGCCGGTGGTGAAGACGAGCGCGAAGCCGTCGTCACGGAGAAAGGTGAGGCCGAGTATATCGCGGTAGAACGCGGTAGCCTGATCGGGCTGCGCGGTCAGCAGGAAGGTAACAGGTTGATTCAGGTTCACGGGCACCTCTTATGGTGTGGCGATGGTAGATTTGTCCGTTGATTCGTTCCGGGAGCTGCCGGTAATCTGCCAACCATACTGCCACGCGCAGAGAAGGGTGGGGAGTCTGATGAGGATGCGGCGAGGGGTCATGGTGCGCAATGCGGTGCTGGCTGCAGGGCTTCTGGGAGCCGTCGTGGCGCAGGCGCAGGAGTGGGCAAAGGCGCGGCTGGATGCTTCGCCGCGGCACCACGAGTGGGTCGATATCAAGTACGGGAATCGCACCGTGCACGCCTTCGTGGTTTATCCGGAGGTGGGCGCGAAGGCGCCGGCGGTGCTGGTGATCCACGAAATCTTCGGGCTGACGGACTGGGCGCGCGAGGCGGCGGACGAGGTTGCGGCGGCGGGATACGTGGCCATCGCACCCGATCTGCTTTCCGGTGAGAGGCCCGACGGCAGCACGACGGGCAAGGACGGCAGCAGCGCATTTCCCACGCAGGACGATGCGGTAAAGGCGGTCTCCGGCTTGAATCCAGACCAGGTAACGGCGGACCTGAACGCCACGGCCGACTACGTAAAGAAGCTGCCCGCAGTAAACGGAAAGCTGGTGGTCGCAGGCTTCTGCTGGGGCGGCGGGCAGAGCTTCCGCTTCGCGACAAACCGGCATGACCTGAGCGCGGCATTTGTCTTTTATGGGCCGCCGCCGGAAAACCTGGGCGCGATCACCGCGCCGGTGTATGGCTTCTACGCGGGTAACGATGCGCGCATCTCGGCCACGGTGCCCGACACCAAGACTGCGATGGAGAAGGCCGGCAAAAAGTATGAGGACGTGATCTACGAAGGCGCGGGACACGGCTTCATGCGTGCTGGCGAAGATCCAACTCGGACCACGGGCAACGAGGCGAATGTAAAGGCGCGCACCGAGGCCTGGGCTCGCTGGAAGACCCTGCTGAAGGGGCTATAGTTGCAATCTGTGCCGGAGGTGGTGACAAATCTCCGGCTTGTCTTTGGGCTCGTATCGCACAGAGCGTGTGAGTCCTGGCAGCGGGCTGGTGCGTCTGGAGTGGGTTGCAGGCAACTTCATCGCAATACAGGGGGTGTGCATGGAAATTCAGTTCTGTGGGCGGTTCCGTGGAGCATGCAGAAACAGGTACAGCTGGCTTGGGGTCGCAGTTCTGGCGGCATGCACGAGCATGTCCTCGGCGCAGAGCCGGCATCACCCTCGTTATCCGAATGCGCCGGTCAACGATCCGCAGCTGGTCCTGCCCACCGATCAGGCCCCATCCTGCTTCAACCCGCAGTCCAGCGGCGGCGGTTACGACCAGTTCGAGAGCTTCGACACCAACCCGCAATCGGCCAGCAAGGGATATCTCTGTATCGCTGTTCCCGCCGGCCGGACCTTCGTGATCGACACCTTGTTTGCCGAAGCCGATTATGACAGCGAGACCCCGACGCCTCCGGAGTGGTACCTCGATACGACAGCCGGTCATTATGAGCAACTGACGGGTTTTGCCGCTCAGCGGGCCGGCGCGTTGACCCAGCGGCCGCATTATCTGCTGAGTCAGAGTGTTCGCATTCCGGTGACCGGAGGGACGACGGTGACGCTCATCATGCATAACTACTATCAGAGTCAGGACACGCAGATCGTGGAGACACCGGGAACAGCGAGCCTGTCCCTCATCGGGCATTGGGAGTAGAGAGCATGGCTTTTTCCATCGATCGGATTGACCACCTTGTGCTGACCGTGACGAATATCCCGGCCACGTGCGATTTCTACAGCGAAGTGCTGGGCATGGAAGTCGAGTCGGCAAATGGACGTACCGCGCTGCTCTTCGGCGAGCAGAAAATCAACCTGCATCAGCGGGGACATGAGTTCGAGCCGAAGGCCGCTCACCCCATGCCCGGCGCGGCGGATCTATGTCTGATCACCGAGGCACCCATGCCCGAGGTGGTGGAGTATCTGGCGGCGCTGCGGGTGCATATCGAGATAGGGCCGGTGGAAAGAAACGGAGCCATGGGCCGGATGCAGTCGGTCTATATCCGGGACCCTGACCGGAATCTGGTGGAAATCTCGAATTATGAATGAGATCCGCTGGTAATCGGCTAGACTGAAAAGGATTCTTCCAGGGCTCTGCGGCAGGGAGACCGGATCTTCGGAGGGACTGCGCCGTGAGCGGCGTGGGTTCCCCGGGCGATTGTTTCGATTTCGTTGACCCCGGCGAAGAATTGACGTATTCTAAAGTCCTTGCGCAGTGTGCGTCTGCCTGGCTGTGTGCAGTCCTCTGGCCAGGACGTGTACGTAGAAAGACCGAAGGAAGTGCGTCTGCGCCAGCCTCACGCGAACAGCATTCTGTAAGCTGCGGGGAATCCGGTCCGCGGCAGCTTTTTGCGCGTGGATGAAACATGTTTGGGGTGGCCCGAAGTGGCTGCCGACCTGGGTCTCGGACGGCAAGGCCGGCCCGGTTTTTGAGGGAGAAGGAAAGAGCGATGTCGACAACTATTCCGAGCGCACACGAGATTGACCGCAAGTGGTACGTGGTGGACGCGACCGGCAAGACGCTGGGGCGCCTGGCAACCGAAGCGGCCAGCGTGCTGGCCGGCAAGAGGAACCCGCAGTACGTTCCCTACATTGATATGGGCGACCATGTGATCGTCATTAACGCGGAGAAGGTCCGCCTGACCGGTCTGAAGACCCAGCAGAAGGTTTACCGCCGCTACACCGGCTTCCCGGGCGGTCTGCGCGAGGAGTCGTTCCTCCGCCTGCTCGAGCGCAAGCCCGAACAGATCATCGAAGAAGCGGTCAAGGGCATGCTGCCCAAGACCAAGCTGGGCCGCAAGATGGCGACCAAGCTGAATGTCTACAAGGGCGATCAGCACCCCCACGCGGCACAGAAGCCGGTGGCGCTCGAGATTAACGCGTAAGCACCAGAGGATCAGGACAGAGCATGGCAGATTTGGTTCAGTATTACGGAACGGGCCGCCGCAAGTCGGCGATTGCCCGCGTCTTCCTTCGCCCCGGCACGGGCAACTTCACCGTCAATGGCAAGCCGAGCGAAGTCTACTTCGTCACCGAGCAGCAGCGCGTCTCTTCGCGTCGTCCGCTGGGTCTGACCGAGCTGACCGGCTCGTTTGACGTGGTGACCACGGTTCGCGGCGGCGGCGTAAGCGCGCAGGCCGATGCAGTGAAGATGGGCATCGCCCGCGCTCTGCTTGAGTTCAACGCCGAGCTGCGCAAGACGCTGAAGACCGATGGCCTGCTCACGCGCGACGCGCGTCAGAAGGAACGCAAGAAGTACGGTCAGAAGGGCGCTCGCGCTCGCTTCCAGTTCTCCAAGCGCTAGTCGCTGGCTGGTTCTGCTGTATCAGGTTTGCCGGTTCCTGCTTCTCCGGAAGTTCGGTGGGGGCAGGAACCGGAAGCATTAGGGAGTTCAATCTTCCCGAGAGGGAATCAAGGGAATCAATCGCGGCGTGAAGCTGCGATGCAATCCACAAGGAGGCTGTTTGGCCACGATCACCATGAAGGAGCTGCTCGAAGCAGGTGTTCACTTCGGGCATCAGACGAAGCGCTGGGATCCGCGGATGAAGGAATACATCTTCGGCGAGCGCAACGGCATTTACATCATCGACCTGCAGAAGACCCTGAAGATGTTCAAGGAAGCCAGCAAGTACGTGACGGACCTCACGGCTCAGGGCAAGGTGATTCTGTTTGTCGGCACCAAGCGTCAGGCTCAGGATGCCATCGCGGAAGAAGCGACCCGCTGCGGGATGTTCTACATCAACCAGCGCTGGCTGGGCGGCCTGCTGACCAACTGGGTGACGGTGCAGAAGTCGGTGAAGCGCCTTCAGGAACTGGATGACATGGCCACGGACGGCCGTTATGACCTCCTCACCAAGAAGGAAGTCATCAAGCTCGAGCGTGAGCGCAAGCACCTGCAGGCGAACCTTGCCGGCATCAAGAACATGCGCCGCCTGCCGGACGCTCTGTTCATCGTCGACTCGAACAACGAAGCGATTGCCGTGAAGGAAGCCCGCAAGCTGGGTATCCCGGTTGTCGCGGTGGTTGACACGAACTGCGATCCCACGGTTGTGGACTACGTGATCCCGGGCAACGATGACGCGCTGCGCGCCATCCGCCTCTTCACCTCCAAGATCTCCGATTCGGTGGTCGAGGGCGTGCAGATGGCCGGCGACAAGCAATATGCCGAGATCGCGGGTGTGACCACGCAGAGCGATGCCGAGCCGGCGGTGGAAGGCGATGCAGCGGCTTCGGCCGAAGAAGCTACAGGCGAGGTTGTCGACCTCGAGGCGGCTCTGGGCGGCGGAATCCGCAAGGCTCCGGCCATTGTTGCGGCGCTGGACGAGGCCGAGGCAGCCGAAAGCGGTATCTAATTGCGGACGGCGGCTTTTCAGGCCGCCATCAGGCTCCGAAGGCGTGGCTGCGATTCAACAACAGCCACGCTTTCGTTACGTAGAGCCTCTTTCGCGCCGAGGTTGGAATTCATGGCGGCTTGATCCGCCAGACCGGTGCGGAGTGGGATTCTGTAAGGAAGGAAACAGGGAAAAAGGATGTCGACTGTGACTGAAAAGATTGATGCCAAGCTGGTAAAGCAACTGCGTGACAACTCCGGCGCGCCGATGGGCGACTGCCTCAAGGCCCTGCAGGAGTCGAAGGGCGACATGGAGCAGGCGTTCGTCATCCTGCGCAAGCGCGGTATGGCGTCAGCCGCCAAGAAGGCTTCGCGCTCGACGAACGAGGGCGCAGTCGGTACTTATATCCACGCCGGCGGCAAGATCGGCGTGCTGCTTGAAGTCAACTGCGAGAGCGATTTCGTCGCCCGCACCGAGGACTTCCAGGAGCTGCTGAAGGACATCGCGATGCACATCGCCGCGGTCGATCCTCGCTACATCCGCAAGGAAGATGTGACGGCCGAGGACCTGGAGCGCGAGAAGGAAATCTATCGTGCGCAGGCTGCTGCAACCGGCAAGCCCGCTCCGGTGGTCGAGAAGATCGTCGAAGGCAAGATGAGCAAGTTCTACGAGGAAGTCTGCCTCCTCGAACAGCCCTTCATCAAGGAGCAGTCGGTGGCCATCAAGGACCTGATTGCGACCAAGGTGGGCAAGCTGGGTGAGAACATCACTCTGCGCCGCTTCGCGCGCTTCAAGGTCGGCGATCCGAACTGGACCGTTGCCCAGGTGAAGTTGAGCGAGACGGAAGAGGCTGCAAGCTAAGCCTCGCTGTCGAGCGAGATGCTGTTTTCTAAGCACAAAGAGGCCCGGGCCGTATGGTTCGGGCCTCTTGCTGTTTGTGATTGTGACTGCGACGGTTACAATTTGCGTGTGCGGCGTCGGCCTGCTCAAGAACCCTGGCCAAAGTGTGGATAATCGGCTTTTCCGACGCGAAGAGCGTGATAATATTGTCTTTGTCGCCTCACTCCTTGAGAGCCGCTGCGGAGAGGTGGCAGAGCCCGGTTGAATGCACCTGACTCGAAATCAGGCATAGTCGTAAGGCTATCGGGGGTTCGAATCCCTCCCTCTCCGCCATATAAGTCGCCTAATCTCCTTAGGTTCAAAGAAATACCCATTCCATCAAGCATTTAAGGCTGGCTTTGCCTGCGTCATTGACTGGCCGTTATCGGCCTTGAGCCATTCTTTATGGCCACGCACATAGCCCGGTGGAGCGCCGGACAGTGAGCAGGGTGGGAATAGAGACGAAGCGCGCATTTTCGGGTGCAATACGGTCTGGGCTAGCCTCGGCATGGCTGCGCAGGGCTCCGACGGCGGCCTCGGCAAGCGCGGCCCGCGACATGCGCACGGTGGTGAGCGGCGGTGAGACGAAATCGGCGAGATGAATATCGTCGAAGCCGATGACTGAGAGATCGCGGGGAACGGAAACATGTGCCTGGGAGGCTGCGCGCAACAAGCCGATGGCAGTGAGGTCGTTGGAGCACATGACCGCCGTGGGCGGTTGCTGCAAGGATAGAAGCCGGCGTGCACCGGCGGCGCCTCCCTGCAGCGTATGATCGCCTTTGACAAGAAGCTCTGGCTCGATAGGCAGATCCATTTCGCGCATGGACTCAAGAAAAGCGTCGTAACGCAGGCGGCTGGAGAGTTGCTGCGGAGGACCGCTGATGCAGGCAATGCGCTGGTGACCGAGTGCGGCGAGATGCTGCACACCCTGGCGAATACCAGTCGCGTAATCGACCTGCAGAATGGTACGGCGCGGAACTGGCGGCCCGTCATCGACAAAGACCAGCGGGATATCGGCCGCTGCAAGCCTGTCGAGATAAGGTAGCTCGACGCCGAAGGTCATGACTGCGACGCCTTCCACTTTGCGCTCGAGCATGCGCCGCACAGCCAGCTCCATGCGGCTATGGTCATGGCTGATGGAAGTAATCAGTATCTCGTAGCCATCCTTGATCGCGCTCTCTTCAAATCCCTGAACCAGTTCCGGGAAAAACGGATTGGTAATCTCCGAGAGGATGAGCCCGAAGATACGGCTGCGTCCAGACTTGAGAGCACGAGCCTGCGTATTGGGATAAAAGTTCAGCTCTTCGATCGCCTGCCATACGCGACGTGACAGTTTCTCGTCGACCGTCGGCACCAGGTTCATCGTGCGCGAAACCGTGGCGACGGAGACCTTCGCACTCCTCGCCACGTCGCGGATATCCAGCTTCTTCTCTTTCGACTCTGCGCGTACTCGTTTTGGCATACCGGCTTTACACAGAGACAGGCAGATAGAGACGATACTTCTCATCCTTGATCTGCGGGTAGGAGAGCAGCGTGACCGCATCAGATCCGGACGACACGCTCCAGCTTCCCGAGCGCTCCTGCGCGGCGAGAAGCTCGCGGCGCGAGAGCGTGGCAGGAGTTTCGCCGACGGCAAAGAGCGAAAGTGGGCCATGCAGAAGAGCGACCAGATTCGGATGCTCCGGATCGACCTGGATTAGGCGATAGGTGCGGTCGAGAGTGAGCTCGATGCGGTCTCCGTCTTTCCATGTGCGATGCAACGAAAGAAAGATGCCGGGCCTGACCTCCTCTGCGATTGCCTTGCCGTTGATGGCTACATGCGTTCCCGGGCCGGCCCATGCGGGGATGCGCAGTGCGATAGCGAAGCTCTCCGGCCGTTCCGTGCGCACCTCGAGCGTCACTTCGGGGTGATAGGGATATTCCGTGCGCTGCGTCAGCACGCAGCGGCTGCCGTTCTGCGTCCAGGTGAGCTGCGAGGGCACATACAGGTTCACATGCACGCCTTCCGGCGACTGGAAGTAGGAACTGATGCCGTAATCGGCCGTCACCTGCGGAAAGGTGCCAGAGCAGCAAGGCCACTTGTCCTGGTGATAGAACTTGCTGGCAACGTTGTTGTAGTCGGCATAGTAGAAGCTGGTGCCGTCTTCGAGAATGGGCTTGGCGCCGAGGATGGTGTTGTAGAGCATGCTCTCCATGCTGTCGCCGTAGGCGCTGTCGCCGGTAATGCGCATGAGATAGCGTGTCACCTTGAAGTGGCCGTACGCGCCGCAGGGCGTCTCAAAGCTGGCATGGGTTTTGGTCAGGCTCGCGCCCATATCGCCGCTGCCCGGCTTGCGGAAGGTCTCATCCGGGCCCCAGCCGCCGGTGGCAAAGCTCTGCGTCTGCTGGATCATGCGAAAGCCATTGCGTGCCGCGCGCAAATGCATCTGGCTGCCGTCGACGAGATAGGACTGCACCGCGGAGGCAAGCGCGTTGAGATGGCTGTAAGCATGCAGTCCGGGCAGCACATTCTCATCCTGCGAAAGCGGTGTGAAGTAATCCTTGTCCTGCAGGAAGCGCGCGGCAAGCTGGCGATAGCGGGCATCGCCGCTGCGCAGGTAGGCGAGATAGAAATTTTCCGGCAGGGTGTAAGTTTCATCCCAGCAGTAGGAGATGTTCTTGTGCGGCACGGCGCAGGCCTCTTCGCGTGTCTGCGGACCGGCAGGCAGATGCGGCAGCACCGCATCTACCGCGCGGCTCAGCACAGGCAGCGCATGCGAGTCTCCGGCGAACTGATGTGCATCGAGAAGACCGATGTTGGTTTTGTCGAAGGTATAGGCAGGCAGCGGGTAATCGACGTAGAACTTCTCCGTCACCGTGGGCGCAAAGCCTTTCACCAGCCGCTGTACCTTCTCCTGCGTCGGCTTGTTGCCGGTGATCGCATAGGCGCGCGCCAGCCCAGAGAGGTATTGCCCGAAGCTGTGGCCGGGAATGTAGCCGGTCATGTTCTTCGGCGGATCATACGCCGGGTTGTCGTTATACCAGCCGCCCATCACCGGCCCGGGAGCAGGCTGCCCGGCGCGCTCGCGAAAAGGCTTGAGCAGGCCATCTTCATCGAGGCCAAGAAAGAAACGGTGATTGCGATCGAATTGCTCCAGCATGGGGCCATCGAGCAGACGCACCTGCGCATACTCGAACTGCGCAAGCTTCGGCCGGATGGCCGCCGGGGCCGTGGTGGCGGCGCGCAGGGAAGAGGAGCGCGGGATGGTCAGGGCTGCGCCCGCTGCAAGGCTGGAGTGCTTCAAAAATGTCCGTCGTGACAGGCGATTCATCGTCAGGAGTATCCCTTTTCCGGGTTAAGAGAGTGGTTCGGCTGCTGCATGGCGCAGCCCGGCGTGCAAAACGGCATCAGACCTGTTGATAGGGAATCCACACCTGCATCGCAGAGGGCTCGCGGTTGGACCATGCGTAGTACGGAATGAGTTGCAGGCTTGTCTCCTCCTCCGCATGCTGGCTTGGCAAAGACTCCTGATAGAGCGCCGGCGTCGCAGCAGTCAGCAGCGCGCCGGGATGATGGAGAGTCACCACACCGCCAAGAAGATCGGGCTCGTAGCGGGATGAAGTCGTCTCCGTAAGGCGTGCGACATAGCGTGGAAAATCCGCGGAATCCGAGGCCGAGAGCTTCTGGTCGAGCTGCTCCATGCAATAGACGACAGGGCCGCGCTGCAGGGCAACACGGCCGCGATCGTCGGCCACAGCCGGATTGGCATGTACCACCTGCGGACTCATATCGAAGACGATCTCGACGCTGTCTCCCGAAGACCAGCGGCGGCGCAGCGGCAGATAGCGGCCAGCTGTAACACCCGGCACTTCCTTGCCGTTGACATTCACGCTGTTCTGCTTCGACCACTCCGGGATACGCACGAAGAGTGTGAACTCCTCCGCAGACGCCGGCTCGACTGCAATGCGCACGGTGCCCTCCCATGGATACTTCGTCTGCTGCCGCAGTGTGAGCGCTGTGCCGCTCTCCAGCTTCCATTGCAGCGTGGAGTTGTCATAGAAGTGCACATAAACGCCCTCGGGCGAAGTGCTGTAGAAGTATCCCGGCAACGAGGCGAAAGTGCGCTCGAGGTTCGGAGGACAGCAGGTGGTGTCGTACCACGGATTACGAATCTTATCGCCGGTCGCAGGATTGAAGGCCAGCGGATTGCGATAGCAATACATCGTGCCGCTGAGCGACATACCGGAGTTGATGCCGTTGTAGAGCGCGCGCTCCATCACGTCGGTAAACTTCGCATCGCCGCTGGCCGAGAGCATGCGCCAGTTCCACATCATGTTGCCGATCGCTGCGCAGCTTTCGCCATACGCACGCTCGTTCGGCAGCTCATATGCATTGCCGAATGCCTCGCCGTCACTGCGCGCACCCACGCCGCCAGTCACGTAAAGCTGGTGCGCCACGAGATCGTCCCAGAGTGTGTTGAGGGTTTTCCAGTAAGCCGGATCGCCGGTCTCGAGATAGTAGTCCGCTGCTCCGCAGCAGGCATACATCGCGCGCACTGCGTGCCCTTCGAGCTTGGTGCGCTGCGTAAAAGGAATGCCGCAGAACATGTATACGATCTGCCGCTCGGTTAGCGGCTTGCGTGCGTCGCCGTGGAGAATATAGCCGGCCAGATCGAGATACTGCCGGTTGCCCGTGGTGCGATACAGCTCAATGAGCGCCATCTCAATCTCGGGATGGCCTGCCACGATGGGCTGCTGATTCGCGCCCGGGCCATAGCCAGGCAGCAGGAAGCCATCCACAAAGCGCATGCCGGCTTCGAGCAGCGTGGGGTCGCCCGTGGCGCGGTAATATGCAATCGCGCCCTGCAGCAGGTGGCCGATGTTATAGAGCTCGTGGCCGGTGGTCTGCACCTGCCATTGCATGCGCTGACTGCTGCGGTCACCGACGTAGTAGGTGTTGAGATAGCCCGAGGGCTCCTGCGCCGCCACCACCTGTTGAATTATCGTGCCGGACTGCGCGCGAAGCTCGGGCAGAGGCGAGGATTCGAGCGCGAAGCCGACCGCCTCCAGCCATTTGTAAATATCCGAGTCCGAATACACGGGGCCGCGCTGCGGAGCGCTGGATTTGCCCTCGAGGCGAAGGAAGTTATCCATGCGGCCATGTTCGAGCAGCTCTTCCCGCATGCTGGGAATGCTCGCCGTTACGTTCGTCTCGCGGCGCGCAGACCAGAACCCCGTCTCGACGGTTACTGCGCGCACCGGTACACTGTGCAGCTTCGCATACGGCGATTTACGCGTGGCAATCACGCCCATCTCTTTCCAGTCAGGATCGAGCACACCCGTGCTGCCCCTGCCTGCTCCCCAGGCAGGCAGGGCCATGGCCGCCGTGGCAGCAGCCGTCGTCGAAAGGAACGTCCGTCGGGAGATCTTCTGCGCTGTGTCCATCGGATTCATCGTTTCCTCCTTCGCCGTGTGAGCGGCTACGGGCGTAAAGGTTATGGCGTGCTGTTTTGCGGCTGCGTATCGGAAAGTTGATACCGCACCTGGGCGGCTTTTTCTTTCTGCTTGAGATCATTGAGGCGCGCCACCATCGCTGTGACGGCTTCCTTGTTTCCCAGCCTGCGCTCTGCCTGCATCTGCTGATAGAGCGCCGACTGGTCGGTGGGATCGTTCTTCAGAGCGATCTCCGCCTGGTGAATCACTTCGTTATAGTTTTCCGTCTGCAACAGCAGCTTGCAGTAAAGGTCACGCGCCGATTGATAACCAGGCTCAAGCTCGAGCGACTTCTTCACTGCCGCAATGGCTAGCTTGAGATTCTCCTCACCCGAAGTCTGGTCCTGCTCCGAGAGCGCCTCGGCATAGAGGTACTGCAGCAACGGATCGCCGGGATGTGCAGCGGCCTGTGCGCGAAAGATGGCCAGCGAGCCGGCGGCATCGTGCTGCTGGCTGTGGACCATTCCCATCGCATCCTGCGCGAAGGAGAGTTTTGGATCGAGTGCGTGCGCCTTCTGAAAATCGCTCACGGCAGCGTCGATCTTGGACAGTTGTACCTCCAGAACGCCGCGGGCGAGGAACAGCCGCGCGGAATCGGGTATCTGCTGGATACCGGTGTTCACCATATCGATGCCGACCTGATAGGACGCATGGTTGAATGACAGAGTGGCAAAGAGAAGATAGTTCTCAGGATCGTGAGGGTCCTTAAGAATCGCGGTTCGCAGCCATTGCACCGCATGCGGCGTGTCGTTGGAATCCTCCGCGATCTGTGCGGCCAGGCTATAGACGCGGCTGCCCGCATCGGTCGAAGCAAGCAGCGCCGCAAGGGTGCGCAGCGCTGCAGCATTGTCCTTCGACTTCCACTGCACATAGGCGAGTGTGACGAGATTGGTTTCGCTCGCATCCTGCGTGGCCAACTGCTGGAAAAGCTCGATCGCCTGCTGCGGCTGGTCTTCGGTGAAGAGGCAGGCCGCGTATTCGCGCTGTGCTTCTTCGCTGTGCTCTATCAATGCCGAGCTCTTGGCGAAGTGCGTGATGGCAGCGGCGCAGTTGCCGTGCTGAAAATCGAGAGCGCCAAGCATGGCATGCGTCGTGGGATCATCCGGCCGCTGTGCGAGGATGCGCTCCAATAGTGCCGCTGCGTCTGGCGCATGTGCGGCGTAGTCGATCTGCGCCGCGCCCTCAAGCGCGGGCAGTGATTGAGGGCAGAACTTCAGGGCTCGATCGAAAGACGCCCGGGCCTCTCCTTGCTGCCCCATACGCAGCAGCGCGATGCCGCGCAGCGTGAGGATGCGGCAGTCGGAAGGACTGGCCTTCAGCACTTTATCGGCGTCTGTTAATGCCTGCGCATTCTGATTGGCTCGCAGCTCCGCGGTAATGGCCTGCGCCGCCTCCGTCTCCTGTGCGAGCGACACGGAGGACAGCAGGAGGACAAGGAATGCGAGAAGAAGGGAGCGCCTGGAAGTAGAAAAGGTCAAGGATTCAGCCTGCTGCTTGAGATGGGATAGAGGAAGTGGCCGGCAGAGAGCAGTTTTCTCTCTGCCGGCCACCTGCCTGCTTCTGTCAGAAGATCAGGTTACCGCCAATCTGCAGGAAGCGCGGAGTGTATTGCGCCGTCGCCTGGCCGAAGTTGCCGTCGGGCAGGTTGCTATCGACGGAGTTCAGGTTGGCACGGTTGAAGAGGTTGAAGAATTCGAAGCGCAGCTGGAAGTTCACGCGCTCGGTGATTGCGGTGTTCTTGAGCAGTGCCGCATCCCATTGCGCAAAGCCGGGCTCGCGGAACTGGTTGTACCTTTCATTGCCCTCCGATCCGAAGGTCGAGGGAGCAGGGAAGTTGCTCTTCGAGAAGAGGCCGTGGCGATAGGCATACCGGCTGGTGGAGTACTGGTAGCTGGAGACATCCGGGAAGTCGAAGTTATCGCCGTCTGCGTTGTAGTCGCCGCTGCCCGCGGCATAACCGATGTAAGTCCCGTCCGCGTTGGTGATCGGATCGAAGGCCGCATTGGTCGAGACAGTGAACGGGGTCCCCGATTGGAGAATGGTCGTGCCGCTCAGCAGCCAGCCGTTGGTAGCGCGGCCAACGAGCCCCTGGCCATGATGAAGTCCCGGGATCTCATAGTTCCACGCCAGCGAGAAGCGGTTCGGAGCATCCCAGAGAGACGGCCCGTAGTACTGATGTGGGTTGATGTATGTGGGAAAGACCTGCGTATCGTCATTCGAGGCCGAGCGCGTATACGAGGCGTTGAAGAAGGCGTGCTTAAAGCGTCCGCGCACCGCGGCCACGAACGCGTTGTAGTTCGAGACGCGATCGTTCTTCGTATACAGAATCTCGCCGAAGCTGGTGTTGAGGCGGGTCGGCGTGAGGCTGTTGTGGAGGATCAGGTCGCCTGGCAGTTCGTTGATGTCTTGACCATAGCTGACGTTGTAGACCTGTCCGCCGCCGGACAAGAGGCTTCGCCCATTGGCGCCGGAGTAGGCCAGGCTCGCCGCGATCGTGGATGAGATCTGGTGCTCGATCTCAGCCGAGTAGGTATAAGTGACAGGCGAATGCAGGTTGGGATCGATGGCTCCAATGCCGAACTGCAGGCCATTGATGCCGCCCTTCTCGTTGAGCGTATAGGCTTCAATCGATGGCGCGGGGAAGTTGAACGGCTTCTCATTGGAGGTACCGAAGCCGAAGACCGGCGCAGGACCGGAAGCGCCGTAGAACGTGGGGAAGATATCGCCCGGAGGATTGCCGCGATACTCTTCCTGCAGATTGGCCAGGGTCGGCCAGTTATGAAAGAAGCCCGCGCCGCCCTTCACGACCCAGCTGCCGTTGCCGGTGATATCCCACGCAATGCCTCCGCGCGGACTGAAGACATCGGTGATCGCGCGGTTAAGCGCATGGTTGTGGCGGATCAGAACGCCGTTCGCAATCTGCGCCTGTTCGGTCTGTCCCGCTCCGAGATAAAAGTTCGAGAAGGCTGTATTCGACGAGCGCGACCAGGGATTGCCGAAGTCATCCCAGCGCAGGCCGAAGTTGGCAGTAAGGCGCGGTGAAATCTTCCATGTATCTTCGATAAATGCGCCGTTGGTTACGCCGGCCGCATTCCAGTTGTACTGGTCGCGCTGTCCGGTGAGCGGGTTATAGGCCAGCCCCGTTTCGGTATAGACATTGTCCTGCGCCAGGTCGAGCAGGCTGTTGAAGCTGAAGGTGGGCTGATCGTAGGGACCGTTGAAGATTTCGATGTCATCCCCGAAGAGACCTTCGTAGCCGATCTTTACATCATGCGACTTGAAGGTGTGCGTGAGCACATCGCGCCAATGATAGTTGTGCTGGATGAAGTCGCCTTGGGCAAAGCCCGCACCGAAGCCGGTTCCGATGCTGGTGACATCGACCACCGGCACGGAGAAGAGACCGGTCGCCGGTTCGATGCCTTCCACGCGCATCACGGCAAAGGCCGCCTCATTCAGCGTGGTGGGGCTGAAGGTATGCGTCTCGTTGATCTGCAACGCGTACTGGTAGTAATTGCTGGTGGTGTCGAAGGCCGCTCGCGGATCGAGGCCGTTGGTGTTCAGCGTCGTGCGATAAAAGTTGCCGTAAAGGCGATCATGCGCAAAATCCTTGTCCAGACGGATGTTGTACTGCATGCCGTTGCGGTACGCGCTCGAGGAGAAGCTGCCCGTGTCTACCATCGCCGTGCTGCAGGGGAGATAGCTGGTCGAGGATGTGCCGCAGGTCGAAGGGAAGAGATCGGCCGCGGTCTGGCTGACGGAAACACCGGTCACATTGCTGACCGGATACTTGCTCAGTAACGTCGTGCCGACGGTGCTGGGAAAACTCGCCTGTGCGAAGGTTGTGAACTCAGGGTCTTCAAAGGTAGTTCCATAGGTCGATGCCGCTGAAGAGCGCAGCGGCTCAATGGCGAAAAAGAAGAAGCCCCAGTTGTGTTTGGGCATAATCGGTCCGCCGATGGTGGCCGAGATGTTGTTGCTGTGGAAGGGCGCGTAGGACTGCGTGAACTCGGTTTTGGCGAGCCATCCCTGATAGGTGAAGTAGTCGCTGGCATTGCCGTGATAGGCGTGGGTGCCGGACTTGGTTGTCATCGTCATCTGGATGGAACTGGCGCGGCCGTAGTCCACTGTGTACGTGTTGCTCTGGATGCTGGTTTCCTGGATGGAGTCGGGGTTCGGCGTCATGTTGAGCACGCCGGCGCGGATGGAGCTGGTGACGTCGAGACCGTCCACCACATACATATTGCCGACCGCGCCCTGGCCGTTCGCGCTGGCATCCACCTGGGTCTCCGTGGAGTAGTTATCGCGGCCTGATCCGGGGCTGCCGTTGCTGGTGACGCCAAGGCCGGTGACACCCGGCGCGAGCGTGACAAGCGAGATCATGTTGCGGCCGGCCAGCGGCAGCGATGAGAGCGTCTCGGTGCTCAGTGTCTCCTGCAGGCGGGTGTCACCGGTATCGAGCAGCGGTGCCTGCGTGGTGACCTCGATCGTCTGCTTTTCTCCGCCCAGCGTGAGCTTCACGGGCAGAATCATGGTCTGGTTCGTGGTCAGCGAAAAGGAGCTCAACGCCTCGGCGAATCCCTTGGCTACAACTTTGAGCTGATAATTTCCCGGGGCAAGACTGACGAATTGATAACTTCCGTCACTGGCGGAAGTGACCGTTTTCTGCTCCCCGGTGCCGGTGTTGGTGAGAGTCACGGAAGCCGCTGGCACCACCAGGCCCGAGGGGTCCTGCACGGTGCCGGACATACTGCCGCTGAACTGCGCGAAGGCGCTTGAGACCGCGAGCGCGACGACACACAACAGTCTCGCAGCCAACCTGAGATTTTGTTTCATTCCAACCTCCAAGAGTGTTTCCAGTGTTCTTGCCCGGCGCATATACTCATGAGCCGTGTGCTGCTGCCGATTCGGAAAAGGTTTTCTCCGCGTAGTTGCATTCCGGACGTTCAGCAAGCACCCCGAACCTTATTGGCGAGAAACGGGACTGGCAATAGGTCACATGTACCCACGAAGATTCTTGGCCGGACAACTCCCAGCCCGACAGCTGCATGCCAGGTGTGTCCTGCGCCTGTGCGTAGCCACGCTGCTGGCGGCAGTCCTCAGCGCATGCAGCAGCGGGCCGCCGCGGATTGCCGTCATCCCGCGCGCCTGCGGCACGGCGCTGTGGGAGCCGGAGCATGCAGGCGCGGCAGACGCCGCTCGGGTGCACGGTATCTCGCTCTACTGGAACGCGCCGACCCGTGCCAACGATGTGCAGCGGCAGATCGCGCTGGTCGAGCGCGTCTCGTCAGAACCTTACGAAGGCATTGTGCTTGCCCCCGACGAGTCGCTGGCCTTCCGCACTCCCGTTCAGCGGCTGTTGAAGAAACATATGCCTCTGGTTGTGGTCGGCACGGAGCTCGGTATCCAGCCTGGCGATGATTTTTCCTACGTGCTGAGCGACGAAGCTGCAGCCGGGCAGATCGCGGCGCGGCGCATCGGCCAGCTGCTGCATGGTCAGGGTGAAGTCGCAGTGCTGGGTATGGACCCGAAGCTCGCCAACATCATGTTGCGGGAGCGCAGCTTCGAATATGCGTTGGCCGCGGAGTTTCCCCGCATCCATGTTGTCGCCCGGCGCATGGGCCAGACAGATGTCTCCCAGGAGCAGGAGACCGCGGAAGAGCTCCTGCGCAGCAAATCTTCTCCGGACGCGATCGTCGCGCTCTCTGCGGAGTCCACACGCGGTGCTTATTACGCGCTGGTCGAGTTCCACAAAGCCTCGGCGATCAAACTGGTGGGCTTTGATCAGGATCTTCTGCCGCCGCTGCGCACCGGCGATCTCGACTCGGTGATCGTAGAGAACACCTACGAGATGGGACATCTGGCCATCGAGGAGATACAGGACCGCGTGAAAGGCGAGCCGGTAGCAGCGCGCACCGTCGTGTCGCCCAAGCTGGTGACCCGCGACAACATGGACACACCGGAGATACAGAAGATCTTCTCTGCGCGCTGGTGGAACGAGCAATAGCCATGACGACACGAGTGAAGTTATGGATCGCGGCTGCATGCGTATTGCTGTGCGGCGGGGTCTTTGCCGTGCTTGCCAGGGTCTCGCATACGCATCGCACCTCACCGCAGCCGCACGCTGTATCGATTGACCGGCGCGAAGACTGGACGGCCTTCGGTGGCACCTGGGGAGCGGTGGATGGCGCCATGCGCAACAATTCGGATGAGCGTGGCGCCAAGCTGATGAACGGGGCCGTAGACTGGGAAAATTATTCGGTCGAAGCGGATCTGCAGCTGCTCGGAGAGTCTGGAGACGCCGGGCTCATTCTGCGTGCGCGCAATGAAGAAGAAGGCGTAGATGCCTATAACGGGTACTTCGCCGGGCTGCGCGATCTGGATAACACGTTGATCCTGGGCCGCGCGGATTTCGGATGGCGCGAGTACGTAGCCAAGCCGGTGGTGCCCGAGGTCAGGGCGCAGCAGTGGTATCACTTCAAATTCCTCGCCTATGGCTGCGATTTTGTGGCCAGCGCGCGATCGCTCTCCGGCAAGACAACCACCACGGCGATCCGCGATCCAGGCTGTCTCACCTCCGGACGCTTCGGATTGAAGTCCTATGCCACCGGCGCAATCTGGCGCAACATCGAGATTCGCCCCGCAACACGCGCCGACGAAGTCGCGATGATCGGCGAGGCGCCGCCGCCCACCGGAGTGGCGACCCTCGAGGTCGCAGGAGCCATTCCCCAAACCTACGACCGATACTTTCAACCGCTTTACCTGGCCATGCGCGATCATCAGTCCGATCCGCATGCCGTGGCCATCAGCAGCCTGCGCCTGCTCTCTCCCATTGCTCCGACGGAGGTCACGGTGCACGGCGTCGTGACGCTGACTTCGCCGGTGGTCTTCATTCAGGACTCCGGCGGAGGCCTCGCCATCGAACCCAAAGATGCGAAGATGCCACTCGAAATCGGCGACGAAGTGGAGGCGCACGGCGACCTCTTTGTTCGCGACTACAGCCCGATTCTGAAGAACGCCTCGTTTCACGTGCTATGGTCGCGCGTGCCCGTGCCTCCCGTGTCGGTCACCGCTTCGCAGGCCGCCTCCGGCAACTTCGACTCAGCCTTCGTCGAAATCGAGGGCCAGCTCGCATCGCAGGAGCAGGGGCCGGATCACACCATCGTGATGACGCTCACCGATGGCAGCCAGTCCTTCCGCGCCATCGCCAGCGAGAAGAACTATAGCCGTTTCCCGTGGCCGCTCAAGGAGAAGAGCCGGCTGCGGATGCGCGGCATCTGTACCGTGGCCCCGGCCTATACGCACAACGACACGCCCTTCGCGATCATCCTGCCGTCCATCGACGATATCCAGATGATCAAAGGTCCGCCGTGGTGGAGCGCCGGCCACATCGTCGCTGCGGCCATGGCGCTGTTCATTCTCGTGGTCGCTATCCAGGCGATCCACGGACGTATCCGCACCCTGCGCCTGCGCGCCATCCTCGAAGAGCGCGAGCGCATGGCGCACGAGATGCACGACACGCTGGCGCAGAGCTTCGCCGGCATCGGCTTTCAACTGCAGGCCATCCGTGACGAGATTGGAAATGAGGCCGAGCTGAACCAGCATCTCGACCTGGCTACAGAGCTGGTGCGCACCAGCCATGACGAGGCGCGGCGCAGCATCTCCGCACTGCGCTCGGAGACGCTTGAACACGAAGGCCTGCTAAAGGCGCTCGATGGCTGCGCGGGAAGAATCGTCAATGGCGGATGCATCCGTGTCCGCTGCGCCAGTACAGGCGATGCGCGGACAATCCCGCTGCGTATCGCCGATGCTCTTTACAAGATCGGGCAGGAGGCGATTGCCAATGCCGTGCGCCACGCAAATCCCACCGAGCTGAAGATTGTAATCCTCTATGACCGCACCGCAATCGGGCTGACGGTGCAGGACAACGGCAGAGGATTTCCGGCCAATGAGGATGCCGCGAACTTCGGCATTCGTGGCATGGGCAAACGCGCGGAGCGCATCGGTGCCTCGCTGGAGATTCACAGCACGGCAGGCGAGGGCACGCGGGTATACGTCCGCGCGCCGCTGCCTCAGGGAAAAATTCCGGAACACTGGCGGTACTACATCCGCCGCATCTGGTAGGAGCTTGATGACCATGGAAAAACCACCAGCTAAAGGCACGGCACGCTTGCTCATCGTCGACGATCACCCGGTGGTGCGCGCGGGGCTCAACAGCATGCTGCGCAAGCAGAGCGGACTGCGCGTGATCGGCTCCGTTCACGGAGGCCGCGAGGCTCTTCAGTTCCTCGAGCGCGAGGACGCGGATGTAATGCTGCTCGACCTGCGCATGCCGGGGATGGATGGTCTCGAAACCCTGAAGGCCCTGCGCGGGATCGGTGGCGCGCCGCAGGTCGTCATTCTCTCCAACTTCGAATATGACGAGGAGATCTATCGCGCCGTCGAAGCGGGTGCCCGTGGCTACCTGCTGAAAGACACCTCCCGCGACGAGATCATCGCCGCCATCCAAGCCGTCTATTCCGGAGGAACGCATTTCCCGAAGCGGATTGCCGACCGCCTCAGCGAACGCCAGCATCGGCCATGCCTGAGCGCGCGCGAGATCGAAATCTTGGAACTGCTGTCGAAGGGGCTGACGAATAAAGATATCGGCCGGGCGCTGAAGATCAGCCAGTTCACGGTCCGCAACCATGTGTATCGCATCCTGGCCAAGATGGAAGTGGGCGACCGCACGGAGGCATCCACGGTAGCCATCGAGCAGGGAATCCTGCCGATCTCCTGACAGAGCCGGATCATAGAGCCGGATCGACAAGAGTGACAGCCATTCCCGCACGGCATCGCGCTTTTATGGAGGAGCGTGCAGGCCTTGCATGCCTGCAATGGCAGAGGGTGCAGCAGCAGGCCCCTTATGAACTACTGTGCGACGGTGAGCGTGACAGGTATGCCGCTATCTACCCGCGAGCCCGCGGCAGGCAGCTGGGACGTAACCGTGCCGATCGCGACCTGCGGCTGAGTCGGACTGGTTTCCGATGCAGGTGCTGCTGCAGGAACAGATGTCTGTGCGGTTGCGGAGGGAGTTGCAGAGGAACCTTGGATGGGAAGAGGCGCAGACTCCGTCGCCTGGGTATGCATCGGCGCGAGTTGGAATCCCGCACGGGTAATCGCCAGCGCTGCCGTTGCATAGCTTTGTCCTACGAAATTCGGCATGACGTAACCGCTGGTATCTTCTGCCGGGGCAGTTGCGGTAAGCAGGCTCACCGTGGGGCGTTCGACTCCCGAAGCGTTAGGAAGCGGCGTCTGCGCGACCACTGTGCCCTCAGCGGCATAGGCATCCGGCATCTGCGCCTGCTGGCCAAGCTCCAACCCCATGCGCCGAATCTGGATCGCTGCGACACGCTGATCGACGCCAACCAGCTTGGGGATGGCGACCTTCTGCGGCCCCAGGCTGTCGACCAGGCGCACATGCCAGTCTTTGCGCACCACTGTGCCCGGGCGCGGTGTCTGCGCATCGACGTGGCCTTCAGGAATATCGATGCTGTAGGAGTGAGCATCCACATCCACGTTCAGGCCCAGCGCTGCTGCGCGGCTGGTGGCTTCGGATACGGTCATATCCTTGAAGTCCGGCACCGCGACCTCCGCGCCGTGGATTGCAAAGTGCATGGTCACCACGGCGGAAATCAGCGCCAGAGCTGCCAGCATCAGCAGCACGAGTATGAACTGGAAGGCCCGCAGCATCCTGGCTTAGCCTGCCAGCTCCACGGAGTAGCTGATCTCGACTGACTTTTCGAGCATCAGCGAGACGGAACAGTACTTTTCCTTCGAGAGAGCTACGGCATCCTCGGCCGCTTTTTTTGAAACGCCTCCTTCGATGCGATAGACCAGATGAATCTTTGTAAAGACACGCGGCGCTTCGGCAGGTTGTTCTGCTGTGGCGGATACCGTCAGGCCGGTGATGGGCTCGCGCTTCTTCTTGAGGATGTTCACCACGTCCACCGAGGTGCAGCCGCACAGAGCCGCCAGCACCGCTTCCATCGGGCTTGGTCCATCCGCGTGCTCGCTGGTCGCGTCAAAGGTGATGCTGTGGCCACTCTCCGAGCGTCCTTCGAAAAGCAGTCCGTCTTTCCATACTGAGCTGGCAATCATGCTGTACTTCTCCTTCTTATCTCTTAATGATGATGGTTGTCTGTCGCAGGTTCCGGATGAATGAGCACCCGGTAGACCTCGGGACAGCCTAGCTTCAACTTGTCTTCCAGCGTGGTGATAACCTCATGCACGCGCGCCATCGGCATCTCGTCAGGCAGCGTGCAGTGGCACGCCAGCTGCAGCCGGTCATTTACGCGGCGCACCGTAACCTGGTGGATGTCGAGGATGTCGGGCATGGTGGATGCCGTGCGGCGCAGATGTCCCTCGATGCCGCGATCCCGTTCGATGGCCTCTGCCGTTTCGATGGTGGCCGGCTCGCTCTCGATATGGGTGAGCACATCGGAAACCTGCGGCAGCTCGCGGCGAATCTCGTCTTCGAGCATGCGTACAAAGTCGTGTGCTCGACGCAGCGGCATGGCCTCATCCAGCTCGACATGTTGTTCTACATGCAGGCCGTCTTCAAACGACTGCACGCTGATATCGTGCAGCATGACGTTGTTGCGCGATGCGACGCCGCGCACCTTGTCGAAGATGCTCTCAGCTATCGTCGAGCGAGGCACGGCGCGGATCACGACGTCGGCCTCGGGAAGCACGCGCTGCACTGCGGCGGTCGCCTTCTCCACCACGTCTTCGGAGCTCTGAAAGGTCATCTGCCGTGAGAGTGAAAGCGTCACATCGGCAAAGTACATACCGCCCGCACGCCGCATGCGTGCCTGGTCGACACTGAGCACGCCGTCGATCTTTGCAAGCTCTGCAAGAACCTGCCTGTGCATTTCGCTGGGGATGGAATCGGTCAGTGCGCCAATGGTTTTGCGCGCAAGGCCGAGTCCGAAATAAAGGATGAATCCCGAGACGACAATGGCCGCGATCGGATCTGCATATTCAAGCCAGCTCAGCCCCGAACGCTGGCCGAACTGCGAGGCGCCGACCCATGATGCTCCAAGTCCGAGGAGCACTGCGATGCTCGACCAGATATCCGATGCGAAGTGCAGGGCATTGGCCGCCAGCGCATCGCTGTGGTACTGCTCGGCGACGGCATTCAGCTTGCGGGAGCGGGAGTAGTCCACTGTGATCGAGAGCAGCAGGACAGCGAACGGCCACACGCTGTGCCGCACCGGAGCCGGATGCGCGAAGATGCGCAGCAGCGCCTCCGCGGTGATCCACACGCTCGAGGACAGCATGAGCACAGTCTCGACGAAGCCCGAGAGGTTTTCGACCTTGCCATGACCGTAGGGATGATTCTCGTCCGCAGGTTTGTCCGCCACGCGTACAGAGAAAAGCGTGAGTGCTGCACCGAAGAGATCGATACCCGAGTGCGCTGCATCCGAGAGCATGCCGAGCGAGCCGGTCATCAGGCCCACGGCGAGCTTCAGCGCGGTAATGCCTACTGCCGCAGTGATCGATAGTGCCGCCGCAGCGCGCTTCTCGGAAGACGCTGTTGCCGCCGATGCGGAGGTGGCGAAAGACGAATTCTGTGGCGTCGCGGAGCTCATGCAACCTCCAGCCTACACGGCCTGCTGCATAGCTGCTACCGTTTCACCGCGCGGTAAAGTCCCGCGATGCCGAAGGTATAGGGAGTCCAGGAAACATCGGTAAAACCGACCTTCCGCATGAGCGCCAGCATCTCCTCCGGCGGTGGGAAATTGGCCACAGAAGAGGGAAGATAGGCGTATGCGCTTCCCATGCCGCTCAGCCTGGCGCCGATCGCCGGCAGGATGCGCCGGAAGTAAAACGCATAGAGCTTGCCGAGCGGACCGCCGGGCTCGCTGAAGTCAAGGATGCCGAGCTGTCCGCCTGGAGCGAGCGTGCGGAAGAACTCGCGCAAGCCTGCCTCGTAATTGGCCAGATTCCGAAACCCGAAGGCCGAGGTGATGAGGTCGAGTGAGCCGGAGGCGATAGGAAGGTGTAGCGCATCGGCTTCAATCGCAACCGCGCCGCCGTTGCCGGTATTGAACTTCGCAAATTTCTCCGCACCGCGCGCCAGCATGCCATGCGAAAAGTCGGCGGCCAGCACCGGGCGCGAGCCCTGGGGACGGCGCTTCAAGAGCGCCAGTGTCATGTCGCCGGTACCGCAGCAGATATCGAGCACTGCCGCATCGGAACGCTTCAGCACACCATCGAAACGACGCGCGGTACGCCACCACCACCAGCGGTCCACGTTGCAGGAGAGCACGTGATTCAGCAAATCGTAGCGTGGCGCAATCTGGTTGAACATCTGCTGCACGCCTGCAGCCGAGCTCACCTCGTCGGTCGCGCCTGCTGGCCTTGCGCCGCTGGCCGAAGGGCTCATCGCTTTGCCTCGGCAAGCGTCCACGCGATGATGCTTTCGAGCTCCGCATCGGTCACATCTTCGACGACGATGGACTGGCCCACGCCTTCCGTCAGGATAAAGCGCCGCACACCGGCCTTGTTCTTCTTGTCGCGTCCGGCCGCATCCATCAGCGCGTCCACTTTTGCGCGGAACGGCGGCAGCGGTCCATAGGCGCGGATCACGGCTTCTATGCGTGCTGCTTCTTTCTCCGCAATGACACCGCGGCGGCGGCTCAGCTCAAGCGCGGCCAGCATGCCCCAGCCCACGGCTTCGCCGTGCAGCAGCTTTTTATATCCCGTAGCGGCCTCGATGGCATGGCCCACCGTGTGACCGAAGTTGAGGATCATGCGCAAGCCGCTCTCACGTTCGTCGATGCCGACGACCTCGGCCTTCATGGCCACCGATGCGGCAATCACCTTTTGTAGCGCAATCTCATCGCCGCTGAGAACCAGGTCGCTCTGTTTTTCGAGATAACGGAAGAGCGCCGCATCGCGGATGATACCGGCCTTCACACTCTCGAAGAGTCCGGCGCGCAGCTCGCGGGCAGGCAGCGTCTTCAGCGTGCTCACGTCGGCGAAGACGGCCTGCGGATGATGGAAGCTGCCGATCAGGTTCTTACCCGTGGCGAGATTCGAGCCTGTCTTGCCGCCTACGGACGAGTCCACCTGGGCCAGCAGCGTCGTCGGAATCTGCACATAAGGAATCCCGCGCATATAAATCGCCGCGAGAAAGCCGCCCATGTCGCCGATGATGCCGCCGCCGAAGGCGATGAGCAGGGAAGAGCGGTCGGCGCCGGCATCGACCATCTCTGTGGCCAGGCGCTCGATCTGCGCCATCCGCTTATACGTCTCACCCGGCGGCAGAAACAGTACGGAAGGCTTCTCGTCGAAACCGGCGGCAAGCGTCTCGCCCCAGAGAGACCAGATTTCCGGTGAGGTGAGCACGAAGACGCGTTGGCGTTCTTTCCCGAACTGCTTACGCAGCTTCTCAGGGACAGTCTTCAGCAGGCCTGAACCCACAAACACCGGGTAGGAGGCAGAGGCGGTTTGGACAGCGATCGTACGCACAATATCCCCATCGTATCGAAGCCGCGAACCTTTTGCCGAGCCTGCCGCGTCTAAGGAAGTTGCGCGGTTGACTCTATTAAGCTGACAGTAGGCGTAATCGTGATGGTGGTTGCTACAGATTTTGATTTTCTCGTCGTTGGTTCGGGCATTGCCGGGCTGCGTGCTGCCCTGGGACTGGCCGAAGTGGGCCGCGTGCTCGTTGTGACCAAAGAGGCCCTGGGCGAGTCGAACACCCATTACGCGCAGGGCGGCATCGCCGTCGCGCTCAGCGGCGACGAGGACGTGGCGCTGCATCTCGAAGACACCCTCAATGCCGGCGATGGCCTGGTCGATCGCGAAGCCGCGCGGGTGCTGGTTGAAGAAGGGCCGCTCCGCGTGCACGAATTGCTCGACTGGGGTACCGGCTTCGATCGCGAGAACGGCGAGCTGATGCTCACCCGCGAGGGCGCGCACAGCCGCAACCGCATCCTGCATGCCAACGGCGATGCCACCGGCGCGGAGATCGGCCGCTCGCTGCTGGAGCGCGCGCGGCAGCATGATCGCATTACGCTGCGCGGCTTTACCACACTCGCAGAGCTGCTCATTGCGGATGGAGAAGTCATCGGAGCGCGAATCATCGATGCCGAAGGCCGCGTCAGCGCCATGCAGGTGCGCGCCGTGTTGCTCGCCAGCGGCGGAGCCGGACAGGTCTACAGCGATACGACAAATCCATCGGTCGCCACCGGGGACGGCATCGCGTTGGCGTGGCGGGCCGGCGCCGAGATCGCCGACATGGAGTTCTATCAGTTTCATCCCACGGCACTCTCGCTGCCCGGTGTGCCGCGCTTTCTGCTCTCGGAAGCTCTGCGCGGCGAAGGCGCATATCTGCGCAACGCAGCAGGCGAGCGCTTCATGGAGCGTTATCATCCGCTGCTCGAGCTCGCGCCGCGCGATGTCGTGGCCCGTGCCATCACCCGCGAAGGCTTTCCCAAAGAAGGCGATACCGCAGCGCAGTTGCCAGTCTATCTCGACATGCGGCACGTCCGCGATCTGCATCCCGGCCTCGATCTTGTGCAGCGTTTTCCGGGGATATCCGCGTTTCTCGCGCGGCATGGATTCAGTCTTGCGCAGGATCTCATCCCCATCCGGCCTGCGGCTCACTATCTGATGGGTGGCATCCGTACTGATCTCGATGGGCGGACGAGCCTGCCGCGTCTTTATGCCGCAGGCGAAGCGGCCTGCACTGGAGTGCATGGCGCAAATCGCCTGGCCAGCAATTCACTGCTCGAGGGGCTCGTCTTCGGAGCTCGCGCAGGCGAGGCGATGCGTGAGGAGCTGCCGTTGAAATCCACGGCGAATCCGGCAACTGCTGCGCATCCCCAAATTGCAGTTTCAGGTATCGCCGCACAGCGGCAGGAGCTGCAGCAGCGCATGTGGCGCGATGCCGGCCTCTTGCGCGATCGTGCCGGACTGGAGTCGATGCGCAGCTATCTCGAAGCCAACCCCGTTTCGGCAGAGACGCAATCCGGCCGCGAGTCGATCGAGCTGGCCAGCCTTCATGCGGTAGCCACGCTCATCGTCCGCTCGGCGCTCGCCCGCGAAGAAAGCCGCGGAGCGCACTTCCGCAGTGATTTCCCGAAGCGTGACGACGCGCATTTCCGCACCCACACCGTGATAGCGGGCAGCACCTTGCAATCTGCAGAGATTGTAGCTTCCACGCAGTCTGCGAAAGTAGCTACGCAGGCTTCGCGGTGAGACGGCTGGCGATGGAGAAGATCGCCAGCACCAGCAGGATGAAGCCCAGCGACCAGGTCACCGGCACATCGACCCATTTGCTGATAAGCATCTTCACGCCGACGAAAGCCAGGATCAGCGCGAGACCGTAGTGCAGCAGGCGCAGCTTGTCGAGCGCGCTGGAGAGCGCGAAATACAGCGAGCGCAGGCCGAGGATGGCGAAGATGTTCGACGTATAGACGATGAAGGTGTTGCGCGTAATGGCAAGCACCGCTGGAATTGAGTCGAGCGCGAAGATCAGGTCTGTCGCTTCAACCGCCAGCACGATCAGTAGAAACGCAGACATTGCAGGCTTGCCATTCACATTCTGCAGGCAGCACTGCTGCAGCCAGCGCATCGGTCCGGATGGCCCTTCGTCTTCTTCTTTATGCTTCAGCAGCCGGATGGCCGCATAAATCAGGAACGCGCCGAAGACATACTCCACCCATGCGAAGCGATGCAGCAGCGAAGTGCCTACCGCGATGAACAGCGCCCGCATCACGATGGCGCCCAGCACTCCCCATAGCAGCACGCGCCGCTGCTGATCGACATCCAGCTTCAGCGAGCGGAACATCAGCAGAAAGACGAAGAGATTGTCGACGCTCAGTGAGCCTTCAACCAGGTAGCCGGAAAGAAATTCGAGCGCCGGCTCTCTGCCCTGGGTCCGCGAAAGAAAGAGTGCGAAGCAGAAGGCCATGGCTGCCAGTACAACCGTCCAGCCCCAGGCCGCGCGGATCGAGACATGTTTGCTGCGCTGCAGGAAAGCAAGGTCCACAATCAGCAGCACAGCCACGATGGCGTGGAACGCGATCCAGAAGACCGGAGTCGCTCCTGCAAAGACATGCGCGCTGGCGGTCATCGCTGATCTAAAAGATGAATGGTTTCGAGAAACACATCGCCGGAGATCGTCAGGCTCTTCGCGCTCAGCTTGTCCATCGTGTCTTCCGCTGTGTGGTGGTACGAGTTGTTATAGCCGTAGTCAAGATCGATGACATCTGCTACCGGCACGCCTTTGCGCACGAAGGGCAGATGATCGTCCTCGATCATGCTCTCCTGCTGGAAGAAGTACGACTGGTAGCCGAAGTGTTCCGCGGCTTTTTCGACGACATCCAGCACCCACTGCGTGGAGTTGTGGTCGCGGCAGATATCGAGATCCTTGTCGCCGATCATGTCGGCAAGCAGAAACGCCTTGATCTGCGGCAGCGTACCGTCGGCCTTCCATTTATCCGCCAGATGCTTGCTGCCATAGAGCGAGTCGGAGTCCGACCAGCTCTTCACGGCCTCTTCGCCGTCGAAGAAGACCAGCCACACGCTGTATCCGTCCTGCTCGTGGCCGCGGAGATAATTCGCCAGCTCGATCAGCAGCCCTGTCGTTGCGCCGCCGTCATTCGCGCCGACGAAATTGATGTTGCGCAGCGGATAGTTCGTCTCGTAATGAGTGGCGAGAACGATCACACCCTTCTTTTTGCCGGGGAAGCGCACGATGAAGTTGTGCATCAGCTGCGGCCCGACGGCGGTGTTCGCCGTGAAGGTGTCTTCCTCGAGCTGGTCATGCGCAAACTGCTTTTTGAGGAAAGCCTCGGCCTTCGCATGACCGGGGCTGCCGTTCCAGCGAGGCCCGATGGCAACGAACTGGCGCGTGTAATCAAGCGCCTTCGCTCCGTTAAAGATGTCCTGCGCCTGGGCGGTCATCGCGCCTGCGGCCAGAACCAGCCCGAGGACTGCTGTCATCGAACGCATCTTCATCCTTTCGACTCCTGGAGCTCTTTACGTTTGCGCCTCGTGGCGGGATGCACCAGGAAGGACACGCCGATGCTTAACACGTACAGCGCCAGCAGCGGCAGCGCAAAGACGCACATCGTCAGCGGATCGGGCGTGGGGGTGATGATGGCCGCGATGATGAAGACCACCAGCACGGCAAACTTGATGTTCTTCCAGAGAAACTTCGGGCTCACGATGCCGAACAGCGAAAGGAACAGAACGAAGATCGGCAGCTCAAACGCGATGCCCAGCCCGAGAATGACGGTCAGAAAGAGATCGGTGTACTCGCTGACTTCGATCAACGGACGAAAGTCATGGCTGTAAGCGAAGAGAAAGTCCAGCGATCCGGGAAAAACCCACCGGTAGCCGAAATAGGCGCCGCCCATGAACAGCGTGACCGTGGCCAGCATGAAGGGCATTACGTACTTTTTTTCGTTCTTGTACAACCCCGGCGAGATGAACAGCCATGCCTGGTACAGAATGAACGGGGCCGCAAAGATGCACCCGGCCATGAAGCTGATCTTCAGGTACATGTTGAAGCCGTCCACCGGGTTGTGGATCACCAGCTGCGGCGGCAGGTTGTGCTTCTTCAGCGCAAAGGTGATGGGCGCCTGCATCAGGCGGTAGATCTTTTCGTGGAAGCCGTAGGCCACGAAAAAGCCCACTACCAGGTAGATCACCGCATGGATCAGCCGCCTGCGCAGCTCTTCCAGGTGCTCGATAAGGCTCATGCCCGGCAGTTCAGCGCGTTCGCTTACCGCTGTCCGGGCCCGGTCGAGAATGTCATCCATGTTGGGCTGATGCCTGCGCGCTTCCGGCTTCCGCCGGGCTTTCGGGAATAGGACTGTTTCCGGGCTCGGATGTGCCGGCAGAGTGATGAGGAGTTGAAGGGAAGGTATCGTCCACCGGCTGCGGCGCCGCAATGGGCGGCATCTCGGTGGACATCACTGCGCCGAACGGATCACTGGTTGCTACCGGAGTTCCGGTTGAAGGCGGCAGGATGGCGGGGCCGGTGGACGCCGGGAGTTCAGGCGCCGGTGTGTTCTGGCTGGCAGCTTCTTCGAGCTTTTTCTGGCGTTCCTGCTGCTCCATCGTACGCAGCTCTTCGTCGATCTGTGCTTTGAACTCGTTCGAGGCGCGGCGGAACTCGACCAGCAGCTTGCCGATCTGCCGGCCTATCTCGGGCAACTTCTTGGGCCCGAAGAGGATCAGCGCCAGCACAAAAATGACAATGGAATCGGCGAAGTGCATTGGAACTCATGATACCCGTGGCCCAGCTGCCTCACAAATGTGCAAACTGCATCGGCGGCGTGCATGCGAAAACCGGTATTCCGGGGCCGCAACCGTGGTTACGGGTGTATTAAACTGATTGTATTGGAAGGCCTTGCCGATGATGTCGCGCACCCCACGCTGCGACCGAATCACAGGCTGGCACATCCAAGGAAGAGGACGGCAACATCCCCGTCGATTGGGTGGCTTTGGCCACAGCGAATCGACTGCCGCGCCATAGAAGTCGACCTGATTGTTAGGCCGAGAGCTTTCAACATCCCCGTCCCCGGCGGTCACCGCTGCCGATGGACTGAAGGCGGAAATTGCATTGAGCGTACTCGAATTGGAAGTTCCTGTCGTCGACCCGCAGGCGGAGCTGTCTCCTGCTGCGGAGTCCGAAAGCTGCTCGCTCGAGAACTATCTCCAGCTGCCTGATCACAGCATGGACGAGCGGATCGCCGCTGCCCGCAAGAAACTGGGCGCCTCTACCATCATCCTGGGCCATCATTACCAGCGCGACGAAGTCATCCGCTTCGCCGACTATACCGGCGACTCCTACAAGCTCTCGAAGATTGCCTCGGAAACCAGCGCCGATTACCTGGTCTTCTGCGGCGTGCACTTCATGGCGGAGAGCGCTGACGTGCTCGGCCGCGATGCTGCCGAAGGCCGCGCCGGGCAGCAGGTCATTCTGCCCGACCTCAACGCCGGCTGTTCCATGGCCGATATGGCCGAGATCAGCCAGGTCGAAGACTGCTGGGATTCGCTCCGCCGCGCCGGTCTGGGCGCCGAAAGCGGGGAAGGCTCGATCCTGCCCCTGACCTACATGAATTCGACCGCCGCCATCAAGGCCTTCTGTGGCGAACGCGGTGGCCTGGTCTGCACCTCTTCCAATGCTCGCGGAGCTTTCGAGTGGGCCTTTGCCCGCGCCGAGAAGATTCTCTTCCTGCCCGATCAGCACCTCGGCCGGAACACCGCTTTCGCCATGGGCATCCCCATGAGCGAGATGGTGGTCTACGATCCGTACCAGATCAATGGCGGCATTACGCCCGATCGGCTCAAGGCCGCCAAGGTCATTCTCTGGAAGGGCCACTGCTCCGTGCATCAGCGCTTCCTGCCCCAGCACGTCGATCAGGTCCGGGCGAAATACCCCGGCATCCAGGTCATCGTGCACCCGGAGTGCCGCTGGGAGGTCTGCCAGAAGGCTGACACGCTTGGCTCGACCGAGCGGCTCATCCAGCTCGTATCCCAGGCGCCGGAGGGCTCCATGTTCGCCATCGGCACGGAGATCCACCTGGTGAACCGGCTGGCCAAGGAGTTCGCCCCCAAGGGCAAGAAGATCATCACCCTCGACGACACCGGCTGCCTCTGCACTACGATGTACCGCATTAGCCCGCAGCACCTGGCCTGGACCCTCGAGAACCTTCTCGAAGGCCGCGTAGTCAATCACATCAAGGTGCGCGAGGATGTGAAGCACTGGGCGCGAGTCGCCCTGGCCCGCATGCTCGAAGTCAAAGCGTAAGTAGAAACCCGGATGCCCCGCCCATGACAGCTTTTCGTCATGGGTGGGTTGGGCACGAACACAATGGCCAGCCGGGCACGAACCCCGATGGTAGTCCATCTAAACCGGAATTACGAAGTAGAAGAATGAAGACCTTCACCTTAGAAGAAGCCCAATCCCTGCTGCCGGTTGTCGAATCGCTCCTGCGCCGCGCGACGGAAAGCCGCCGTCAGGCCAACTCGCTCGAAGAGCGATTGCAGGCGCTGACCCGCCGCATCATGTTCTCCGGAGGCATGCGGGTCGATGTCGCAAAAGTCGGACGGGACCGGGCGCAGATGGAAACACATGTCCAGCAGGCTAAGGATGCGCTCGAGGAGATCGATGCCATCGGCGTGCAGATAAAGGACCTCGATACCGGGCTGCTCGACTTTCCCTGCGAAGTGGACGGAGAAATCGTGTTGCTCTGCTGGCGCATGGGAGAGGCCAGGATCGACTTCTGGCACACCCTGGACGCCGGCTTCCGAGGCCGCCAGCCCATCGACGACCGCTTCCGCCCCAAAAAGGCACGGGATACGAAGCCCGAGCGGCCGAACTAGTTCTAGGCGATATCCACCTGTAGCCATTAGGCACATTGTCATCCCTCCACTGCGCTCGCTTTTGGCTCGCATCGGTCGGGAATGACAGCATTGGACTAACCCCTGCTATTCCAATACAGCTATATGTCGATATTCCCCAGAGCGAAGCAGTCGCTGTCGTCAGGACCGTTGGCCAGAAGCTGCCAACATTTCCCGGCGTAGGATGGCATTGATACGGGACTGATACCCCTTGCCCTGAGCCTTCAGCCATTCAAGCACGTCGGCGTCGATGCGGGCTGTGATCTGGCGCTTCACGGGACGGTAGAACGCGCCACGCCTGGCATGCTTCCACTGCTCTTCGCTTAACTCCGGAATATCGCTGAGGTCGATTTCGCTCTCGGGACGCGCAGCCAGGGCCTTCAGGCTGGTTTCCTGCGCCTGAGTGAGTGGAGGTAGCGTCTCCAGTGTGTAGCTAACCATTTTCGTTTTCATAGAAGCGTCTCTCCTGCCGCGTAGCGCGTCTTGCGGAGATGATCCGGATCACCATCTCAGCCTCCGGATCGTCCCGAACCGTGTGCGCGGCCATCACCAGCAGGATGCCCCGCACCATTCCGAAGGTTTGCCAACGCCGCTCCCCGTTCTCGATCCGGTCTTGGATAGAGACCTGCATGGGATCATGAAAAACCTGGCTGGCCTCTTCAAAGCTCAAACCGTGCTTGCGCTGGTTGGACCGGTTCTTGCTTTCATCCCACTCGATCCGAAGCGGCATGCTTTGATTGTAATGCTGTTTTTGTAATTACAAATACTCTGCTATCGCCAACTCCAATAATTCTTGACGGATAATAGTAGTTATTATTTAATAGATTTTAGCGATGGCAACCTCTGATACCAGCGAGCTTCTGAACTTCTGCTTCCGGTCCTTGTGTGAGGAGGCGGGTATCGCCGTGACTCACCAGCGGCAGGTGGTGTACGAAGAGCTGTGTGCCATGCACGGTCATCCGAGCCCCGAGGAGGTTTACGGCCGCGTCCGCAGCCGCATCCCTTCTATCTCGCTGGCCACGGTCTACAAGACCATCCATCTGTTTATTGAGAGCGGCGTCTTCCGCGAGGTGAGCCTGCACCATGGCACGCTTCGGGTGGAGACTAACTCCCGTCCGCATCATCATCTCGTCTGCATCCAGTGCAAGGCGATCCGCGATATCGATGCGGAAGAGCTGGGCCTGGCGCCTGCCGAAGGCCATCTGCCGGATGGTTTCCTGGTGCAGCGTTACGCCGTGGATGTGCTTGGCCTCTGTGCCGAGTGCCAGCAGCCCACTCCACAATAAGTTCGATTTTTTATCCGTCCCTTTTCTGTCTCGAAACAGGCAGTCGATACAGCTGTCTCTAGCCAGACTTTTATACCTCTGTCCCTAACTTTTTAAAGGAGTCATCCATGCTTACAGTTGGCGAGAAGTTCCCCTCTTTCAACATGACGGCCACCGTCAGCACCGACCAGGCCAAGGCCTTCGAGACCATCACCGAGCAGAGCTATCCCGGCAAGTGGAAGGTCTACTTCTTCTGGCCCAAGGACTTCACCTTCGTCTGTCCGACCGAGATTGCAGCCTTCGGCAAGATCAACAACGAATTCGCCGATCGCGATGCCCAGGTCCTGGGTGGCAGCACCGACTCCGAGTTCGTGCACCTCGCGTGGCGCAACAACCATGCCGATCTGAAGGACCTGCCCTTCCCCATGCTCTCCGACATCAAGCGTGATCTCTGCGAGCAGCTCGGCATCCTCGACCTGAACGCCGGCGTTGCCCAGCGCGCCACCTTCATCGTCGATCCGGAGAACATCATCCGCTTCGTCTACGTCACCGACCTCTCGGTGGGCCGCAACCCCCAGGAAGTCCTCCGCGTACTCGACGCCCTCCAGACCGACGAGCTCTGCCCCTGCAACTGGCAGAAGGGCGAAGCCACCCTCAACGCGTAAGCGCACAACCGGGCACAAAGTTGTCAGTTGCCAGTTGTCAGTTCCCGAGGACTGGGGACTCGCAAGTGGGGACTGAAGACTGGCAACTGAGGACTGGAAACTCACAACTCAGACCGCAGGGGCGGCGCTCAATAGGCGCCGCCTTCCTGCTCTCAGGCGTAAATCCGCGGTGCCGCTGCCGTTTCGGCGCGATCGCGATTACATGCCCATAAGAAGAAAGGAACCGCACCATGGCTATCGATACCCTGATTGATGCGCTGCCGTCCTACGCCAAGGACCTCAAGCTGAACTACTCCTCGCTCATCCGCCAGAACACCGAGCTCACCCCGCAGCAGCTCTGGGGTACGGTCGTTGTTTCGGCCATTGCCACCCGTAACGACGCGTTGACCGCGGCGGCTCTCGAAGAAGCGGCCAAGCATCTTTCCGCCCAGGCGCTCGAGGCTGCCAAGTCGGCTGCCGCGGTGATGGGCATGAACAATATCTACTACCGCTTCCTGCACCTCACCTCGAACGAGAAGTACGCGACCCTGCCCGCCAAGCTGCGTATGAACGCGCTGCGCACGCATGGCGTCGAGCATGTCGACTTCGAACTCTGGGCGCTGGCGGTTTCGGCCATCAACGGCTGCGGCAAGTGCGTCGATTCGCATGAGAAGGTCGTCCGCGAAAAGGGAATCGGTGAGGAGCAGATCCTTACCATCGTTCGCATTGCCTCGATCCTGCACGCGATCGGCACCGTCCTCGATACCGAGCGTGTAGTCGCAGCGGAAACAGCTGCCGTCTAACGCTGCATGATGGGTTGAGTCATCAGGCCTGCTTCGGCAGGCCTGTTTTTTTATGGGCCGGCGATGCAAGCCCGTTTCGGTGCATTTCATCCGCGGAAATCCGGTATCGGCCGCCCATCCGCGCACTTCGCTGCCCGGGGCGAGACAAAGCCAAGCAAAGCGGTGTTAACTGAGGAGGCAGAAAACAGGTCTAACCGGTGTCCTGTGTGAGCGCTGCGACTCTTTGCTGCGTCTCTGCGTCGAAAGGTGTGCGTGCATACAATGTCTCCCAGTCTCCGATCCCGGTGTGAGCGCTTCGGTGCTCCGGTTCTGTTGGTCGTCCTGCTGCTGATGGCCGGCTGCGGTAAGTTCTTTGTGTCGGAATCGTCGGGGAGCAGTGGCAGCAGCGGCACCGGCAATTACCTTTATGTAGCGAATGCGACGACGGGTTCAGTGGCAGGGTTTTCGCTCAGCTCCAGCGGCCTCGCCGTGACCTCGAACTCGCCCTATTCCCTCGGTGTTGCGCCCAGCTCGATTGCAGCGACGCCAAATGGCGCCTTTACCTACGTCGCCAGCCTTGCCGGTGCGATTTATGGCTATTCCGTCGGCACCGGCGGCGCGCTTTCGCTGTTGAACAGCGGCAGCGCCGTGGTTTCGCAGATCAGCCCCAATGCGATCGCCATCGATCCTACCGGCAAGTGGCTGGTTGCCGTCGATCTCACGCCCACGGCCTACCTGTTTTCGATCAACACCTCCACCGGCCTGCTTACCTCGGCGGGCAATATCGCTCTCGACTCCGGGAGTCCGAACGCCATCACCTTCACCCCGGCCGGAACGCTGGCCTATGTCTCGCTGGGCACCGGCGGGGTGGACATCCTGACCTTCAATGCCTCGACGGGCGCGCTCGGGAAAAGCAACCTGATCCTCAAGCCGAAGAGCACAAACAATGCCGATTATGGCCTCGCCGTCGATCCCGAGAGCAAGTATCTGTTTGTCACCGAGACGGGCCTGAACGGCGTTCGTGTGTTGTCGATTGCCTCGAACGGGGGACTGACGGAGATTTCCGGTTCGCCCTATGCGACCGGACTCGGACCAGTCGCCGTGCTGGTGGATTCGACCGGCAGCTACGTCTATGTGGCCAACCGTACGGACGGCACGATCAGCGCTTTTACCCTGACCAGCAGTACGGGGGCGCTCAGCAAGATCAGCGGCTCTCCGTTTACCACAGGCACTAACCCAGCGAGCCTTGTTGAAGATCAGACCGATGCCTATCTCGCTGTCGCCAATTCCGGCGGCTCACCCGACCTGCAGGTCTTTACCATCGGCAGCGGAACCGGCGCTCTGACCAGTCTGGCCACAGCCACGACGGGTACCGATCCTACCGGCGCGCTGGCTGTAGTCTCTGCCAAATAGTTTTCTACTCGTTCCCGGCATAGTCTCAGTGCCGGGGTATTGCATCAGAAGTTATCGGGCTGTGGGTTTTCGTATCAGGTTCCCCGCGTTGCAAAGCGCCGAAAAATCTGCGCAGACTGCTCACAGCGAAGGTCTCTCTCGTTAGAGTAAAAGCAATGTCGTCTGTTTCTGGCTCGCGGCTTCGACCGCGCCGTTTTGCGCGGTCTTCCGCATCTGCTGCCCTGGGCCTCCTGCCCGTGTTCGCCACGCTGCTGGTTGCCGGCTGCGCCCGCTTCTCACCCAAGCCGGCGCAGGAGTATGTCTACGTCTCGGCCAAGCGCACCTTTCTGCGCGATCGCCTCGCCGCCGTCTCGAATCGCGTCGGTGAGGTGAGCAACGGCGAAAAGCTGCTGGTGCTCGATCATGCGCGGCGCTTTTATAAGGTGAAGGACACCAAGGGCGAGATCGGCTGGATTGACGGCCACATGGTCATCGATCAAAAGGTGTATGACCAATTTGCGGCGCTCGACAAGCAGCATACGCAGGATGCGGTGATCGCCACCGGTGTGCTGCGCGATGACTCTTATGTGCACGTGACTCCGGGCCGGCAGGCGGACCATTTCTACCTGCTGCCGGAAAACACCAAGCTGCAGTTGCTGGTTCGCGCCTCGGTGCCGAAGCCGATGCCGCCGCAGGCTCTTCCGGTACCTGTCGCTCCCGCGAAGCCCGGCGCAAAATCCAAAGACGGAAAACAGACGACCGAGCAGGCTCAACCTGCGGGGCCAATTCTTCAGGACTGGTGGCTGGTTCGTGATGCGCAGGGAGAGACTGGCTGGATCTGGTCGCGCATGCTCGACGTGGATATTCCGGACGAGATTTCAGGCCTTTCCGAGGGACAGCGCTATGTGGGCGCATACCTGCTGCGCAAGGTCTACGACCCGGATTCCAGCTTTCCCGATCATCAGGCTCCGGAATACGTCACTGTGCTGAACTCCTGGAAGGATGGGCTGCCTTATGACTTCGACCAGGTGCGTGTCTTCACCTGGAATACGAAGAAGCATCGCTATGAGACGGCATTCCGGGACCGGAACCTGCAGGGCTATCTTCCTGTGAAGATCTCAAGCGGTACCTTCGAGAATCAGCAGGAGCCGGTCTTTACCTTCCAGAGCTCGGCCGATGCGGACATTCCTATCGATCCTGCGACGGGGGCTGCGAAGCCTGCGCATCTCGATACCGAATCGTTCCGTCTCGAAGGAGCGCTGGTGAAGAAGATTGGACCGCCCGAGCCTCCGACTCCGAAGGCCGCTCCAGCCGCCGGCACCGCGCCGGCACGGGAAAAGGCACGCCGTGCGCATCCGGCCCGTGCCCGCGAGCGCGAAAGGCATCGTCACCACGCGTAGATGATTTCCCCGCAGTCCAAGGCCTTTGCCTGGCCTGACGTGTGTTTGCCGCTCACTTCTCATGCTTCCGGCTGCCTGCAATGCTGGCTAAGAGCCTGTTATGGACTTTCCCACGGCGGCGCTGGGCGCCAATTTTTACGAGATCGAGGAGCGAGTTGCGACGGATATCGGGCTATATCCGAGCAGCGAGCGACGAAGAGGTCGGGAAAATTGGCCCCAGCCCTGAAGGGTTGCGGGGAAAATCGGCCCATACTTCGTTGTCGGCCTCGCCTAGGAATAGCCTATGCCTTCGGCCTCCGCCTCGTCTGGGCCGATTTTCCCCGGCAACGCCGCTCGCGCGAAAGTTCATAACAGGCTCTAAGGAGCGGAGCAGAAGCTGTCTGCGTCGGTGATGGTAGAGGGTGATGGAGGAAGTGAGTGCCGGGTGCTCGAGGTGTGGCCTCGGCGACCTCATGCCGTCAGTAAAAATGCTCTGGTCCGCCTGGGAAGTTTCCGGCGCATTTCGGATTTTTCTGGGCAACTCCGCAGCAGGAAAGCGAAAAATGCTGTGAGCGGAGTTGGCAATGACGGCATGAAATGGATTACAAAAGGAAATAAATTTTTGTCGCGAGGATGCGGATGCACCCACTGGCGGGAATTTCTCATCCAAAGGTGAAGTTCGTGCGTACTTCGAGGAGAGGAGCCTTTTGCTGACGGAAAGAAATGATAGAAGTTGGCGAAGGGATTTTGCCGTGAAACGCGTTTCTTTATAAAGTAGGCCGACTTTATCGGGCTACGCATACAGAGGGCGCTTCCGGATGCCTGCCGATTCTTCGGAATTTCCGTCGGCGGCGGTAACCTTGAGATGCTCAAGAACATAAACCATACTGCAGCTGGGGGCAGGTAATATGTCTCCCGCAGTTGCTAATTCTTTAGAACTGGCGTCGTTTCGTACTACAACCCGAGAGCATTACGAGAAGGAGATCGGCAATGGATAGCAAGCCGGCACAGAATATTCAGGACACCTTTCTGAATACCGTTCGCAAAGATAAGACTCCCATCACCATCTATTTGGTCAGCGGTGTGAAGCTCACCGGCAAGATTCGTTCTTTCGATAAGTACTCGGTACTGCTCGAAAACAACAGTCAGGAGCAGCTGATCTTCAAGCACGCTATCTCCACGGTCGTGAGCAGCCGTTCCGTACTGCATAGCGATCACCGGCCCAGCTCTGCTTCCACCTCGGCCCATGCCCCGACGCATGCGCCGGCCATGGCCGCAGCCGGCAGCTCCGATTCCCATTCGTAGGGTGTGCCGTCCGGTCCGGGATTCTTCCGTTCTCTAGGAAGAGCTGGACCGGTCTGTTCAGCCTTCGCGCTTGTTCCGCCTCTCCCCGGCAAGGCTTTATGCTGGGGGAGAGGTCTGGACTGGCAGTTTGACAGAGCGCGGAAATACGCAAGAGATGGGAACGCGGCGGGAATCCGCCGTGCTGGTGTCCGTCGAATTCGGCAACCGTAAGGGGCCGCAGCTACGGACGGCTTCACTCGCACGCAGCGCAGCGCTGCTCAGCGAAAGCGCTGACGATTCCGGGCTCGATGCCACGGCTACGCGCAGTTTCGACTTCGAAGCCTCCATCGAAGAGTTCCGGGAGCTGGTGCTCTCCGCAGGCGCTTCGATTCTGGCCGAAGTGGTACAGCGGCGTCCCAAGCCTGATCCCGCCACGCTGCTGGGCAGCGGCAAGATCGACGAGATTCACGGCATTGTCGCCTCGTCGCACGCGGATGTGGTTCTTTTCGACTACGACCTGACTCCGACCCAGTTGCGAAACCTGGAAGACCTGCTGCCGTGCCGGGTGGTTGACCGCACCCAGCTCATCCTGGACATCTTTGCCCGCCATGCGCGTACCCGTGAGGGCCAGCTGCAGGTAGAGCTGGCGCAGCTCGAATATATGTTGCCGCGCCTGACCGGCCGCGGACGCTCCATGTCGCAGCTCGGCGGCGGCATCGGTACGCGTGGTCCTGGAGAAACGCAGCTTGAAACGGATCGCCGACGCATTCAGCGCCGTCTGCTGCAGCTTCGCGAGGAGCTGGAGGGTGTTCGCCGGGTGCGCGCGCAGCAGCGGCAGCGGCGGGAGGCGGTTCCGGTGCCGGCGGTGGCGCTGGTCGGCTATACGAATGCGGGGAAGAGCACGCTCTTCAATACGATCACCCGCGCCGGGGTGCTGGAGTCGTCGCGGATGTTTGCGACGCTCGATCCGAAATTGAAGGCGATCCAGTTGCCGAGCCGCCGCAAGGTGCTGCTCTCCGATACGGTGGGGTTCATCCGCGACCTGCCGCACACGCTGGTGACCTCCTTCCGCGCGACCTTGGAAGAGGTACAGAAGGCCGAGGTGCTGGTGCATGTGCGCGACTGCACGAGTCCGATGCAGGAGGAGCACAAGGCCGAGGTGGAAAAGGTGCTTGGCGAGCTGGATGTGCTTTCGACCCCTCGCATTGAGGTTCTGAACAAGATCGATCTGTTGCCGGAGAAAGAGCGCGAGGCGCTGCTGGCTTCGGGCGCAGTTGCGGTTTCCGGCAAGACGGGGCTGGGCGTGGAAGCGCTGATGGCGCGGCTCGATCAGGCCCTGGTGGCCGATCCGATTGTGGAGCAGCGGTTCCAGATTCCGCAGTCCGAAGGGCTGGTGCTGGCCGCGCTTGGGGCCGGCGCGCTGATCCGCGAAAGGGAGTTCGACGGCAACCTGGTGCGCATGACGGTGGCCGGTCCGGCGTCGCTGATCGGCCGCTACCGAAGGTTCTGGAAGTCGTAGAAATGAAAATAGAAAGGGCCGAGTCAAAAGGGAGCGGAGGTACGTCCCAAATGCTCGGCCCTACCGACCCTGAACCGGGTCATAGGTGGTACACTTAGTTTACGCCGGTCCAGTACCGAGTCAAGCGGATTTCCGAAGGCTTCCAGACTGTCATTTGCAGCCTGTTTCAAGAAGAATTGGAGACGCAGGAAACGTGTGCCCGGCAGCTTGACACCGCAAATTTTCGTCTGTTACAACCAATTGTTCCTGAACGCTTTCCAGTAGAATCCAACCGCATACGTCCGCGACTTCATGCTACAAGACCTTCTGCGTCAACTCGGCGAACTTCTGCTCGGCTCCGTGCCGACGATGATCATCTTCCTGATCCTCGTGCTGGCCTATCGTTTCGTTTTATATGGACCTTTAAAGCGTGTGCTGGCCGAGCGCCGCAATCGCACCACCGGCGCGGTAGAGAAGGCGCATGCCGCCGTCGCTGCCGCTGATGGCAAGAGCCAGGAATATGAGGCGCGCCTGCGTGCTGCACGGGCAGAGATTCTTCGTGCCCGGGAGCAGCGTGTCCAGGAATGGAACGCTCAGCGCGACAAGGCGCTGGGAGCTGCCCGTCTGGCCACGCAGGAGCGCGTTGCCACGGCTCGGCAGGGCATCGAGCAGGAGTCCGCTTCGGCCCGCCAGAAGATCGAGTCCTCGACCGATCAGCTTGCCGCCCAGATTCTGCAGGCTGTACTGCCTGCGCGCGCGGAGGGAGTCCGTTGAAGTTGCGCCGCCGCACCGTTTTCTCTTTTCTCCTTTTATTTGGATTGTTCGCAGCTCCGGTCATGACCGGCTCGCGCGCCTTCGCGCAGCCTGCGGTCCCGGATGGTATCTCCCGTCCGGACAAGATGGACGCGCCGGAGACGAATAAGCAGACCGAGGCCTTCCGTCATGCTGCGCCGGTCAAAAAGCTTGCCGCCGTGCTGCACATGGATGTGAACTCTCTGGCGAACATCCTCGAAGACATCAATTCGGGGATTGTGATCCTGCTGGTGCTCTGGCTGGTGCTGAAGACGGTACCCAAGGCCCTGCGCAACCGTCAGTCCACGCTCGAGAAGCAGCTTGAAGAAGCGCGTCTCTCCAGCACGCAGGCGAATGAGCGCCTGGCCGTCGTCGAAGAACGGCTTGCGAAGCTGGGCAGCGAGATCGATGCCTTCCGCGAGCAGACCGAGCGCGAGATGGCCGAGGACGAGAAGCGCATCCAGGCGTCGATCGAGGAAGAGCGCCAGCGCATCATCGCCTCCGCGGAGCAGGAGATCGAGGCGGCTGCCTCGGCTGCGCGCCGCGAGCTCAAGACCCTGGTCGCCGACCTTGCTGTCGAGCGCGCCCTGCATGGCCTGCGCATTACGGATGCCGACGACCATGCCCTCATTCACGGTTTCGCCGAGAGCCTGAAGGGAGAGCGCAACTAACATGTCCGCCCTTGCCGCGCGTTATGCTCGCGCACTCGCCGAAGTTCTGCGCGAAGCCCATCAGAATCCGACCCCTGTCCAGTCTCAGCTTGACGACTTTGTCGCTGCCTGGAACACGAGCGCCGATCTGCGGGAAGTTTTTCTCGATCCCTCGTTCCCAGTGGCCGAAAAGGTCGCGATTCTCGACAAGCTGAATACCAAGCTCCAGCTGACGCAGCAGGCGCGTAACTTTGTCGCCGTGCTCATCAACCATGGACGGCTGCACGATCTCCGCGAGATCGTTGCCGCATTCCACGAAGTCGTGGATGAGGAGCTTGGCGTCTCCGTGGTTGCAGTGACCTCGGCCCGCGCCCTCGGCGAAGACCAGCGGCGCGACCTCGAACAACAGATTGCCGGGATGACGCAAACCAAAATTCGCGCGTCCTATCAGGAAGATGCCTCGCTCCTTGGCGGTGTCATCGTCAGGATCGGCAGCACCGTGTACGATGGCTCGGTACGTGGCCGTCTTGACCGCCTCAAGGAAGAGCTCATCGCCGGCTAGCAGCGCCACCCGGCAGGCACGCTCCATACTTTCGATGTACCCAGGCTTCAGCGCAGCAGGCTTCAACGCAGATTGAACTCCGGTTCGCAAAACTCACAGCAGGTTCCGACTTAAGAAAACGCAATGGCTCAGATAAACGCAGACGAAATCACAGCGCTCCTGAAAGAGCAGATCGCCAACTACGACTCCAAGGTCCGCGTCGACGAAGTCGGCACCGTGGTGACCCTCGGTGACGGTATTGCGCGCGTGCACGGCCTCGACAAGGTGATGGCCGGCGAGCTGATCGAATTCCCGCACGGTGTGGCCGGACTGGCCATGAACCTCGAAGAAGACCAGGTCGGCACGGTGCTGCTCGGCGACTACACCGAGATTCGCGAAGGCGACCAGGTGAAGCGCACCGGCAAGATCCTCAGCGTCCCCGTGGGCGATGCGATGGTCGGCCGCGTGGTCAACGCGCTCGGTCAGCCCATCGACGACAAGGGGTCGATCCACACCACGCAGGCTCTGCCCGTGGAGCGGCTTGCTCCCGGCGTCATCGCGCGCCAGCCTGTGCGCGAACCGATGATGACCGGCCTCAAGGCCATCGACGCGATGATTCCGATCGGCCGCGGCCAGCGTGAGCTGATCATCGGCGACCGCCAGACGGGCAAGACCGCTGTGGCGCTCGACACGATCATCAACAGCAAGGGCAAGGACCTGATCTGCATCTACTGCGCGATCGGTCAGAAGCGCTCGTCGGTTGCCACCGTCGTCCAGACGCTCGAAGAGTACGGCGCCATGGACTATACCGTCGTGGTGGCCGCGACTGCCTCCGAGCCGGCGCCGATGCTCTATCTCGCGCCCTATGCCGCGACCGCCATCGCTGAGTACTTCCGCGACAACGGCAAGCACGCGGTCATCATCTACGACGATCTCTCGAAGCACGCTGTCGCCTATCGCGAACTGTCGCTGCTGCTCCGCCGGCCGCCGGGCCGCGAAGCCTATCCGGGCGATGTGTTCTATCTCCATTCGCGCCTGCTCGAGCGCTCCTGCAAGCTGAACGACCAGCTTGGCGGCGGCTCGCTGACCGCTCTGCCGATTATCGAAACGCAGGCGGGCGACGTCTCGGCCTACATTCCGACCAACGTCATCTCGATCACCGACGGACAGATCTTCCTCGAGAGCGACCTGTTCAACTCCGGTATCCGTCCGGCTGTGAACGTCGGTCTTTCGGTTTCGCGTGTGGGCTTCTCGGCGGCCATCAAGGCGGTCAAGCAGGTTGGTTCGACGCTGAAGCTGGATCTGGCGCAGTATCGCGATCTCGCGGCCTTCTCGCAGTTCGGCAGCGATCTCGATCCGGCGACGCAGCGTCAGCTCAACCGCGGCCAGCGTCTCACCGAGCTGCTCAAGCAGCCGCAGTTCCATCCTCTGAGCGCCGAGCAGCAGGTTTTCATCCTCTTCGCCGGAACGCAGGGTTATCTTGACGACATCAAGGTGCCGTCGATCCGCGCCTTCGAGGATGGCCTCTACAAGTACCTGGCCTCCGCGCAGTCGGCGGTGATGAACGACATCGCGACGAAGAAGTCGCTGGACGATGAGCTCAAGAAGCGCATGCACGAGGCGCTCAAGGAGTACAAGGCCAACTTCCTCGCCGAGCACCAGGACGCGCAGATTCAGCAGCCGAAGCAGGCGGGAGCGAAGAAGTAAGGCATCCCTATGGCGAACGTCCTCGATCTACGGCGGCGCATCCGCAGCGTGAAGAACACGCGTCAGATCACCAAGGCCATGAAGATGGTGGCCGCGGCGAAGCTGCGCCGTGCTCAGGAGCGCGCCATGTCGTCGCGCCCCTACTCGGCGATGCTGGCCAGCGTGCTCGAATCGCTGAAGCGCCGCATCGACACCTACGATCCGGAGACCGGTGACACCTGGCATGCGCTGCTGCGCACGCGCGAAGAGAAGCGCGTGCTGGTGGTGGTCATCTCCGGTGAAAAGGGTTTTGCCGGCGCATTCAACAACAACATCCTGAAGGCCGCGAGCCAGTTCATCGCCGCCAACCAGGACAAGCAGATTGACATCGAACCGATCGGCCGCAAGGCCCGCGATACCTATCGCCGCCGTTATCCTGCCGCCTCTTTCAAGAACGGGGCGGAAGGCGAGCGCGCCGAGCGGCAGCGGGGAACCGGCATCGAGCTGATCGGTGACCATACGGGCCTGCTCGAGAAGCTGAACTTCGATGCGGTGCGCGAAGTGGGCGAGGATATCGTCGAGCGCTACGCACACGAAGAGATCGACGCGGTCTATGTGGTCTACAACGAGTTCAAGTCGGTGATCGCGCAGCGTGTGGTGGTGGAGAAGATTCTTCCCATCGTCGAGATCGGCAAGCCGCAGATCGCGCAGGCAGAGGAGATGTCGACCGAGGAGCGTGCGCGTGCGGGTGAAGCCGCGCTGACCGCAGGCATCAGTGCCCAGAAGGGCGAGGCCGCGGCGGACCTCAAGGAATTCGAGGACGAGGCGAAGAAGTTCGGCACGGCAGACGTGGATTACATCTACGAGCAGTCGCCGCGCGAGATCTTCAATGCCATCCTGCCGCGCTACATCACCTCGCAGCTCTATCACGCGATGCTCGAGTCGGTAGCTGCCGAGCACGCGGCGCGTATGACGGCGATGGACGCGGCGACCAACAACGCCTCGGAGATGATCGACTCGCTGACGCTGGTGATGAACCGCGTCCGCCAGGCGGCCATCACCAAGGAAATTATCGAGATTGTGAGCGGCGCGGCCGCGTTGTAAGCCGCCAGACGCAGTTGTTTTCGGCACTCGTTTGCGTGCCGCAAAAGATTAAGAGGGAAGCGGCTCCGGCCGCAGAGAATCCAGAGCAGGAAGCATATGGCAGAAAACATCGGCAAAGTGGTTCAGATCTCCGGTCCCGCCGTCGACGTGCAGTTCGACGAGGCGAAGATGCCCGGCATCTACCAGGCGCTCCGCGTTGTGAGCGAAGGCTTCAATGTACCGTCACCCGTCAACGTCATCCTTGAAGTGCAGCAGCACCTTGGCGAAGGCCGCGTGCGCTGCGTGGCCATGGAGTCGACCGAGGGCATGGTTCGCGGCATGAAGGTCATCGACCTCGGCGGACCGATCTCCGTTCCTGTGGGCCGCGAGACGCTGGGCCGTGTGCTGAACGTGATCGGCGAGCCGGTCGACGAGCTCGGTCCGGTGAACGCAAAGGAATATCGCCCCATTCATCGCCAGGCTCCGGCCTTCGACGAGCAGGCAACCTCGGAAGAGATGTTCGAGACCGGTGTCAAGGTCATCGATCTCATCCAGCCCTTCCTCAAGGGCGGCAAGATCGGCCTCTTCGGCGGCGCTGGCGTCGGCAAGACGGTCATTATTCAGGAGCTGATCAACAACGTTGCGACCAAGCACGGCGGCTTTTCGGTGTTTGCCGGCGTGGGTGAGCGTACCCGTGAGGGGAACGACCTCTGGCTCGAGTTCCAGGAAGCCGGCGTCATCGATCTCAAGGATTTCTCGAAGTCGAAGGCCGCTCTGATCTACGGCCAGATGACCGAGCCGCCCGGTGCGCGTCTGCGTGTGGCGCTGACCGGCCTGACTATCGCGGAGCACTTCCGCGACGAAGAAGGCGCGGACACGCTGCTCTTCATCGACAACATCTTCCGCTTCACGCAGGCGGGCTCGGAAGTCTCGACGCTGCTGGGCCGCATGCCCTCGGCCGTCGGCTACCAGCCGAACCTCGCCACCGAAATGGGCGAGCTGCAGGAGCGCATCACCTCGACGAAGAAGGGCTCGGTCACATCCGTGCAGGCCGTCTACGTTCCGGCCGACGATCTTACCGATCCGGCTCCGGCGACGACCTTTGCTCACCTCGATGCGACCACCGTGCTCTCCCGCCCGCTGTCCGAGCTGGGTATCTACCCCGCCGTCGATCCGCTGGCGTCGAGCTCGCGTATCCTCTCGCCGCGTGTGGTCGGGCAGGAGCATTACGATGTGGCCCAGGGCGTGAAGCGCATTCTGCAGCGCTACAAGGATCTGCAGGACATCATCGCGATCCTTGGCATCGACGAGCTCTCGGAAGAGGACAAGATTACCGTCTCTCGCGCGCGCAAGGTGCAGAAGTTCCTTTCGCAGCCCTTCCACGTGGCCGAGCAGTTCACCGGCATCCCGGGCAAGTACTGCAAGATCGCGGATACGGTTCGCTCGTTCAAGGAAGTCATCGAAGGCAAGCACGACGACATTCCTGAGCAGGCCTTCTACCTCAAGGGCACGATCGAAGATGTGCTCGAAGCGGCTGAAAAGCTCAAGGCCCAGAAGTAAGAGCGAGTCGCCAGTCCCCAGTTGTCAGTCAATACACTGGGGACTGGTCACTGAGAACTGAGAACGGAACATGGCAGAGACAAATACTATCCAGGTCCGGCTCGTCACTCCTGAGCGCATCCTCGTCGATCAGACGGTGAATGCGGTGGAAGTGCCAGGCAAGTCCGGCTATCTCGAAGTGCTCTACGGGCACGCGCCGCTGCTTTCGGAGCTGGGTGCGGGGGAAGTTCGCCTGCACGGTGGCGAAGGCGGAGAGCAGCGTTTCCATGTGGCGCGCGGCTTTGTCGAAGTGCTGCCGGAGCGGGTGACCATCCTGGCGGAGAGTGCGGTGAAGCCCGAGGACATCGATACGGGCGAGGCCAAAGAAGAGCTCGAGGAAGGGAAGAAGCTCTGGAGCGAGGCCGGCGAAGACGCCGAAAAGTATGACGAGGCGAACGAGCTTATCCGCGAGGCCGAGTCTTTGCTCGAGAGCGCGCAGGGCGGTCAGAAGCAGGGGTAAACGCTCCGTTCCGATTGCAACGTTTTTTGGAAAGACCGGCCCAGTCCGGTCTTTTTCCTTTCTGTGCCGCTTATCTTTTCATTTCCTGCCCGCTTCTATTTCCTGTGTACTTCTTCCGATCCTGCTCTGCTTCTCTGGCGCCGGTGGTGTATCTTGGAGCAGGTCGCGAGCAGGTCGCGAACCGCTGCTTTTTCCATGCAGACGACACTCAAGCTCGAGGCCGCGGCCGCCACGCATAAAGGGAATGTCCGATCCGGCAATGAAGATGCGTATGCTTGTTGTCCGGAGGCGGGTGCGTTTGTCGTTTGCGATGGCATGGGCGGAGCTGCCGCCGGTGAGACCGCCAGTCATCTTGCCGTGAGCACCGTTGTTGAGCGTATCTGTGCGGCGTCGCCCGGAGCCGAGCCGCGCAAGACGCTGGAAAGCGCTATCGCCGCGGCCAATCGCCGCGTCTTCTCCTATGCGCAGAAGGATTTTTCGCTGCACGGCATGGGGACGACGCTGGTCGCCGCGGTCATCTGTGGCCACCACGTGGTGATCTCGCATGTCGGCGACAGCCGCTGTTACTTATTCCACCTGGGACGCCTGATCCGCCTGACGAACGATCATTCGCTGGTGGACGAGCAGGTGCGGCTGGGCCAGCTTACGCCCGATCAGGCGGACCGCTCGCCGCTGCGCAATGTGATCACGCGCGCCATCGGCACGCAGAAGACGGTTTCGGCCGAGACGGGCGAACTCGACCTTGAGACCGGAGATATGCTCCTGCTCTGTACCGACGGACTGACCCGCGAGCTCTCCGATGAACGGATCGTGGAGCTGCTCCAGGCTCTTGAGGCAAAGCGTGCGCCGGTCGAGACCATCTCCGAAGCTCTGATCGCCGAGGCGAATGCTGCCGGCGGCCGTGACAACGTCACCTGCATCGTTACCCGCATCGCCGGCTGATTCTCTGAGCTGTTATCGTGGCTGACGCAGGGAAGTGCGCGAGGCTGCGTGCTTCCTTTTGAGGATTCCATGACTGAGATTCGTACCGTCGGCGTCATTGGCGCTGGCACCATGGGCAACGGTATTGCCCACGTTTTTGCGCGCAGCGGCTTTCCGGTTTTTCTTTATGAAGTACAGCAGGCAGCGCTCGATCGCGGTCTTGAAACGATGCGCAAGAACCTTGCCCGCGAAGTGGCAAAAGGGAAGCTCTCGGCGGAGGAGCAGGATGCCGCGCTGGCTCGCATCACCGGCACGCTCGACCGCACGCAATTGGCTGCCTGCGACCTGGCTGTGGAGGCTGCAACCGAGCGCTTCGAGGTGAAGGCTGCGCTCTTCGCGGAGCTTGACCGGACATTGCCGCAGGAGGCAATTCTCGCTTCGAACACCTCGTCCATCTCTATTACGCGGCTGGCGGCACAGACGAAGCGTCCGGACCGTGTGATCGGCATGCACTTTTTCAACCCTGTTCCGGTAATGACGCTGGTCGAGGTGATTCGCGGTCTCCAGACCTCGCAGGCGACCTTCGATGCCGTGCATGGTGTTGCTCTTGCGCTGGGCAAATCGCCGGTGGAAGTGCACGATGCCGCGGGCTTCGTTTCGAATCGGGTGCTCATGCCGATGATCAACGAGGCCATTTTTGCGGTGATGGAAGGCGTGGCTACGGCCGAAGCCGTCGACCAGGTCTTCAAGCTGGGTATGGCGCACCCCATGGGACCGCTCACGCTGGCGGACTTTATCGGCCTCGATGTTTGCCTCGACATTATGCGTGTGCTGCAGGAGGGGATTGGAGACCCGAAGTATCGGCCCTGTCCGCTGCTGGTGCGCATGGTGGATGCGGGCTGGCTGGGGCGCAAGAGCGGACGCGGCTTCTACACGTATTCCTGATACATCCGGTTACCGCAGCCGCGTAGCTGGGGTGCGGATCAACTCGATTGCCGCGGCGACCAGATCGGCGTTATCTCTTGCAGGAGTTCCATCGGGTAGAAGCGTGATGTCCTCGAGTCCGGTGCGAATGCTGTGACCTCTCTGGAGAGCGCGCCGGTTGACCTCCCAGCACGCAAGCCCATAGCCGTGGTGAACCTGCTCAAGTTCGATGCCTGCCGACGTGACGATCTCCTCCATGGCCGCGGCATGCTCGACAGCCATGGCAGGATTCAGGTCCAGAGGCTCGATGAGGACGCGGCGGCAGCGGTCTGCCAATCCGGACGATACGAATGCCTTTGCATCTTCGGCACTCAGCAGACCTGCCTCGATCTGAACGCCGCGTGCGAGCAGCAGGTGGCAGAGCTCGACGATCCCCACTTCTCCCTGATTGGCCGTGATCAGATCGGGAAATTCGTTCCACTTCTCAACGATATGCAGGCGTTCTAGCGGGTCGCTCACAATGCTGGCGGAGGTGGTGAGCGAAACCGGGAGGTTGGGACACAGATTTCGGATTGCGCGAAGCACGTCTCCGCACATTTCTCCTGCAAGCGTTTCTCTGCCGGTTGGATCGAACGCATGCACATGCACGGAGTGCGCGCCGGCATTGCTCACAGCAAGTGCTGCGCGGGCAATCGTTTCCGGTGTGCGGGGAGTGGCAGGATGCCTGCTGTCGCCGTTCAGCGCGGCCTGGAGGAAAATCTTGCGGGACATTCTCTGATCATAAGGGCCGGATGCTGTGGGATACCCAACTCGATTCCTCCGTCGTTCTGATCCACACCGATCGGGCGTATTCTTATCGAATATGGTAAGGATGACAGTGCTGGCCAGCGGTTCGAAGGGCAACAGCACGGTTGTCTCCAGCTCCCGCACGCGCATCCTGGTGGATGCCGGCCTCTCCTGCCGCGAGCTTTTTAAGCGGATGCAGGCCGCCGGTGAGGATCCCCGGACGCTGGATGCGATTCTTGTCACCCACGAGCACGTGGACCATGTGCAGGGGCTGGCCGTGACCGCCCGCAAGCTGGGCATTCCTGTGTACTTTACTGAGGCTACGCATCGCGCCTGGGCGCGCTGGATGACTCCGCGCAAGCGCGTGACCTACGCCGAGTGGCTGGAGCAGCGCCGCCAGCAGGCAGCGGAAGAGCTGGCTGCCTCCGCGGAGTTTGTGGACGAGGTCTCGGAAGACGCCATCGGGGAAGATGCCATCCGGGAGGCTGCGGCCGAAGAGGATGCGGTTGCCGTGGATACTCCGGCGAAGACAGAAGCCGATCCAGCTCGCTTGCCCGGGGTTGAGTACTTCACGGCCGGTGAGGCTTTTTGCGTGGGCGATATCGCAGTCACGCCTTTTACGATTCCTCACGATGCGATCGATCCGGTGGGCTTTGTTTTTGAAGCCAATGGCATTCGTGTGGGAATTGCCACCGATCTCGGCTACATGCCGGCGCACGTCGAGCAGCGGTTGAAGCGCTGCGATGTGCTGATGCTGGAGTCGAATCACGATCTCGATATGTTGCGCGACGGCCCTTATCCGTGGTCGGTGAAGCAGCGTGTCATGTCGCGCGTCGGGCACCTCTCGAACGATGCCGCGGCAAAATTCCTTGAGGGTGGGTATGACGGGCAGGCCGCGTATGTCGTGCTCGCACACCTCTCGGAAAGCAACAACATGCCGGAGCTGGCGCGGCTGGCTGCAGAACGGGCGCTACGGGATCGAATGAGTTTGCTGGGGAATCGACTTTTACTTGCTACCCAACAGGCGCCTCTCGAATCTATTGTTTTATAGGATGCTATACTTTGGAAAGCGTCCCTTGCAGCGCAAGTGCAGTGCCACCCGTGAATTGCATCGCCACAGCGGTCTTCACGGCGTCGAATATTTGGAGTTACGCCTTGCCGGGAGAGTATCGAAGCGATGAAATCTTGTACTGATCCAGTCATCGGCGACATCCTATCCAGTTGGCGCTATGACATTTCCGGGATTTCGCCCGAGATGCGCACCGATTATGAAGGGCATTTTGTCGAGTGTGCGCATTGCCGCAGCCGTCAGCGCCTGCATCGCACAGTCGATGTGGCCCTGATTGCGATCAGCACTCTTTCCATCCTCGCCTTCCTGCTTGCGATTGCGGTGATCCACCACGTCGAGCCGTTACGCAACTGGGCGATCATCATGCACCTCGATCACCGCGACGTGGCTCTTACCCTGCAGATGGCTGCGATGGCCGGTCTTCTCGTTTCCATGCTGTGCTGGGTGCTCATTGCGATCGCTACTCCCGCACCGGTCTACCTCACCGGCATGGCCCAGGCGCGTTTTCTTCATGACCGGCTCTCCGACGACCAGCCGCGTACGCGCAACATCGCCTGACCGCTTGAGCCCGATCCCGCCAGGCGACGCCGCATCCGCTCCGGAAACTGCGTTGCCTGTGTCCACTCCGGACAATCCCTCTTCTTCGTCAAATCCCGATCCAGCCGCTGTATTGCCTCCTGCTGATTCGCGTTTTCAGGAGCGCACGGATCTTGTTCATTCCGCGCTGACCGGGTCTCTGCTGGCTACGGCCGGCGGCTTTCTCGACGCCTTCACCTACACGGCGCATGGTCATGTCTTTGCCAATGCCATGACCGGCAACGTGATTCTGCTCGGCGTCTCCTGCGTCTCGCACAACTGGCATACAGGTCTGCGCCACCTGCCGCCGATCGCGGCGTTCCTCTGCGGCATCTGCTCGGCGCGCGGCATTCATCTCTATGCGGAGCGCCGCGGCCTGCGCTTCCCCTATCTCGCCGTGCTGCTGCTGGAACTGGCTACGCTCGGCGTCCTCAGCCTGCTGCCGCAAGCTACCCGCGATTTCTGGATTACGACGAGCATTGCTTTTGCCGCCTCGGTGCAGGTGGCTACCTTTCGGCAGGTGAATGGACACGGCTACAGCTCAACCTTCACCACGGGGAATCTACGCACATTGGGCGAGGCGATCTTCGACTGGATCTTTGCAGAACGCAAGCCTGAGACACTCCGTAGAGTAGAAGACTTCGCCATGATTTGTGGAGCGTTCTTCTTTGGCGCGCTGCTCGGGGCGATCGTGACGCCTCACATGGGCAATCGTGCGTTATGGGTCGATATGGCTTTTCTGTTCGCCGTGGCAGTTCGATTGGCGTGGCAGAACCGCCGGGACGCAGAGGCATCCTGAGAGCAAAGAAACAGGGGAAGGCCTACCCGCGTCCGGCCAGCGCCAGTTCGAGCGCCTTGGCTGCGACCCGGTCTGCGGCGTGGCGCAGCACGTTGCCTTCAGCGGCAAAGTCTCCGGAGATGCAGCGGATGCCGAGCGCTTCGATGCGTTCGACATCTGCGTCGATGACCTCGGCACCTTCCGCGGCGTAACGCTCGCGGATGGCTGCGGAGACCGGCGCGGTGTTGACCAGCGCGTAGTCGAAGATCGGCTGGCGGGCGTGGTCGTAGATGCGCTCGATGTGCTGTGATGCAGTCAGATGCAGGCTTTCGTTGGCCTGCGTCATCAGGTTGGCGATGTAGACGCGCGTGCCCTTGGCCGCGCCCAGCGCTTCGGGAATGCCGCGGACTAAAAGATTCGTAATCAGGCTCGTGTAGAGAGAGCCGGGGCCGATGGTGATGAGATCCGCCTTGGCGATGGCCTCGAGGGTCTCCGGCATGGGCTCGACGATGGCGGGATCGAGCATCAGTTCGGCGATGGGCACGCGGCTGGCGGTGATGTTGGTCTCGCCTTCGACGGTGGTGCCGTCGGCCATGCGCGCGCGCAGGCGCACATCTGCCACCGTGGCCGGATAGATGTGTCCGCGCGTGGCCAGCACCTCTGCCGCGAGCTTGACGGCGTGGCCGAAGTCGCCGGTCATCTCCGCAAGGGCGGCAACGAAGAGATTGCCGAAGCTGTGTCCTTCGAGTTCGCCTCCGCTGCGAAAGCGGTGTCCGAAGAGCTGAGCAAGGAGGTATTCGTCTTCCGAGAGCGCGACCATGCAGTTGCGCAGGTCGCCGGGTGGAAGCATGTTGAAGTCCTTGCGCAGGCGCCCGCTGGAACCGCCGTCGTCGGTCACGGTGACGACCGCGGCCAGATCGCTGATGAGGCAGGGAATGTCGTCGCAGCTGCCGGGCGTGCTTCCGGTTACCGAGGGGACGTATTTCTTCAGGCCGCGCAGCAGCGTGGAGAGGCCGGTTCCGCCGCCCATGGCGACGACGCGAAAGCTGCGCCGTGCAATCTGGGGACTTTGGGGCCGGGGAGGGTCGAGGGGCATTGCGGCGGTCGGGAACTCCATCTCGATGTACTGAGATGAGTGTATCCCGACCAGCGTCGCTTTGCGGGTCTGCCGGGGTGGCCTACTGCGTCTCCGGATACAGCAGCTCGGTGAAGCGCGGATCGTCGGCCATGTCGGCGAAGTCCGCATCGCTGCGTGCCTGGAGGCGATTGCGCGAGTTCAGCTCGATGGCTCGCGAGAGGTGCTCGAGGCATTCCTCCGCCTGTCCGGTCATGCTGTTCAGAAGCGCGAGCCCGTAGTGTGCGTAGTCCGCGTCGGGATTGCGTTCCAGCATGCCTTCGAACTGATCGCGAGCGTCCTCGTACTGTCCCTGGTTCAGCAGCGAGACCGCGTAGTCGTACCGCTCTTCCATGCTGGCGAAGTTCAGGCTCTCGCGGGAGGAGTAGCGTGAGCAGACCGCGAGGTAGACGCGCGAGCGGTCGGCCAGCTCCGGAATGCCTTCGCTGGACAGTTGTGCGAAGAGATCCCGCGCCTTGTCATACTTGCCCTCCTGCATCAGCTGAACGGCACGCTGAAACTGCTCGAAGGGTGCGGACTCCGCGCTCTGCGTCTTGGTTTTTTTTTCGATGCCGGCCGCCTGGGCGCGATTCTTGGCGCCTGCGGAGCGTGCTTCCTGCATGAAGACTATTCCTTTAGGCCGCATGGGCAGCCTGGTTGATAGCGGTGATTGCCGTGATCGGCTACGGCAGAATTGCCATTATCGTCGCATTTATACGTACTGTCTCGCGCTGCGTCAAGAACCGGAAGGTCACACCGCCATGGAGCATGGGTACAGAGCAGTGGTAAAGCGATGTGTCCCTCTTGTTCAGATGCTCTTTTCCTCGTCCTTCTGCGCTGTGTCTTCCGGTGTCCCCGCCGGGCTTTTTTGCGTGCCATAGACCGCGGGGTTCAGCGAAGGATCGTTATACATCTTCATCTGCCGGTAGACCTTGAAACGCCGTTCTCCGCTGAGGATGTTCTGCCACAGCGCGCCGAGGCATCCGGCGAGATCGTCTCGTTGCGTCAATAACACCGCCAGCCGGATTTCGTTGCGTTGCCGGTGGCCTTCGGGCGCGTTCTCGCGCTGCACCTCTTCGCGGGTGTGATAGATTTTCAGCGCCAAAATCGACAGCCGGTCGAGCATCAGGCCGGGCGATTCCGAGTGCAGTTCAGCTGCGGCGCGTGGCAGCCCATGCGCTTCGAGGGTCTCGAGCAGGCGCACGTCGGTCTGTTCGGCCAGATCGTTGCGCCGCTGGTTCACCTTGTCGATGGCCCGCTTGGTCTCGGCAATCTGACGGTCGCTCGCTCCAGGCACGCGCGCCTGGTCCTCAATGTGCCACAGCTCGAAGTTGGCGCGGTGCAGTTCGAGCACCGCTGCCATCAGTTCATTTGCGGGTTTCAGCGGGTAGCCGGTCGCTTCGCCATGCCATGCCGCAGTGGTGGCATCCTGCAGCGCCGTCACTGCGGACGCGTCGAGCAGGGAAACCAGCGTATTCTCTTGCAATTCACTCATCGAAACCGTCCCACCCTTATGTTAGAACTAACGCACATCTTCGCGGAGCTTCCCAATGAGCCAGCCTCGGAAAGAGCGCCTCCTCTGCATCTCCTCCTATGTCAAGGGCCATGCCTTTCTGCGTCAGGCCGAAGCGATGGGCTGCAAGGTTGTCCTGCTGACGCTCGACAAACACCGCGATGCGGAGTGGCCCTTCGAGAGCCTCGAAGCCTTTGAGACCATGCCGGCCGGTCTTACGCTCGAGCAGATCACCAATACCGTGACCTGGCTGGCTCGCACGCACCGCTTCGACCGCATTGTTGCGCTCGACGAATTCGACATGGAGACGGCCGCGCATCTCCGCGAGCACATGCGCATTCCCGGCATGGGGCGCACGCTGACCGCGCACTTCCGCGACAAGCTGGCCATGCGCTTCGAGGCCGAGCGCGCCGGTGCTCTGGTGCCTGACTTTATCGGCATCTTCAACTATGACGATCTCCGCGAGTGGATGGATTCCGTGCCCGGGCCGTGGCTGCTGAAGCCGCGCTCCGAGGCTTCGGCCATCGGCATCCGCCGGATCATGGAACCGGATGAGCTCTGGCGCGCTCTGGATGAATTGGGCGACCGGCAGAGCTATTTCCTCCTCGAGCGCTTCATCCCCGGGCAGATCTATCACGTCGATTCGATCATCAGCGAGCGCGATGTCCTCTTCACCTCGGTGAGCCGTTACGGCCAGCCGCCGATGAAGGTGATGCACGAGGGCGGTGTTTTCACCACGCGCATCCTCGACCGCACCTCGCCCGAAGTCCGCGCTCTCACCGGCATCAACGGAGAGCTGGTGCCGCGCATGGGGATGGTCCGCGGTGTGACCCACGCGGAATATATCCACGGCGAGGACGGCCGTTACTACTTCCTCGAGGTCGCAGCTCGTGTAGGTGGTGCGTTCATCTCGGATGTGGTTCGCCATGCCACAGGTATCGATCTATGGGCGGAGTGGGCGCGCATCGAGATCAACCATCTCCGCTACCAGAGCTACGCGCTGCCGAAGCAGGAAGAGCTTTATGCGGGCAGCGTGCTGTGCCTGGCGCGCACGGCGCAGCCCGATACCTCGGACTTCAACGCGCCGGAGATCGTCGAGCGCATCGACAAGCATCATCATGCCGGGCTGATCCTCCGCTCGCCCGATCCTGCCCGGGTAAAAACGCTTCTCGAGGATTACAGCACGCAGTTCGCCGAGCGCTTCCTGGCGACGGCTCCGGTGCCGGATAAGCCCACGGCGTAGCGGAGCGTACCCTGTTCGTTGCCGGCATGTAGACTGGCTTTCATCATGAGTTCTATCGCTGACCGCAGCAGCATTCCTGCGTGGTTCGAGCGTCGCTTCGACTTCGCTTTTCCTGTTTCGTTGCTGCCCAACCTGCGGATGCGGTTGCATGGCACTCCTGCCCGCCTGGAAGAGGTTCTGCGCGGCGTCAGCCGGGAGGCTCTGGTGCGTAAGCCGGAAGGGAAGTGGTCGGCACAGGAGCAGGCAGGGCATCTTCTCCAGCTCGAGCCGCTCTGGCTTGCGCGGGTGCATGACTATGCCCGCGACAGCGTCAACCTCACGCCCACCGACCTTGCCAATGCTGCCACAGACCTGGCCGATTACAACTCCTGGCCGCTGGAAGAGATTCTTGCCGGCTTCCGCAGTGCCCGCATGGCACTGTTCGATGCCGTCGAGGCGTTAGATCCGGCGCTCGCTGCGCATACGCTTCCGCATCCACGTCTCAAAACCCCTTTCCGGCTTGTGGATCACCTTTTCTTTGTCGCGGAACACGACGACCACCACCTTGCCCACATATGGGAATTGCTCCATCGCAAGCCGCAGCCGTAGAAGAAGGGGAGCGGTTCGTGGTTCAATCGAGGGGAGTTCCTGAAAGGAAGGCCTGTGTCATCCTCTGCATTGCAATTCCCGCACCGCCGCTACAATCCTCTCCGCCGCGAATGGGTGCTGATTTCGCCGCATCGCACCCAGCGCCCCTGGCAGGGTGAGGTCAACCCATCTTCGGGGTTTTCCGATGTGCATTACGACCCCAGCTGCTACCTCTGTCCGGGCAATACGCGTGCCGGTGGGCATGTCACGCCTCCATATGAAAGCGTGTACATTTTCGACAACGATTATGCAGCTCTGCTGCCCGATTCGCCTGCGCCGCCGCAGGATGTGCATCCGCTGCTCCATGCCGAGCGCGAGCGCGGCCGCTGCAAGGTCCTTTGTTTCCATCCTGATCACAGCCTGACGCTGCCGCGTATGCGGCTCGAGGATATCCGCAAGGTCGTGGACGCCTGGACGGAGGAGTACATCGCGCTTGCGGCTGTGCCGGAGCTGAATTACGTCCAGATTTTTGAGAACCGCGGGGCCATGATGGGCGCCAGCAATCCTCACCCGCACTGCCAGATCTGGGCCACCGAGCACGTGCCGGATGAGCCGGCCGCCGAGACAGAGGCGCAGCGCGATTATCTTGCCGAGCACAAGAGCTGCCTGCTTTGCGACTATCTGAAGGTCGAGCTGGGCGAGAAGACCCGCGTGGTCTGCGAGAACGAGGACTTTGCCGCCGTGGTGCCCTGGTGGGCGGTGTGGCCGTTCGAGACACTGGTGCTGGCTAAGCGCCATCTCGGCTCGATGGCGGAGTTCACCGACCGTGAGAAGACCTCGCTGGCCGACATTCTGAAGCAGGTCACCACCCGCTATGACAACCTGTTCGAGGTGAGCTTCCCCTACACGATGGGCTTCCACCAGTCGCCGGTGGACGGTTCAGATCATCCGGAGTGGCATTTCCATGCCCACTTCTATCCTCCGCTGCTGCGTTCGGCAACTGTGCGTAAGTTCATGGTGGGATTCGAGATGCTGGGCATGCCACAGCGCGATATCACGCCCGAGGGCGCAGCCGAGCGACTGCAACAGCTCTCTAGCACGCACTTCACCTTGAAGTAGGGCTGTGGGCCACCGCCAGAGCTGAGCAGCAGTTACCGCATACAGAAACGCCCGGAGCATGGCTCCGGGCGTTTTTATGTGCTCAAAAGTCCCACTAGAAAACCGTGGTGAGCCCGCTGGGGCTCGAACCCAGGACCAGCGCCTTAAAAGGGCGATGCTCTACCAACTGAGCTACAGGCTCTTACCTTGTTCAAATTATCACACGGTCATTGGCCTTACGAAAAACCTATCCAAAAGTAACGTGTTCCGCATTACTATGTACCCTGTCCCCTGTTCGTACAGAGTCCGCTCATCAGACCGGAAAAGATGGAGAAGAAAGCAGTTGCAGGGTTTCCCCCGGAAGGCTGCCCGAAGTTCTCTCCATCCTCTTTCGGCTCTGCCTTATCCCCCTGGAGGCAGTGGGCAGTGACTTAAGGAATAGACAGAGGTTGGGCAAGATTTACTTGCAAGTGGCTGTTTTTGATTGATTTGTGGCGATTCTGAAGGAATTTGCCTGGCAGTTTTGCTTTTAGCCATGACGAACGAGACGGGTACGAGGGTCATCCCATGAGCGCTGAAAAGCACACCACCCCCCCGGCCGCGGCCGAATCTGTTTCTGCATTACCCGAGGACATTGCCACCCTTTACTCCTGGGCCAATCTCCACGGCATCAAGTATCGCGACTTCAGCTCCACGCGGCAGGAGTTCCGCTCTCAGCCTCGTCCCCGACGGGTTGAGGTCGAGCCCCCAGTCGAGGAGGCCGCCACCGGGAAAGCTGCGCTGGAAAAACCGGAAGCGGTTGCAGAGCCGGTCGTCGCGCAGGCGGCGAAGCCGGTTGCCGCCGAAGCGGCTTCTCCCGCGATCCCCGTCGAGATGTCGGCTCCGCTCCCGATAGCCAGCGTCCCTATCGCCGCACCGGCTATGGCTGCTGAACCGCCTGCTGCGCCGGCCCGGGTTTCGGCTCCGGTCGTCGAGCCCCTTCCTGAACCAGCGTCCCGCGGTTTCTGGGAAGAGCTGGCCGCTGCGCCTGCGGCGAATTTCGAAAGGGAATTGCCGCGAGCGGCGGCGCCTTTCCGCACCCCGGCTCCGGCGGAGAGGTTGCGCGTCTCTGACCGCTGGTATGCGCTCAACCGCATTGCCGGTCAGCCTGAACCGTATCGTGTTTCGGAGCAGGGGCTTCGGACACCTGTCCTTGCTGTTTTTTCGCTGGCTGGGGGCGTCGGCAAGACGGGGCTCGTGGCCACCCTGGGACGGGCGCTTGCTGCCTTCGGAGAAGAGGTGCTGCTCGTGGACACGAATCCCTACGGGATGCTGCACCTCTATTACGGCGCGCAGGAGAGCCGTCCCGGCGTGGTTCGCAGCTTTACCGGCGGCGATCAGGACGCGGCGGTCCGGCTTCTGAGCACCGGTGCGCCGTCTTCTCGCCTGGCCGATCTTCTACAGCAGCATGCGGGCCGTGCCAGCCGCATCCTGATCGATATCGCTACGGCCTCGGCCGATCTTCTGCGCCAGATTGCCCGTTTTTCTCCGCGGGTTCTGGTGCCGCTTACTCCGGATATTCACTCGCTGGCTTCGCTGCAGACGCTCGAGGAGTGCTTTGCGCGCATGTTCACGCATGCGGATGAGAGGGATGTCCATCTTCTGGAGCCGGTGTATCTGTTGAATGGCTTCGATCCTGCTGTTCCGCTGCATGTCGAGGTGCGCGAGATTCTGCGTCAGCGGCTGGGGGACCGGCTTCTGCCTTTTGCGCTCCACTGCTCGACTGCGCTCTCCGAGGCCCTGGCGGAAGGCATGACCGTGATGGACTACTCGCCGGGCGCCCCAGTTGCCGAAGATTATGCCTCTCTCGCCTCCTGGGTACGCCGCTTCGCGGCTCCCGCAGATGGAACTATCCGCGGCCGCCGCTGGAGCGAGCAGGAACGGAGCTCATAGATGGCTGTACCCGATGTCTGGAAGCACGTGGAGTCCGGTGAGGGTTTTTTCCCCCGGCTTTCACGCGGCACGCTGCTTCTACTTGGCCTGACCTGCATGATCTACTTCGCCATTCTTCCCCTCACCTGGCCTCAGCAGGCGGTGATGGGACTGCTGGCCATTCTTCTGGCGCTGTGGCTTAACCGTGTTTCGAATTCCTACATCATCACGCTGGCGCTGATGGTGATGTCGATGTTCTCCACCTTTCGCTATGCGTGGTGGCGCATCGGCACGGTGATCGATTTCTTTCAGGACCCGGGCAGCAAATGGGGCCCGCTGGATGCGTTCTTCATCTTTGTGCTGGTGGGCGCGGAAACCTACGCCTTCATCATTCTCTTTCTCGGCTTCATGCAGACGATCTGGCCGCTGCGCCGTGCTCCAGTGCCGCTTCCGGAAGAGATCACGGAGTGGCCGGATGTCGATCTGCTCATTCCGACCTACAATGAGCCGCTCAGCGTGGTGCGCTATACCGCGCTGGCGGCACTGAATATCGACTGGCCTGCGGACAAGCTGCACGTCTACATCCTGGATGACGGCAAGCGCGAAGAATTTCGCCAGTTTGCCGAGGAGGCCGGTGTCGGGTATATGACTCGCACCGACAACAAGCATGCCAAGGCCGGCAACATCAATCGCGCACTCGAGAAGCTCAAGAGCCCATATGTCGCGATCTTCGATTGCGATCACGTGCCGACGCGCAGCTTCATGCAGATGACGATGGGGTGGTTCCTGCGCGATCAGAACCTGGCGATGCTGCAGACGCCGCACCATTTCTATTCGCCCGATCCCTTTGAGCGGAACCTGCACCAGTTCCGCACGATTCCGAACGAGGGCGAACTTTTCTACGGCATCGTGCAGGACGGCAACGATTTCTGGAATGCGACCTTCTTCTGCGGCTCCTGCGCCGTGCTGCGGCGCACTGCGCTCGACGAGATCGGAGGCATTGCGGTCGAGACAGTGACTGAGGATGCGCATACTTCGCTGCGTATGCAAATGAATGGCTGGAATACGGCGTACATCAACATTCCGCAGGCTGCGGGACTTGCCACCGAGCGGCTCTCCGGCCATGTGAAGCAGCGTATTCGCTGGGCGCGCGGGATGATCCAGATTCTGCGCACCGACAACCCGCTCTTCTGCCGCGGGCTGAAGCTCGCGCAGCGCCTCTGCTACTTCAACGCCATGACGCATTTCATGTACGCGTTGCCGCGGTTGATCTTCCTTACTTCGCCGCTGATCTACCTGCTGCTTTCGCACACGAATGTGCCTGGCTACTGGGCGGCGATCTTCGCCTACGCGCTGCCGCACCTCACGCTCTCGAATGTGACGAACTCGCGCATCCAGGGACAGCATCGCCATTCCTTCTGGAACGAAATATACGAAACCGTACTTTCGCCTTACATCCTGCTGCCGACGATGATGGCTCTGATCAACCCCAAGCTGGGCAAGTTCGACGTGACGGCCAAGGGTGGCGTGGTGAAGAAGGACTTCTTCGATTCGCGCATTGCACAGCCGTTCATGGTGCTCATGCTGTTCAATTTCCTCGGGCTGCTGATGGTGATTCCCCGCTTCTTCCATGTTCCGGGGCTCGGCTATTTCTGGGACGGCACGCACCCGGGGACGATCATCATGAACGGCATCTGGACGGTGTTCAACATCATCATCCTGGCCGTGGCGACGGCTGTGGCGAGGGAATCACGGCAGCAGCGCCAGCAGGTGCGGATCAACTTTACGATCCCGGTGCGCGTGAAGCTCTCTGGGCGGGTCAGCTTCGAGGCGGAGACGATCGACGGATCGAGCGGCGGCTTTGCCCTGCGCATGAAGGAGTCCTGTCCGCTCACTGCCGGACAGAGCGTCCGTATCGTGTTCCCACTGCGTCTCGGAGATGCAGAGCTGCCTGCGACGATCGTCTCCCACGACAGGGATACGATGCGTCTGCAGTTCGATGCCCTGACGATCACCGAAGAAGAGCTACTGACGATGGTGCTCTACTCGCGCGCCGACACCTGGCTGAAATGGGGAGAATCACGCGAAGTCGATAATCCCGGGCGCAGCTTCGTCCGCATTTTGCAGCTTTCCCGCATCGGGCTTCGCGAAACCTTCCTCACGCTGATCCCCAGGCGGAAGAGGTCTCAGAAGCAGAGAAAACTCGTGCCCAAGAACGTCGCTTCCATTCTGCTCTTTCCGCTGCTGCTTGCCGCCGCGGCCCGCCTCCATGCCGCGCCTGTTGCACCCGTTGCTCCTGCTGCCAGCGAGACTGCAGGAAGCTTCCGCTCGGCGTTCACGCTGCGCGATCTCGGCATGAGCGCGCCGGTCGAGATGCGGGGTATCGACAGCACCTTCACCCTGCCGTTTGCGCTGCCGCAGAACCAGATCGTGAAGACGGCTTCGCTGCACATGATCTATCACTTTTCGCCGGGCCTCATTCCAGCCATGAGCCACATCAAGGTGATGGTCAACGGCTCGGTTGTCGGCGTGGTGCAGCCGCCGGCCATGCCAGCGGCCGGCGATGCGATCCTCGACCAGACCTTCACGCTTCCTCCCGACCTGCTGGTGCGCAACAACCAGGTCAGCTTCGAGTTCATCGGTCACTACGTGATGGTCTGCGAAGACCCGGCCAACACTGTGCTCTGGGCACGTGTCGATCCGACTTCGACGATCCAGATCAACGGAGATCTTTTGCCGCTGACCGACGATCTCAAATTTCTGCCGCTCCCGTTCTTCGACGCGGTTCTCAGTCAGCCTCCTGTGGTCCCGATTGCGTTTACCGGGAATCCGACTCCTGCTGTTTTGCAGGCAGCGGGCATCGTGGCTTCTTACTTTGGTGTGCAGGCCAATTCGCGTTCTGTGCGTTTTCCCACTTCTATCGGCGCGCTTCCGACTGGCAATGTTGTTCTGGTCTCCGATAATCCCGCGAGCCTGCCTGCGAGTTTCAATCTTGGCGTGCTGAGCGGTCCCACGCTTGCGGTGCGGCCCAATCCCACCGATCCCTATGGCAAGGTGCTTATCGTTACCGGAGCGGACAGCAAGCAGTTGCTGACTGCTGCGCAGGCTCTGTCTCTCGGATGGAACGGCATCCAGGGGGCAACGGTCACGGTGCAGAACTTTGTCCCGCCGGCGCAGCGCCGTCCTGACGACGCGCCGCGCTGGGCGCGTACGGACCGCCGCATCTCAATTGCCGATTATGCCAGCCCGGAGCAGTTGAAGACCGATGGTTCGGCTCCGATCGAAACCTTCTTCCGCACTCCGCCCGACCTTTACTACGCGGATAAGAACAATACGATCCTGCACGTCGATTACCGCTATAACCCGATCCCCATCGGCTCCAATTCGAGCGTGCAGGTGCAGGTGAACCATGCTTATCTCGGCTCTCTGCCGCTGATTCCTGGGAAGTCCGCGACGAAGAATACTGCGGCCACCATGGCGTTGCCGGTGGTCGATCTGCGGCCGTTCTCCGACACGATCGATTTCATCTACACCTTTCAGGTACAGAAGGCCGGAGGCTGCAAGGACACGACGCCGATCAACATGCAGGGCTCGATCCTGGGCAGCTCGTATCTCGATCTGCGCGGCTTTGCTCACTGGGCTGCGATGCCCAATCTCGATCTCTTTGCCAGCGCGGGCTTTCCGTTTACCCGTTATGCCGACCTGAGCGAGACGGAAGTAGTGCTGCCACAGACCCCATCGGCGCAGGAGATCGAACTTTATCTCACGCTCATGGGGCACTTCGGAGCACAGACAGGCTTTCCCGTGCTGCGCGTCGCCGTGGGTGATGCGGAGGACATGAAGAGCGGTGTGGACAGGGATTTTCTTGTCATCGGAACAGGAGACGATAACCCCGGGATGGATCGTGGCGAGAAGAATATGTCCGTCCTCTTCTCGGCCAACGGTCTCAGCGTGCATGATACGGAGGGATTCTTCGCGCCGCTGCATAAGGCGTGGTGGAAGATTCGTCAGATCGACCAGCAGGTCTCCGGTGAGATCAACATCACTGGCCTGCCGCAGGCTGTGGTCGAGGGCTTCGAATCGCCATGGACCAACAAGCGTTCTGTGGTCCTTATCAACCTGCGCGACTCTGCTGAGGCAGAACCATTTCTGGCACGTTTCCTGAAGGTTGCGCAGTCGTCGGAGATCACAGGCACCGTCAGCGTATTGCATGGGGCGACATTCCAGTCCTTCCGCATCGGCAACGCGGTGTATCACGTGGGCTATCTGCCCTGGTGGCAGGCGCTCGACCTCTGGTTCACGGAGATGCCGTGGACGGTTGCCATTGCCATCTTCGTGGTGTCGTTTGTCTTCGCAATCTGGATTCGCACGTGGCTGCGGCGGCGTGCCCGTGAACGACTGCAGGTTTATCAATGAAGCTTGCGGCAATGAGATTTCGCAATGAACGCAGTCACGGAGGTCTGCCAGCAATGATGCCGATCTTCCCCGAAACCCGAACCCGCCAGAGCATGCCTGAGAGTCTGCCTATCGATCCATTGCGAGTGCGCCTGCTGCGCGCCGCAACTGCCGCTCTTTATACGCCTGCTGCAGCCGGGCGTCTTACGCTGCTTGCGGTGCTGATGACTGCGTCCACTTTGCCTGCGGTTGCACAGTCTTCTGCTGTGCGGATTCTGCTCGATCGCGCTCACTCGCAGGAACAGTCCGGTCATATGGACTTGGCGGCTCAGACATGGCAGCAGATTCTGCTTGCCGAGCCGAATAACACGGAGGCATTGGCCGGGCTGGCACGCTGGGCGCGCCTGGCCGGGAACAATGCCCAGGCGGAGAAGTATCTCGAGCGGCTGAAGCAGATTAATCCTGCCGATCCGAATATTTCCCATATTCAGAATCTTTCCAGCGCGCGGGTGCAGCATCAGCGGCTCGAAGAGGCTGCGAAGCTCGCGCAGAATGGCCATCCGCAGGAGGCGCTGGCAGCTTATCGCGGCATTTTCGGCAGCCAGCCTCCGGATGGGGACTGGGCGCTTGCCTACTACGACACCATGGCTTCCGTGCCGGCGGAGCGGGACGGCGCGATTGAAGGGCTGCGCGGGCTGGTGCGCAAATACCCCGGGGATAATCGCTATGCCATTACGCTTGGCCGCATCCTGACCTACGCGCCGAAGACTCGTGTGGAAGGTGAGCGCCTGCTGAGGGAACAGGGACAGGATGCGAATGCGCAGGCTGCGTTGCACCAGGCCCTGGTCTGGGACGCGCAGAACCCGGGCGCTGCGCCGGCCATCCGTGATTACCTCAAAGAGCATAAGGATGAAAATCTGGCGCGCAGCCTCTCCGAGGCCGAAGCGCGGCAGACGGCTCCCAGCCCAGCTACGGCGCAGAATGCCGCGGAGGGAGCGGCGTATCGGGCGCTTTCCGCAAACCGTGCGGATGAGGCCGAGTCGCGTTTCCAGGCGCTGCTCGCGCAGCAGCCGCACAATCCTCGTGCTCTTGCCGGCATGGGTTTTGTGCGCATGAAGCAAGGTAATTTCGCCGACGCCGTGCATTATCTCGAGCAGGCGGAGCAAAACGGTTCGCACGATCATGCCGTGGAGAACTCGCTGGTGACAGCGCGCTTCTGGAACACGATGCAGCAGGGGACTGCGGCGTTGAATGACAACCGCACGGCCGATGCCATTGCCAGCTACCAGGCCGCGCTTGCGCTTCGTCCCGATGCGCCGGAGGCGCTCGAAGGGCTGAGCGGCGCATACATGAAGGCCGGGCAGTTTGTCGATGCGGTCTCTGTCTACCAGAAGCTGGTGAAGCTGCAGCCTGCTTCACGCGAAGCATGGCGTGGACTCTTCGATGCACAGGTTCAGTCCTCGCAGTACAGCGATGCCCTGGCGACGGCGCGCAGCCTGCCGCCTGTTGTGCGCGACCCGCTGGCGCAGGACCCGCAGTACCTGACGAATCTGTCCGCAGCCTACAAGGCCACCGGTCAGGATGCCGAGGCGCAGCGCGTTCTGGCGCAGGCGCTGACACTGCCTTTCCCGGATAACGGCCGAGGCTTGAAGACCTCAACGCGTCTGCAGTATGCCGGTCTGTTAGCGGCGAACCAGCGCTACGAGCAGGCTGCGGGGCTCTATCGCGACATCCTTGCCGACGATCCAATGAATGTTCCGGCGTGGCAGGGACTGGTTTCTGTCCAGCATCAGTCGAATCACGATGAGGATGCGGTTGCGACCATCGAACGCATGCCGCCTTCTGCCTATGAATCGGCGATGCAGGACGGAGGATTCCTGTCGCTGGTGGCTGCGATCTATCAGCAGCAGAATCATCCGGATATTGCGCAGGGATTTCTCGAGCGGGCGGCAAAACTCGTTTCCAGCAAGGGACAGACCGTTCCCATTGCGTTGCAGCTGCAGATCGCCGCTATCCGGCTTGAGCAGAATGATCCGGCCGGAGCGTATGCCATTTACCGGCAGGTGCTCCTTGCGCATCCGGAGCATCTTGATGGCTGGAAGGGACTGATGTCCGCTCTGCATCAGACCGGACACGACACCGATGCGCTGGCGCAGATTCAGCAGATTCCGCCGGAGATCCGCCGCCAGCTCGAGTCCGATCCCGATTATTTGCAGACTGTGGCCGCCATCTACGCTGCGACCGGCAACCAGCGCGCCGCGCTGGAGATCATTACCGGGATTCAGGGGTATTACCGTGCCCGGCACATCGCTCCACCCGCGGACACGGATATTCAGGGCGCATGGCTGTTGTTCAATGCGGGCAATGATGCGATCGGTGCGACAGCTCTTACGGCGGAGCGCGATCTCTATCGCACGCTCATGGCGTTGGGCAGCCGCACCGATCTCACCGACGATCAGCGCCGCCGCGTGCAGACAATCTGGGCCTCGTGGAGCGTGCGCCGCGCCGGACAGGCCACGGAGCAGAATGACTCGCACCGGGCGCTGGAGATTCTCACCGCTGCGCAGCAGGCCTTTCCCGGCAATCCGGATGTGACGAAAGCATTGGCAGGAGGCTATCTCCGCGCGGGGCAGCCGAAGCAGGCGCTGGCGATCTACAACTCGCCGGAGCTGGCCGATGCGATGCAGAACCCGACGGTTTCCGATTACCAGGGAATGATCGGCGCTGCGCTGGCTGTGCCCAATCTGACGCAGGCCGAGAGCTGGCTGAACAAGGCCATGGCGACCTATCCCAACGATCCAAATGTGCTGGCGCTGGCTGCTCGCTTTGAGCAGGCGCGCGGCGACAACGCGCGCGCAGCGGCCTACTGGAAGGCCTCGATTGCCGCGATGCCTCCGGTCAGTCCGGCAAACCAGCTGGCTCACATTCTCGACCGTCCGGATATTGTGAATCCGTCGCGCAGCCTTTCAACGCCCGGGCTTGCCAGCCTGCTCGATCCGGATGGACAGACATCGCCGCAGGTTGCGCCCGCGCTTCCGGGCTACAACAACAGCGGCACAACCGATGTGGCGACCGCGCAGACTCCGGTGCTGCTCGGAGCCGATCCGCTGCATACCGGATCTGCGCCTGTGAACCTGAACGGGCAGGGAATCAGCGACGGTTCCCGCACCACGACGACAACAACGACGACCACGACATACGCGCCTGCGCACACGGCAGCACGCCATGCGACAGTGGCTCATCCTTCCGCTTCCAGCAGTATCACTACCACCACTACCGCTGAACCCAAGGCCTCACCTGCCACAACGCAGATACGTCGCCGTCGTCCGGCCAGCTCTTCTTCCGATGCTTCCGGCGATCGCACGATGACTACCACGCACACGGTGACTATCTATAGTGGCGGTTCCGGTTCCGCTTCATCCGGCTCTGCTTCATCTGGCACGGCTCCGGACAGTTCCGGGCGCGCCTCGGCAGGCGGGCGTCTGGGAGACTATTCTCCGCAGTCTTCGCTGCATATGCCGATGATCCAGGCCGGACGCATGCCGGACTCCGTTCCCGGGGAGCGCATCACGCAGCAGCCAGTATCGGAGAGGGCGCGATCTTCCGATGCCTTTGCACCGCCCGCGCTGCCGCAGGCCCGCGCCGATGCCGATCTTGCCACTGCCAATCCGGACGGCAGCGGAGGCAATGTTCAGCTGCATCTTGGCATTACCGCAGCCAATCCGACGGAGGCGCACTGGAATACCCTCGCCGTGGCCAGCCCGGCGCCGATGCCGCAGCCGAGCTCCGCGCCTGTCGAGCTGACGCTCGATTCCAGCCGCGCGATCGAGTATGTCCCGAGCGGTTCGGCTTCGATCGAGGCTTACAACACCGCAACGGCAGCTCTCGCGGATGCCCAGAGGCCGGTGGAAGCGACGTATCTTGAGCCGCAGACGGAATATGGACCGCAGCAGGTTACCCAGACTTGGACAGGATCGGGGACCGGTGCGGGACAAACGCCGTATCTGCCGTCTCAGCTGAATCTCTCGCAGCCGATCAGCACCACTACGACGACCACACAATCGACTCTTCCGCAGACGCCAGCGCAGCAGGTTCTCAGCGGATGGGCTCCGGTGAAGCAGACCACCACTACGGTGACGACCATCGCTCAAAATGAGCAGGGGCCGCTGACGGATGTGCCGCAACAGCAGAACCTGCCGCCGCTTCGTGGCCCTTGGGGCGCGAAGCGCGTCATCAGGCAGCGCGATCCGCGTGAGGATGCGGCGATGCAGCTGGCCATGATCGAAGGCGGTTACAGCCCGTGGCTCGGAGGCACCGGCTTCGTCAACCACCGCACCGGTACCGCGGGCATCGACCAGCTCACGCTCTTCGAGGCTCCATTCGAGGCGTCCACTCCGCTGGGAGGCTCGGCTCGGCTGACCGTCGTCACCACGCCGTCGTTCCTCGACACGGGCGCGCTGGTCGCCAGCACTACCGACACGACCGTGGGCGGAGGCACGACGGCGAATCAGCTCGGCACGTTGGCTCCCGGCTCGGCTGCGGAACAGCAGAATGCCTCGGGCGTGGGCGGCGAGCTGCAGCTCTCGGCTGCGAACTGGGGCGGCGCCGTAGGGTATACGCCGTATGAGTTCCTGGTGAGCAACGTGACAGGCCGTTTCAACTGGCGGCCGGGTGCGGGGCCGTTGACCTTCACCTTCAATCGCGATGCGGTCAAGGATTCGCAGCTCTCCTATGCCGGTATGCGCGATCCCGGCTCGGCCAGTGCGACCTACTCCGGCAATATCTGGGGCGGTGTCATCTCGAACGCGTTCAATGCCCAGTTTGCCAAGGGCGATGCGAAGTCGGGCTACTACATCGGCATGGGTGGGCAGGTGCTGAGGGGACACCATGTCGAAGACAATCACCGCATCGACGGTGTAGCCGGCGCGTACTGGCACGTGCTCGCTGTGCCGGATACCGGAGACCTGACGATCGGCGCGAACTTCTTCGGCATGCACTATGCCAATAACCTGCGCTACTTCACCTATGGCCAGGGTGGATACTTCTCACCCAGTGCTTATATGCTGGCGAATATCCCGGTGACCTGGAGCGGCCGGTACGGTGTGAATCTGCACTATACGGTGGCTGGAGCCTTCGGCCTGCAGGCCTTCCAGGAAGAGGCGACACCACTCTTTCCGCTCGATCCCTCGCTGCAGACGGCCAATGACAACCCGTACTATTCGGCGCAGTCGGTGGTGGGCAGCAACTACGATCTCCATGGCGAGCTGGCTTACCACCTGACGGATCACTGGTATATCGGAGGCTTTCTGGCCCTGAACAATACCCGTGATTACGCCAGCCAGACGGTCGGCTTCTTCGTCCGCTTCCTCGGACGCGCGCAGTATCCATCCGAGCTTGGACCGACGGGGTTGTTTCCGTACCAGGGCAACCGGCCGATGCTGGTGCCGTAACAGCAGTTGTCAGGGTTCCGAGCTCAGGGCTCAGAAAACCTGCAGGGAACGGGGGTGTCCATTCGTGGACACCCCCGTTCCGTTAGCGGCCAGCCGGTTTTGAGAGCCGCGACGATGATCTTCGCTAACTCATTGAATTCACGTTGCATCCGTGGTGTAAAAGATTGGCGCACCGCGTGCACTAGGTGTGGTCGGAATGGATATCGCCCGGCCTGACATCAAGAAAAAGAAGCTGCGCCGCAATGCGGTGTGGATTGTCATCGGAGTCGTCGCTCTCGCAGCGGTTGCCTTCTTCGTGTACCGCCTCAAGCCTGCCGCTCCGCCGGTTGACGCCAGTACGATCTGGCCCGACACGGTGAAACGCGGCCCGCTGGTGGTCCAGGTGCACGGTCTCGGCACGCTGGTTCCGCGCGAAGACTCGATCGAGCTCATTCCGGCACAGACCGATGCCACGGTGGTACGCATCCGCGTATTGCCCGGCACCAAGGTGACGCCGGATACGATCCTCATGGATCTTGCCGATCCGGAGCTGGAGCAGCAACTGCTGAGTGCGCAGCTGGCGCTCAAGGGCGCCGAGGCTGACTACAAGAGCCTTCAGGCGACGCTTGAGAGTACGCTGATGGACAAGAAGACGGCGGCCGCGCAGGTCAATGCCGACTATTCTCAGGATCAGCTGCAGGCGCAGACGGACAAGAAGCTCTACGAGCTGGGTGTGATCTCCGGACTGGCGTACAGCAAGTCCAAGGGCACCGCCGATCAGCTGACCACGCAGCACGATCTCAGCCAGCAGCAGCTCGAGGTCAACCGCAAGGCGATCGAAGTGCAGCTGGCTTCTTCGCAGGCGAAGATCGACCAGGCAAAGGCGCAGCTCGCTCTCTACGAGAAGCAGTCGGCGGCATTGCAGGTGAAGGCAGGCATCAGCGGCGTGCTCGCTCCGCTGGCGACGCCGGTCCAGGTAGGTCAGCATGTGGCGGTGGGCACGTCGGTCGCGGAGGTTGTTCAGCTCGACAAGCTCAAGGCCGCGTTGCAGATCGCCGAGACGCAGGCGCACGATATCCAGCTCGGACAGCCGGCCGAGGTCGATACGCATAACGGCATCGTCCAGGGTCACGTGATCCGCATTGATCCCTCTGTTGTGAACGGAACGCGCACCGTTGACGTATCACTCGATGGAGCCCTGCCCCCGGGCGCGGTTCCGCAGTTGAGCGTGGACGGCACCATCGATCAGGAGCGGCTGCAGGATGTGCTGTATGTCGGGCGACCGGCCTTCGGCAATCCGGACAGCACCATCAGCCTCTTCCGCATCGATGCTGACGGCAAGACGGCCACGCGGGTCCAGGTCAAGGTAGGAAAGGCTTCGGTGACGGAGATTCAGATCCTCAACGGTTTGAAGGAAGGCGATCGCGTCATTCTTTCCGACATGTCGAGGTATGACGCCACCGATAAGGTTCGGCTCGACTAACCCCGCACCACGCCGCGTTGACAGCGAAGTTTGAGAGATCAGAAAGAAGGAGCAGAGGGCATGACGGAAACAAGGCAGCCGCTGATTGAGATCGAAGGCCTTACCAAGGTCTTCTATACCGACGAGATCGAGACACACGCACTCTCGGGCATCCACCTCAACATTCACAAAGGTGAGTACGTCGCCATGTCCGGCCCCTCGGGCTGCGGCAAGTCGACGCTGCTCTCGATCATCGGCCTGCTGGACACGCCGACCGGAGGCAAGTATCAGCTCAACGGCCATGCGGTCGAGAACCTGAACTTTGCCCAGCGCTCGCGCATCCGCAACCAGGAGATCGGCTTCATCTTCCAGAGCTTCAACCTGATCGGCGATCTCACGGTTTACGAGAATGTCGAGCTGCCGCTGACCTATCGCACCGGCATGTCGGCTGCCGAGAGAAAAAGACGGGTCCAGGAGTCGCTCGAGCGTGTCTCGATGGCGCACCGCATGAAGCACTATCCTTCGCAGCTCTCCGGTGGTCAGCAGCAGCGTGTGGCCGTGGCGCGCGCGCTGGCGGGTTCGCCCTCGATCCTGCTGGCGGACGAACCGACCGGTAACCTCGACTCGCGCAATGGCGAAGCCGTGATGGAGCTGCTGCAGAACCTGCACCGCGAAGGTGCGACGATCTGCATGGTGACGCACGATCCGCGTTTTGCCCGTCATGCCGAGCGCAACATCCACCTCTTTGACGGCAAAGTCGTTGCCGAAGGCGATGCTCTCGAACCGGCGCTCGAAGCCCGGTAAGGCTCGCGTGCTCGTTCGGAGTCTCTGATACACCGGCCGTCTGCCGCTCTTCAGGATTGCGCAGGCGGCCCGGGCCCTTTTGCCCGCGGCCATGGACCCGCTTGTCTTCAGCCGCCTTTCAAGGAAGCACATGATCCAGTTACGAAATATCGAGCGCAGCTACAAGACCGGGGCCGGACAGAACTGGGTGCTACGCCGCATCAACCTCGATATCCGCGAAGGCGAATTCCTCACCATCATGGGCCCATCCGGCGCAGGGAAGTCTTCGCTGCTGAACGTTCTCGCCCTGCTCGACGACCAATGGGCCGGAGAGTACTGGTTCAAGGACGAGCCGGTGCACGCGATGAACCGCAAGCAGCGCGCCGAGCTGGCCAAGCGGCACATCGGCATGGTCTTCCAGAGTTATCACCTGCTCGACGACCTGACGGTGCAGGAGAACATCGACCTGCCGCTCTCCTACAAGAACATGCCGCGCAATGAGCGCCAGGGGCTGGTGGCCGATACGCTCGACCGCTTCCAGATTGTCGGCAAGAAGGATCTCTATCCTTCGCAGCTTTCGGGAGGCCAGCAGCAGCTGGTGGGCATTGCCCGCGCTGTGATTCACCGGCCGGCGCTGTTGCTCGCCGATGAGCCGACCGGCAACCTGCATTCGAGCCAGGCCAAGGAAATCATGGAGCTCTTCAAGCAGCTCAATGACCAGGGCACCACGATCGTGCAGGTAACGCACTCGGAGGTGAATGCGGCCTTCGGAAGCCGCGTGATCGAAGTTCGCGATGGCTGGATGACGATGGATTCGGCGAATCCCGGTTTACAGGTTCCCACGGAGGTGAAGGTCTAGTGCGCGGTACTCGTCAGGATTCACGGCCCAGTTCCCGGTCTCGCGTTCAGCCTCAGCCGCAGTGGAAGCGTCTCTGCGCAGCATCGCTGGCGATTGCTCTCGGGCCTTCAGGTTTCGCTCCTGCGGCTTTTGCGCAGGTGCAGGACACCAGCCAGGCTCCGAATGCGCCTGCAGCGACAGCCACACAGCCGGCGCAGTCCAACAGCATTGCGCAGCAGGCGCAGATGGCACGGCAGGAGCAGTCGGGGCCGGTCTCTGCGCCGCAGATGCCCTTCCACGTCACGCTGCCGCACTCCTACAATCCGTTTGCGCCGTACAGGGCCAGTGATGTGCCGGCGGCGAACCTGACGAACTCACCGCGTCTCGGGTCGCTGATGCGCGACGGCAAGCTCTATCTCTCCCTGAAGGATGCGATTGCGCTGGCGCTTGAGAACAATCTCGATATCGCGTTCTATCGCTACAACCTGCCCATTGCCGATACGGATATTCTCCGTACAAAGGCAGGCGGCCAGGCGAATGGTGTGGCTACGAATGTCTCATCGAATACGGAGGGCGGGGCATCAGGAACGTCTTCTTCGAACGCTGGTGTTTCGGCAACTGGTAGCGGTGGTGGCGCCGGCGGTGCGGGTGGTCTTGTGACCTCGACGCTCGGCGCTGGCAGTGCGATCAACTCCTTCGATCCGGTTGTGAGCGTGCAGGGATTTGTCGATCACACTACGGCAACCGAGACCAACAGCGTCCTCTACGGTATCCCGACTGTCAAGTACAACACGATCGAATTTCTCTACGGCTATTCGCAGGCGTATCCGACCGGTACGAGCTTCAGTCTGAACTATGAAGGGCAGCGGCAGACCTCGAACATTCCGGAAAATATTCTCAATCCGCAGATTTATTCCGCATTTGAGCTTTCCGTGAATCAGCCTCTGTTGCAGGGGTTCGGGCTTGCCACGAACGAGCGCTACATTCATATCGCCAAGAAGAATCGCCAACTCACCGACTTAGGCTTCCGTGCCCAGGTGATCGCCACGGTGACACAAGTGGAAAACATCTACTGGGATCTGGTGAGTGCTTATCAGGATGAGCAGATCAAGGAGCATTCGCTGGCTTATGCGAACGAGACGCTTTCCGACGATCAGAAGCAGCTCGATCTGAAGGCGATTCCAGCGATGCAGGTGATGAAAGATCAATCCGCCGTGGCTACCAGCGAAGGCGATCTGACCGTCGCCAAGGCCACCCTGCATTTGAACGAGATGCTCATCAAAGACGCGCTGACCAAGACGCTGGACGATCCGGCGCTGGCTGAAATGCCGGTGATTCCGCTCGATCTGCAAGGCTCAGACGATCCGAATTCGGATGCTCCCATCGATGCTTTGATCGAGCAGGCGGAGAAGAATCGTCCGGATGTCTCGATGGACGACCTGGCAATGCAGATTGCACAGAACAATCTGAAGACGGTCAAAAATGAATTGCTGCCGTCGCTCAGCCTGTATGGCAATTTCTATGGTTCCGGTTACGGCGGGCAGTTGAATCCAGCGTGCCTTGAAGCCGGCTATAGCGCGGAGTACTGCTCGACGACACTGCCCGGGGGCATCGGGGGTGCGTTACAGGATACCTTCAATTATTCGTCGCCGGAATATACCGTCGGTTTCAAGCTCAACCTTACGTTGCGCAACCGCGTGGCAAAGGCTGACCAGTTCCGTGCTGTACTTGAATATCGTCAGAAGGAGTTGACCTTCGAGGCTCAAAAGAAACAGATCCGCTTCGACGTGCGCAACTCGCAGTATGCTCTGCAGCAGGCCAAGGCCCGCGTGCTGGCGGCGGAGAAGGCGCGCGACCTGGCCCAGAAAACCTTCGACGTTGCCAAGCAGGAGCAACAGCTTGGTGCTATGTCGAGCTACGATACGCTTACCTCGGAGCAGGCGCTCGCGCTTGCGGAGTCAACGCTGGCTGTGGCTCAGGGCGCCTACGAGAAGACGAAGGTCGATATCGATCGCGCAACCGGCAGCACGCTGGACCGCATGGATGTGTCGATCGACGATGCGAAGTCCGGAGTCGTCACGCACTAAGATCTGTCTGGGGGTAGCGTCTCGCGTTACCCTGAAGAGTTGTCTTTGAAAGCAGTCCATGGCTATGAATTCTCAACTTGAAGCAGCGGGTGTTGTGGCAGAGTCTCGCCGCACGCCCTGCGTGCTTGTCGCCGATGACCAGCCTCATATTCTGGAAGCCCTCGAACTTCTTCTTGAGCCCGAGGGCTTTCGCCTGGAGACGGCGCGCTCACCTTACATGGTGCTGGAAGCACTCATGTCCGGGAGCTACGACGCGCTGCTGATCGATCTGAATTACACGCGTGATACGACCTCGGGCAAGGAGGGACTCGATCTTCTGTCGCAGATCAAGTCCTACGATCCGCAGATGCCGGTCATTGTGATGACGGCCTGGGCCAACGTGGAGGTTGCCGTCGAAGCGATGCGGCGCGGTGCGCAGGACTTCATCCAGAAGCCCTGGGACAATGCGCGGCTGCTGACGATTCTGCGCACACAGATTGAGCTGCACGAGGCTGTGCGGCGGGCCCAGCGGCTGGAGGCGGAGAACCGCATGCTGCGCGCACAAGGGCTGCCGGAAATGATCGCCACTGCGCCTGTAATGCAGTCGGTGCTGGCAACCATGGCGCGCATCGGCCCCTCGGATGCGAATGTGCTCGTGACCGGTGAGCATGGCACCGGCAAGGAGGTCATAGCGCAGACGCTGCATGCGTTGTCGCAGCGTGCCTCGCGCACGCTGGTCGCTGTGAACACCGGGGCGCTGCCGGAGGGAACCTTTGAGAGCGAGCTGTTCGGGCATGTGAAGGGCGCGTTTACCGATGCACGCACCGAGCGCATTGGCCGATTCGAGCTGGCCGACGGCGGCACACTCTTTCTCGATGAGATTGCCAATATCCCGATGCGGCAGCAGGCCAAGCTGCTGCGCGTGCTGGAGACAGGCGAGATGGAACGCGTGGGCTCGTCGAAGACGCGGCGCGTGGATGTGCGCGTGCTCTCGGCGACCAATGCCGATCTTCGTGCCGAAGTGGAGGCCGGACGCTTCCGCGCCGACCTGCTCTTCCGCCTGAATACGGTGGAGATTCACCTGCCGCCGCTGCGCGAGCGCCGCGAGGACATTCCATTGCTTGCCGCGCATTTTCTTGCCCGTTATGCGCAGCGCTACCGGAAGCAGGTGGCGGGGTTCGACCCCGGCGCGATCCAGGCTCTGCTGCACTATGTGTGGCCAGGCAATGTCCGCGAGCTCGACCACACGATCGAGCGTGCGGTGCTGATGGCCCGCGGATCGCAGATTGAAGCGATCGATCTCGGCCTCTCGCAGGGTCGTGTTTCAGGCTCTTCCAACCTCGGTCCCAGCCTCGAAGAGATGAGTCTGGAGTCCGTCGAGAGTATCCTCATCCGCAAAGCCCTCTCGCGTTCCAATGGCAACGTGAGTCAGGCGGCAGAAGCCCTCGGCCTGAGCCGGGGAGCGCTCTACCGGCGGATGGAAAAGTATGGCATCTAGGAACTCCCGGAGACGAAACAGGGGTAAACACAACCGGCCGATCAGTGGACGCCTCAGCTTCGAGGCGCGGCTGCGGCTTTATTCCTGTCTGCTGAGCCTTCCGACTCTGGGATTTCTGCTGTGGCTGCTGATGGTGGAGCGGCTGACGGCTGCGGCGATTGTCAGCATCATGACCATTGCCGCGCTGGCCATGCTGCTGGCCATTGCTTCCTTCATGGATCAGGTGGTGCGCCCGTTGCAGACGCTGGCCAACGTGGTAGCGGCACTGCGCGAGGAGGATTATTCCTTCCGCGCACGGGGAGCGCGGCCGGACGATCCCTTCGGCGACCTGGCAATTGAGATTAACGCACTGGCAGACATGCACCAGGCGCAGCGGCTGGGAGCACTCGAGGCTGCGGCGCTCTTCCGGCGGGTGATCGCCGAACTGGATGCTCCGGTGCTGGCCTTTGACCAGTACCAGGCGCTGCGTTTGGTGAATCCTGCTGCGGAGCGGCTCTTTGTTCTGAATCCGGCCCGCGATCTCGGACGCTTCGCGATCCATCTGCGACTGGACTATCTTTTGCAGCAGCCGGATGAAGGCATCCTTCATTTCGATGGCCATCCCGGCACCTCTCCTGCGTCTGCAGGGCAGCCTGCACGCTCGCCCACCCGCTGGATGGTGCACCGCAGCACCTTCCGCCAGCACGGCGAGCCGCATACGCTGGTGATGCTCTCCGATGTTTCGACGGCGCTGCGTGAAGAGGAGCGGCAGGCATGGCAGCGGCTGATTCGCGTGCTGGGGCATGAGATCAGTAATTCGCTGACACCGATCAAGTCGATTGCTGGAAGCCTGCGCAGCCGTCTGCCTCGACCGGAAGCCGCGGCTGTGCCTCCGGACTTCGATCGAGGACTTTCAGTGATTGAGGGCCGCGCCGAGTCATTGCATCGCTTTGTGCAGGCCTATCGTCAGCTGGCCCAGCTTCCTGCGCCGGTACTGCGCCCCATCGCGGTATGGCCTCTGCTTGAGCGCACGGTGCGCCTCGAGCAGAGACTGGAAGTGATGCTTGAGCCTGCGGACGACGTGCAGGGCCTTGAGGTTCTGGCTGATCCCGACCAGATGGAGCAACTGCTGATCAACCTGATCCGCAATGCGGTGGAAGCTGCGCAGACAGCCGCGGAGGAGGCGCAGGGTGGAGGTATCCATGCCGCGGCCGCGCCGCTGGATGCGCATCTTACGGTGCCCGAGGTGACGGTGCGTACCCGTCTGCATGCGCAGCAGCTTGCCATCCTGATTGAAGACAACGGCCCCGGTCTTACCAATCCGTCCAATCTTTTTGTGCCTTTCTACACCACGAAGAAATCCGGCAGCGGTGTCGGCCTGGCATTAGCCCGGCAGATCGCCGAGGGGCATGGCGGAACGCTCGAGCTGATGAACCGCGAGCCTCACGGCTGCCGCGCCGAGTTGCGTATTCCGCTGATTCCCGCGCCGGAACCAGATGCGGAAAATCATGACGAGGAAGATGACGAGGTTCCACTCCAGTCCTTTCTCTCCGGAAGCATGCCTGCAAGCGAGGGCAGGTAAAGGCGGATTGTCATATACCCTAAGAGCAAACCTCACTCACGGAGCAAGAAGTGCCGTCACCTGCATCTCCTCTGAAAGTCGCCGTTCTTGGTTTTGGGACCGTTGGCAGCTCGGTCGCGCGCATTCTCGTCGATCGCCAGCCCCAGGGCCTGGTGCTCACGCACATCTACAACCGCAACATCGCGCGCAAGAAGAAGGACTGGGTGCCTTCGACGGTCTGCTGGACGGAGGACATTGAGACGATTCTGAGCTCCGATGCGGATGTCATCGTCGAGCTGATGGGCGGGCTTGACCCCGTCGCTGGCTGGGTGGAGCGTGCGCTGGCCTCGGGCAAGTCGGTGGTGACGGCAAACAAGAAGCTGATCGCGACACAGGGTATTGCGCTCGAGAAGCTGGCCCGCTCGAAGGGTGCGCATCTGCTCTATGGTGCGGCGGTCGCTGGCGGTATCCCGGTGATTCCGGGCCTCCAGCAGGGACTTGCCGGTGATCAGGTACTGCGCATCGAGGGCATTCTGAACGGCACCTGCAATTTCATCCTTTCGAAGATGGAGCAGGGCGCCGAGTATGCCGACGTGCTCAAGGAAGCGCAGGAGCTCGGCTATGCCGAGGCCGATCCGACGGAGGATGTGGATGGCTTCGACGCCCGTGCCAAGCTGGTGATCCTCTCCCGCCTGGCGCTGCGCGCCGACCTTGATCCGTCCGAGATCCCCTGCCGGTCGATTCGCGCGGTTTCGGCGATTGATTTTGCCTATGCCAAGGAGCTGGACTGCACGATCCGGCAGATTTCGCGGGCAGAGATTCGCGGCGAGGATCTTGCCTCGGGCGATGTACTGGCGAGCGTGGGACCGATGCTGGTGCCGAAGGCTTCGCCGCTGGCCTGGTCGCACGGGACGGAGAATACGGTGCTGGTGGGCGGCAAATACGGCGGAGACGTGGTCTTCTCCGGGCATGGCGCCGGTGGTCATCCGACGGCGGTCGCTGTGGTCTCAGACCTGATTTCGATGGCGCACGGCTCGCGGGCTGTCGATCTGCCCAGCCGCAAGACGGCACTGGGCGGCGAGTTCCTGCTGCGGCACTCGATCCGCTTTGTTGTAGACGACCGTCCGGGGATCATCGCGGAGATTGCGCAGGCGCTGGCTGTGGAGGGGATCAACATCCACGCCATCTTCCAGAAGCCGGGCTTCGAGACCTCGAATCTGCCGTTCGTGGTGACGGTTGAACCCTGTACCAGCTCCTGTCTGCGGCGCGCACTCGACCGGATCGAGACGATGTCCTGCCTGCTGGAGAAGCCTTTCGCCCTGCAGATCCTGGAACCGGAAGGCTGAGGTCTCCGGTTTCTGCCCCGGTCTGAGAAACGAGAAAGGCAGGAGCCAGGCTCCTGCCTTTTCTGTTGTTGCAGGCTGTTTCTGAAGTATCGCTTGAGAGAAGCCGCGGAGTCGTTACTAGCTGGATGCCTTCAAGTTATGCTTTAAGGAGTCCAGGAAAACGATTGGATTGAATGCCGGAATCGGGGAATACGGCATTAAGATTCCGGGCTCCCAGTGTTTTATAGACAGACTCTCCTAAAACCTGCCGGAAGTCGGTGGTGATGGCCAGATCCCGCTCCTCGTAGAGCTGGTTCTTCTCCATGCCGGGCCACTTGCCGTAGACCTTGCCTCCGGCAACCTGCCCGCCCATGACGAACATGACATTGGCGTGGCCGTGGTCGGTGCCGCCGGTGCCGTTCTGATGGACGGTGCGGCCGAACTCGGACATGGTGACCAGGGTGATGCTTTCAGCCTGGTCTCCCATATCGGTCCAGAAGGCGGCGAGGCTCTCGCTCATCTCCTTGAGGCGGCCGGCAAGCTGACCATTGACGGAGCCCTGGTTCTGATGCGTGTCCCAGCCGCCGATGTCGGCGAAGGCGGTCTCGACGCCGAGATTGGCTTTGAGAAGCTGGGCGATCTGCTTCATGCTGTTGCCGAAGGCGGTGTTCGGGTAGTTTGCTCCAGCCGCGGGAACGTAGGATGCCGGATTGGTGGCCTTGAGCATGCGTACGGCTTCAAAGGTTTCCTGCCCGGTGCCGTGGAGAACGGCATTCACGCTCTCGTCGTACATGGTTGAGAAATCCTGCGTGGGTTCCGCGGCTCCGACGGTGAAGTTCTTTACATTGTTGACGGCTACTGCCGGTATTCGGCCCTGCAGGGTGCGCGGAAGCTGCGTGCCGAGCGCAACGGCCCGGAAGGGGGACTCGCCATGATGGGCCGGGGTTTCGGTGGCGAGGGCGCGGTTCAGCCAACCGTCGTTGGTGGCCTTCATGCCCGGGGTGCCCGATTCCATGAAGTCCTGGGCATCGAAGTGGGAGCGCGTCGGGTCCGGCGATCCGCAGGCGTGGACGATGGCCAGATGCTTCTGGTTCCAGAGCGGTTTCAGAGGGGCCATGGCCGGATGGAATCCGAAGAATCCGTCGAGATCGAGTACCTGCTTCTGGGGAATGGCGATGGTGGGCCGTACGTCGTAGTAGGCCTTTTCGCGCCAGGGGACGACGATGTTCAGGCCGTCGGCTGCGCCGCGCTGGAAGATGACCACCAGCCGCTTGCCTTGAGCCTGCGCCGTGGTGGCCTGGGCCAGAACCGAACGGGTGAGAAAGGAAGGGATGGCCGCAGTGCCGACGACAGCCAGGGCGCCGCTCTTCAGAAAGGCCCGGCGTGTTGGGAAGGGGAGAGGCATGGCAGGCTCCAAGCGCTGATACCTTCTTTTCTGCCTGAAATCAGCGCCTCAATGGTATCCAACCGCAGTGCCGCTCAAAAGTCGCCCCGGCGGGCCAAATTTATCTTCCGGCGTTCCGTTTCAGGCTATTCGACTTCCTGCTTGGCCTTGTAACCGTCGCGGGAGATGATGTCGTACTTGAGCGGCTTGTGCTTTTCATCCTGCATGCGGAGCGGGTGGCCCTCGTTGTCGACCAGCTCGATCTGGATCTTGCGGTAGGTGCCGTCGAGCTTCTGGTTGGTCGGCGTGTAGGTCAGCACATACTGGTTGCGGATCGACTCGTTGATCATGCCGAAGTCATCCGGCAGCTCCCCGGAAAAGCGGGGGAAGAAGGACATGCCGCCGGTCATCCGCGCGAAGGTATTCATTTGGTTGTCGGCCTGGAGGTAGTTCATGTCGCGGATCTGGCCGCTCATGCCGCCGCGGCCTTCGGTCATGGTCCGTACCCACTGTCCGGTGCTGATGGTGAAGATGGTGACATTGGGGGTGGCGCGGATCTTCTGCAGCACCTTGTCCAGATTGATCTTCGAGAAGGTATCGCGCCCGGAGGAGATGAGCACGATGTACTTGCGGCCTTCGACGCGGCTGAGGCGGTCGAGCGTCTGGTAGAGCGCGTCGAAGAGATTGGTCTCGTGCCAGGTGGGGAGGGTCAGCGTGTTGAGCGCGCTCATGACCTGACGCTTGTCGGTGGTGAAGTCCGTCAGGATTTGAGTGTGCATGTCATAGGTCATGACGGCGACATAGTCGTCCGGACGCAGCTGCTGGGCGAAGGTCCAGGCGGCGTTGCGCATGTCATTGATGAAGTAATAACTGTTGGCTGCAAACTCCAGCAGCATGACGGCGGTGATGGGCGCCTTGATCTGCTGGAAGTGCGTGACCTGCTGCGGCTGCCCGTCTTCCCATACGCGGAAATTCGCCTGCTGCAGATTGGGTACGAACTGGTGCGTCTTCTCAAGGATCACGCCTACATCCACTGAAACTTCCGGCACGTTTACGCGCAGGGAGAGGGTGCCCATGCCTGCGGGGTTCTTCGGTGGCGGCGGGGGCAGCGGGGGGGGAGTATCGTCCTTCTCTTTTTTCTTGGGGATGGCGATGGCGCCGTTGTCGCCGGTCGGGCCGCCATCCTGCGGCGCAGTCTGATCCTGCTGCGGCGGAGTCGAGGTTTGCGTCGTCTGCTGCTGCGCAGGCTGGGTGGTGGAGTCACTTTGCTGACCCAAAGCCTGGACTGATCCCGGAACGAGGACGAGCAGTGAAGTCAGCGCAACTGCAAAACGGCCGGAGACGGATTTCATGGCTAGCCACCATTGTGGTCTCAAGGCCGGTTCTCAGCAAGCGGGATGTGATCTGTGCCTCGGAGCCTGCTTTGCTCTAGTCTAAAAAGCGTGCACCGTCTGACTTTGGACCTCCTTCGCCGTACGTCCCGGCTCGTGCTGGCTCTTGCCTGTGTTTCTTGCGCAGCGCTTCAGGCGGAGACTCCTGTTCCGCCTCCTTCCAATACGGTTTTTCCCCTGTCGCAGGTGCATCGCGGCCTGCATGGGACGGCATGGACGGTCTTTGAAGGCACAGCGCCCGAGCCCATGGATGTTGAAATTCTCGGCGTGCTGCACAATGCCATCGGCCCGCATCAGGACATGATTCTGGCGCGGCTCCATGGCCAGAAGCCGGAATATACCGGGGTGGTCGCGGGCATGAGCGGCAGCCCTGTCTATATAGATGGCAAGCTTGCCGGCGCGCTGGCCTATCGCATCGGCGTCTTCAGCAAGGAGCCGATCTGCGGCATCACGCCGATTGAGCAGATGCTGCAGGTGCGTGACGAGGTCTCTGAAGAGACGATGCAGGTGGCAGAAGCGCGTGCGGGCGCTCCAGTTGCATCGGAGGCGGTGGCTGCGGGTGTGTCCAGGAGAGAAACGGGGGATGCTTCGCTTGCCGCGCTGGTTCCGGGTGCTTCGCTGATCCGGCCGATTGATACACCGCTGATCTTCTCGGGATTTGCTCCGGAGGCGTTGCAGCTTTGGAAGGAGCATGCGCCCGACCTGGGCTTGATGCCGGTGGCCGGTATCGGCGGGGCGGGGTCAGAGGCCGACGATGCGGCGAGTGCCGGTGATCCGGTGATTCCGGGCTCGGCGGTGAGTGCGATCCTGGTGCGCGGCGATCTGGACATTGCTGCGACCTGCACGGTGACCTACGTGGATGCGAAGCATCTGCTGGCCTGCGGGCATCCGATTACGCAGTTCGGTCCGGTTTCGATGCCGATGACGCGCGCCGACGTGGTAGCGACCCTGCCTTCGGAATACAACGCCTTCAAGATTGTGAACACAACGTCGACGATCGGCTCCTTTACGCAGGATCGCGAGACGGCGATCATGGGGCAGTTTCATCTGGATGCGCGCATGATTCCTCTGACGGTGCATATCGCGCAGCAGGGAAGCTTAGCGGATGCGAAGACGCTGCACCTGGAGGTTGTCGATCAGGAACAGGTCACGCCTTCGGCGGTGATGGTGTCGGTATACCAGGGGCTGATGGAGTCGAATCATTATGCCGCGGAGACGACCTACCGCATTCGTGCGCAGGTGCGGCTTAAGGGCTATCCGGAGGTGCAGCTGGAAAACCTGATTGCTCCCTCCGATCTTGCTCCGGCAAGCCTGATGGCCGCGGTGGTGCTGGGGCAGTCGTTCACGAAGCTGTATGAGAATGCCGGGCGGCGCACACCGATCGAAGGCATCGCGGTCGATGTGGAGGCGATCCCCGGCCGTCGCACGGTGGAGATTCAGCAGGCGACCATTGACCGGAACGAGGCGAAGGCGGGCAGTACGATTTCCGTGCAGGTGACGCTCCAGCCCTGGCATGGCGAGGTGAAAAATGTGCTCATCCCCATTACGCTGCCTGCCAACCTGCCCAGCGGCAAGGTGCGCCTGCTGGTGAGTGATGGGGCCACGCTCGACCGTATCCTGCAGCCGCCGCAGATGGGTGGGCCCGGTCTCGATGTGACGGCGACGATTGCGCAGCTGAATGCTCAGCATGCGAGCGACCGGCTCTATGTAACGCTGCTCGCTCCCGATCCGCAGATCGGCATGGAAGGGCGTACGCTGACGGCTGTTCCGCTTTCGCTGGCCAACGCTCTGGAGCCCGGACATGATCATCATTCTGTGTCTTTGAATGGCGAGTCTGCGATTCCTCTGGCATCGCTTCCGGTCGATGCTGTTTTGAATGGTCAGCAGGTGATAGCAATCCGGGTAGAATAGGTTGGACCTTCGTGCCGGCGGATTTTTCAGCCGGCATTCCGATCCGCATCATCGACAGGTTGGACGCAATGTCATTCATTCAGGGCTATGCTGTGCACGCAGCCGGGGCGGAACTCCTGCCCTTCAAGTACAAAACCGGCGAACTGAATCCCTACGACGTGGAAGTGCGCATCTCGCATTGTGGCGTCTGCCATTCCGATGCTCACCTCATCGACAATGACTGGGGCATCAGCCAGTATCCGCTGATCCCCGGCCATGAGATCGTGGGCATGGTTTCGGCGGTGGGCTCGGCGGTGCTCGGGCTGGAGGTGGGGACGCGCGTGGGCATTGGGTGGCAGGCCAACTCCTGCGGACGCTGCGAATGGTGCCGCAAGGGAGAAGAGAATCTCTGCGCCAGCGCTCAGCCGACCTGCGTGCATCGGCATGGCGGTTTTGCCGATGCGATCCGCGTGAATGCGCGTTTTGCGGTGCCGCTGCCGGAGTCGCTGGAGAGCGATACGACGGCGCCGTTGTTGTGCGCGGGTATCACGGTATATTCGCCGCTGCGCAGCCTGGGCATTAACCCGACCTCGCGCGTGGGCATCATCGGCCTGGGGGGATTGGGGCACCTTGCGGTGCAGTTCGCCCGCGTCTTCGGCGCGGAGGTGACGGCAATTTCCACGTCTGCCTCGAAGGAGCAGGAGGCTCGCGAGCTGGGCGCGCATCATTTTGTGAACTCGCGCGAGTCGAAGTCCATCAAGGAGCTGACGGGCAGCTTCGACCTTATTATCTCGACCATTACAGCGGATCTTGACTGGGCCGCATTCGTGCAGACGCTCCGTCCGCATGGCACGCTCTGTTTTGTCGGCGCACCGGAGAAGCCGATCTCGCTCCCGGGCTTTCCGCTGATCTCGGTGCAGCGCAGCGTCTGCGGATCGAACACGGGCAGCCCGGGCCGCATTGCCGAGATGCTCGATGTGGCCGCGCGCCACAATATCCGGGCTCGCATTGAGAGTTTCCGCATGTCCGAGGCCAACCAGGCGCTGGGACGGCTGCGCAAGGGGCAGCTTCGCTACCGCGCGGTGCTGGGAAACTAACCGCTCAGGGCGGCTGCTCCGCGTAGGGCGGATTGCCTTCGGCCTCCGCTCCCTCTGGTCGCGGGACTGGCCGTCCGGGCGATTGCGCCTCATGCCACTGCTCCCATGCGACTGGAAAACAGCAGACCCCTCCACTTCGCTCCGCTCCGGTCGGGATGACAAGACATTGGGGTCGTTCCCGCATCACTGCTAGACTTTTTGCAGCATGATGCGTCGGTCTTCGGCACTCCTTCTTCCTCTCTTCGCATTCTCCCTCTTCCCATTGCACCTGCATGCGCAGGGCACGAAGCTCTGGTTGCAATCCAGCTATGAAGAGCTGGAAAAGGGAAAGCCTGAAGGGGTCGCGATCACCAGCGACGGCCACCTGATTGCCGGACCTTCGAGCCGCCTTGTCACCACGACGCCTTCGACTTATCTCTGGTCCGTTGCCGCCGATAAGGACGGGAACGCGTATGTCGCCACCGGGACACCGGCTACGGTGCTGCGCATTACTCCCGATGGCAAGACGACGAAGCTCTTCACGACGAAAGATCTGAGCGTGCAGGCGGTGCGTGTCGGGCCGGATGGTGCGGTGTATGCGGCGACGTTGCCCTCGGGCAAGGTGTACCGGCTCGATCCGCAGGCAACGGATCGCACCGAAGAGAATGCCACGCTGGTTTTCGATCCTGCCGCTACGCAGGAGAAGCCGAAGTATGTCTGGGACATGGCTTTCGATGCGCAGGGACGGCTCTACATCGCGGCCGGCGGACCGGCGGCGGTGTACCGGGTTGCGCCTGGCGGCAAGCCAGAGCTCTTTTTCAAGAGCGACGAGGAGCATATCCGCTCGCTGGCCTTTGCGCCGGATGGCAATCTCATCGCAGGTTCGGACGGCACCGGGCTGGTGTACCGCATCGATCGCAATGGCAAGGGATATGTGATCTATGACGCACCGAAGCGTGAGATCACCTCGGTAGCCGTTTCACCGCAGGGAGCGGTCTACGCCGCCGCGGTGGGCGAGAAGGGGCACAACTCGCTGCCGACGCTGCCGGTACAGGGAAATGTATCTGTTACAGCGACGATTACAGTTGTGCAGCCGGGTTCGGTGCAGGCATTCAACGGCAACACGGTGATTCCCGATGGCTCGGAGATTGTAGAGATTGCCGCGAATGGCGCGCCGCGCAAGCTCTGGTCCGGGCATGACGATATTGTTTACGCGCTGCGCTGGACGCCGCAGGGACTTGTCGCGGCGACCGGCAATCGCGGGCGAATCTATCGCATCCAGGAAGATGGCACCTTTGCGGATATTGTGCACCTCGATTCCTCGCAGGCGACGGGCTTTGCGGACACGGCGCGGGGGACGTGGGTAGCGACTGCGAACACCGGCAAGCTCTATCTGCTCTCGCATGACGACGCGCCAGACGGCAGCTACACCAGCGATGTCTTCGATGCCGGAGTCTTCTCGCAGTGGGGACGCGCCGAGGTGGATTCTTCCGCTGCGGCTCCGGCTTCGGCCTTTGAGCTTTATGCCCGCGCTGGAAACATTGAAAACCCCGAGCGAGCTTGGAGCGACTGGAAAAAGGTGACGCCGAATGACGGTGCGATCGGTGTCGATGCGGCGCGTTTCGTACAGTGGAAGGCTGTGCTGCATCCGGGCGCCAATCTGGATTCTGTCGGAGTGAACTATCTGCCGGTGAATGTGGCTCCGGTGGTCGATGAGATTGTGGTGCAGACGGGCGTGCGAGCAAATACGGCTGCTGCGATGCCGTCCTTGCCTCAGCCTACGACAATCAACTTTCCCACACCGCAGAACGCAGGGATCATCAACCTGGGACAGGAGCCCGGGCGTGAGCCGTTGCCCGGCATTCGCGACAAGTCGGCAGTGACGGCGCGCTGGCTCGCGCATGACGACAATGGCGACGATCTTGTCTTCTCGATTTACTATCGCGGCGATGGCGAGCAGAACTGGCAGCTCCTGAAGGACAAGGTGACGGACCGCTTCCTCACCTTTGACGCCGCCGCTTTGCCCGATGGGCCGTATCACCTGAAGATCGTGGCCAGCGATGCGCCTTCGCATAATCCGGGCGATGCGCTGAGCGGCGAGCGAGTGAGCGAGCGGTTTGTGATCGATACGACGCCGCCGAATATCACAGGCATGACGGCGAAACTGGTTACAGGCAGGATTCATGTCGAGCTTTCAGCTACGGATGCCGCGACGCCGATCGATCATGCGGAGTACTCCGTGGATGCAGGGCCGTGGCAGTATGTCGAGCCGGTCGGCCATATCTCCGACTCGCTGACCGAGCATTATGCCTTCGATGCAACGCTGCATCCGCTACAGCCGGGCGAGCCTGCTCCGGTGAATGCGAGCGAGCACACGGTTACGGTGCGCGTATATGACCGCTATGACAATATGGTGGCCGCAAAGAGCGTGGTGCGCTAAGAGCGCGGAAGTGAGAAAAAAGATCAGTCATGCGTTTTGAACTTTTCATTGCCGCCCGCTATCTTCGCGCCAAGCGCCGCCAGGCGGTGGTCGGCGTTATTACAGTGATTTCGATTGTGGGCGTGGCTGTAGGTGTGGCGTCGCTGATTATCGCGCTGGCCATTACGAATGGCATGACCCGCGATCTGCGGGATCGTCTGGTCAGCTCGACGGCGCACGTGGATCTGCTGCGGGTGCAGAATGACGGCATCCGCGACTGGCGCGCGCTTACGGAGCGGTTGCGCCATCTGCCTCATGTCACGGCGGATGCGCCGGGTCTTTATGAGCCGGTGCTGCTTTCGCGCGGGTCGCTCTCAGGCGGTGCGATGCTGAAGGGCATCATTCCTGGCGATGAGAAAACAGTCAGTGGTTTGCTCGATCACCTGAAGGCCGGCTCGGCTGCAGACCTTGCGCCGGATGCGCAGGACACAATCAGCGTCGCAGGCGAGGCGACGCCGCCGATTGTGATCGGCAGCGATCTTGCGGACTCCATCGATGCGACGGTGGGCTCGACGGTGATGGCGATCAGTCCGCAAGGGACGCTGACGCCCTATGGTTTGTTGCCCAAGCTGCAACGCTTTCGCGTTGTGGGCATCTTTCACTCCGGCTTTTATCAGTACGATTCGAATTTCGGCTTCCTGCGCCTGAAAGATGCGCAGACGCTCTTCAGCGAGCCGGATCTGGTTTCGCTGATCTCGTTCAAAGTCGATAATCTCTACCACGCCGATCGCATTGCGAAGGAGATTGAGCAGGCGGCGGGACCGGGCTTCATGACGACGAACTGGATGGAGCAGAACCGCGAGCTCTTCCACGCGCTGCGCCTTGAGCAGGTGGTGACCTTCATCGTGATCGGGCTGATTGTCTGTGTGGCAGCGCTGAATATTCTGATCGCGCTGACGATGATGGTGATGGAGAAGACCAAGGATATTGCGGTGCTGATGTCGCTGGGTGTGCAGCCGGCACAGATCCGCCGCATCTTCCTGATGCAGGGATTTCTCATCAGCGTGATCGGTACCATCTTCGGCCTGATTCTCGGGTATCTCATCTGTTGGATAGGCGGCCACTATCGGTTTCCGCTTTCGGCGGAGGTGTATTCGATCGACTATCTGCCGTTTGCGCCGCGACTGTCCGATGGCGTATTGGTGACGGCGCTTTCGTTGGGGGTTTCGCTGCTGGCGACGCTCTATCCTTCGAGCTCGGCGGCGCGCGTGCTGCCGGCTGAGGCGCTGCGCTACGAATAGGTGCACGATGCGCGTTCTTCATCACTGCCGGATTCTGCTTGCCGCACTGCTTCTGCCCTGCATGGCGCAATCCGGTTTCGGTTATTCGGTGCTGACACATCAGCAGATCGTCGATCTTGCCTGGCGTGAGTCGATCCGGCCGGTGCTGTTGAGCCGCTATCCGCATACGACGGAAGAAGAGCTGCGCCGGGCGCAGTCCTATGCTTACGGCGGATGCGCGATCCAGGATGCGGGCTACTACCCCTTCGGGAAGGAGTTCTTCAGCGCGCTGACGCACTACGTGCGCACCGGGGACTTTGTTGCGGCGCTGATTCGCGATGCGCGCGACGTAGACGAGCTGGCCTTCGCACTCGGGGCGCTCTCCCATTACCTGGGCGACAGCTACGGACATCAGGATGCAACGAATCCTTCGACGGCGATCGAGTTTCCCGGCCTCGCGGCGAAATATGGGCCGGTTGTCACCTATGACGAGAGTCCGCATGGGCATGTCCGGACGGAATTCGCTTTTGATGTGAACCAGCTCAGCAAGCGGCGGTTCGCGCCTTCGGCCTACCTGCAGCACATCGGGCTGCGCGTGCCCTCGCGGCTGCTGGACCAGGCCTTTTATGAGACCTATGGCCTGGAACTGCGCAGCATCGTGCATGACCGCAGGGCTGCTACCCAGAGCTATCGCTGGGCTGTCCGCACCTTTGTCCCGGATTTTGCGTATGGCGAAGTTCTGCTTCACGGGAAGAGCATGCCCGCGGATCTGCCATCCCCTGATTTTCAGCAGTTCGAAAAGCGGTTGTCCGATGCGGACTTTCAGAATGGCTGGGAGCAATACCGGAAAGAGCCTGGCATCCGGACGCATCTGGTGGCTTTTCTGATCCTGATCGTGCCCAAGATCGGGCCGATGTCGTACCTGGCGATTCGCGGACCGAATCAGGAGACGGAGGAGAAGTACGTGGTCAGCGTGAACCGTACGATAGACCGCTATCAGCAGATCCTGGCCCGGCTTGCGGCCGAGCCCCAGGTCGATCCGCGCCTGGCGATGCAGCTGGAAAACCGCGATCTCGATACCGGCTACCCGGTGCGGCCGGGGGCGTATCCGCTGACGGATAAGACCTATGCGCGACTGCTCGACCGGCTGGTACGGTCGGATGTTCCTGTGCCGGAGTCTCTGCGGCAGGATATCGAGGCGTACTATGCCGATCCGAACGCTCCGATTACGACGCGGAAGAACCGGAAGGCGTGGCGCCGGGTGCAGACGGAGCTGATCGCGCTGCATGCGATGCCTTCCGCGCCGCTGCATGCTGCGGAGTGACGGTGCCGGTTGTAGCGATCCGCAAAAGGGAAGTCTTTTGCCTGCCTCTACTTTCCGTAATTCATCCTCTGGCCGGTGCAAACCTTTTTTCCCCTTTTGCGTTTAAGAGTGATACAGGTAGATATGGAGCTTTCCTCGACCGATTCGTCGTTTTCTCCGCAGGGGCTCCCCGCGTTGCGACCTTCTGCCCCCTCGTCTCATCCAAAGGCCATCGAAGTGGTGGATTTGCGGAAGGAGTACACCACGGGGCGGGGCAAACTGGTCCTGTTCGACGGTCTGAGCTTTGAGGTTCCGGCCGGGGAAATGCTGGCCATCGTAGGCGAGTCCGGGGCGGGGAAAAGCACGCTTCTGCACATCCTCGGCGCCCTTGATAGCCCATCCAGCGGTGACGTATACTGCGCGTCAATCCGCTTGAGAAATATGACCTCCAGCCAGGCTGCCACCTTTCGCAATCGCGAGGTCGGCTATGTCTGGCAGTTTCACTACCTTCTGCCCGAATTTACCGCGCTCGAGAATGTCGCCATGCCGCTGCTGGCGCGTGGGGAGAGCCCTGCGAAAGCCAACGATGCAGCCCGCAAATGGCTGGCAGAGGTGGAGTTGGCGGACCGCGCCACGCATCGGGCGGGGGAGTTGTCCGGCGGCGAACAGCAGCGGGTTTCGCTGGCCCGGGCTCTGGTGACCGGACCGAAGGTGTTACTTGCGGACGAACCGACGGGGGATTTGGACAGCCGGACGGCGGGTGTAGTGTTTGATCTGATCGAGAGGTTGCATCATACGCACCATCTGACGTCAGTGATTGTGACGCACAATACAGAGTTGGCGGAACGATGTAACAGGATTCTGCGCCTGAAGAAAGGGCGCCTGGACGAAGTTTCACCGCGGTCCCCGGCGAATGAGCCGGTCCCGGTGTGACGGCAGCGGGCGAAAGCCCAAAGCCGGATGTGGGAGGGATGCAATCGACCGCATTTCGCCCGAAGGCCGTGCCAACAGAGCTGGATTCGAGGACCTACTTTTCGGTCCGGCACGGTGACTCAGCAGGATGGCTCACAACGCCCCCGATACCCGGCGGGAGAATCCGCAGGGACCGGTAGCGAGGCGGGCCAGGCCA